>NZ_QFGA01000003.1:0-300000 GCF_004369205.1 Pelotomaculum schinkii | reverse complement strand
TTCGCGGTTGCGGCTGGAATCCTTCCACAGAATGCTGGCGTAACCCTCTGGTGTTATAACCGAATAGACGGCGTGCTCCTGCATCAAGATACGGTCGCCAACACCAAAAGCGAGGGCACCCCCGCTGCCTCCTTCGCCAATCACCACCGAGATAATGGGGACCCTGAGAGCTGCCATGGTGAGAATGCTTTTAGCGATAGCCTCGGACTGCCCCCGCTCCTCCGCGCCCATGCCGGGGTAAGCGCCGGGGGTGTCAATAAATGTTATCACAGGGCGCTTGAACTTTTCAGCCTGCTTCATCAGGCGTATGGCCTTGCGATACCCCTCGGGATGAGCCATACCGAAGTTCCTGGCCAGATTTTCTTTGGTGTCCTTTCCCTTGAGATGGCTGATTACGGTGACCGAATATCCGTTAAACCGGCCGATACCCCCTGCCACCGAGGGATCATCCCTGAAGCAGCGGTCGCCGTGCAGTTCCATAAAGTCAGTAAACAAATTGTTAATGTAATAATACGCGTTGGGCCGTTCGGGATGCCTGGCAATGAGGACTTTTTGCCAGGAGTTGAGGTTTCCGTATATAGACCCCCTGACCTCCCTGGCCCGGTTTTCAAGGATTGTTATCTCGTTAGTAAGATCGATACCTTTTTCCCTGGAGAACTTTCTAAGCTCATCAATTTTTTCTTCCAATTCCTGGATGGGTCTTTCAAATTCAAGAGTAGCCGACATTAACTTACTTCTCCCCCCGCAGGTGTAATTCCAATATTTTGGCCAATGTCGATTTCAGCTCCGTCCTGGCCACTATCATATCAACAAAGCCATGGCTTTTTAGAAATTCCGCCCGCTGAAATCCTTCCGGCAGTTTCTGCCGTATAGTCTGTTCGATGACACGCTGGCCGGCAAAGCCGATCAGAGCTCCCGGTTCGGCGATGATAATGTCGCCCAGGGCGGCAAAGCTGGCGCTGACCCCGCCGGTAGTGGGATCGGTTAATACTGAAATATAGAGTTGACCGGCTTTTTCCAATTTATCCAGAGCGGCTACCGTCTTGGCCATCTGCATCAGGGATAGTATACCTTCCTGCATGCGGGCGCCCCCGGAAGCTGAAAAAATGATCAACGGCTTCTGCCCTTCGGCTGCCGCCTCTATAGCCCTGGCTATTTTCTCTCCTGCCACGGTGCCCATACTGGCCATCATGTAATTGGAGTCCATGACGACAATCACGACCTGAAAGCCCTGCAGGGCGCCTTCCCCCGTTACCACCGCCTCATTCAGCCCGCTCTTTTTGCGCGCCGCCTGCAACTTCTCTTCGTATTCAGCAGACTTAAACGGGTTAACCGGCAGCATATCGGTATCCATTTCTTTAAAGGTCCCTTCATCCAGCGTCATCGCTATCCGCTCGTAAGCCGACGCCCTGAAATGAAACCCGCATTTCTGGCAGACCTTGCAATTTTTGTCCAGTTCCTTGCTGAAGATAATTTCATTGCAGCGGCTGCATTTGACCCATATACCTTCAGGGATATCACGGCTGACGGGTTCGGGCTGCACCGCTATGTATTTCTGCTTGCGAAAAAACTCTAGAACCATAAAAACACTCCTTATCACAACTTTAAAACAAATTAAATAGTATTGATAGTTTCCAGCGCCTCATCCACTTCCGACTCCGGAACTAATATTTCCACGGAACATGCATCGTTGGCTTGCGGCAGGCCGATTGTCCTTAGTTTCACTAAAAAGCCCTCAGTCGATAAAAGATTTCTCATCTTTTCGGCTTCTTTCAGACTAGGCGCAATATATACCACCGTCCACACAAGAATGCCTCCTCTTCCAGTTTTGCCGTCTCGCAAATAATCTTTCTACCCGTTTGGACGGTAATCCTCTTTTTCACTAAAATAAGTATATCCAGAGCTTTTGCCCTGGATACCAGTGCCATTTTTCATTAAAAAAATAGGACACACCTCGTCTCAGGAAAATATCCCCAATCAGAAACGTCCAGTTGGATAATAATACTCTATACCGGCAGTTTAATCGTCTGTTTTGAGACTGCCGTGTTTGGTCAGCAGTTCCACCCTTCCCCTTATTTTGATTGCTGAGGTATGTTCGGTAAACTGGGCGATCATGATTTCCCCTTTATCCAGCTTTTCGGAATGGTGAAACTTGGTGTCCCTGCCCCGGGTCAAACCTATGATGGTGACCCCATTTTCCAGCGCCTTAATCACCACATACTCGCCGGTAATTTCCCACATTTCCTGCAACATCGATCACCCCTTGTGATTGCCTTCATTTAACAAACCCATCTTATGACAAATCCATATTAACACAGGGCAACACCTTTTACAAGCAAGTGGTCAGCTCTTTGGTCCAGTCCTGCTGTTCAGATTGCTGATATGGCTGATACTGGCATGGGCGATTTTGGCAGCTGCCGCAGCGGCAATGCCTGCTATCAGATCGTCCATAAACGTGTTGACCTTATTAATTTTGTTTAAATTAAGCCTGCCGATCACTCCCACCTTCTCTTTATCCAGGTAGCCAAAACTGGTGGTCCCGATGGTGCCGTAGATATTCGCTATGCCCAACCCCAATACCTCATCAATACCGTACAGCGGGTGGTCATTTTGAATAATTTCCTGGAGGGGAGAGGGCAGCAGGTTGGCTTCCGCCAGGTTATCCAGGGCCACACCGGTAAGCACGGCAAACTGGACTTCTCTTTTCTCCAAAACCCCGGTTAAGACCTCAACACAGTATTCCAGAGTAAGACCGGGTACAAACCCTATCTGCAATTCGTAAACAATTTGGGCGATCTCATGCAGGTAGACCCCTCTCTCCATCAACAGGGCCGCCAATTCCTTGCTCATTGATAGACCTCCCTTTATATACTTTATTCATTACTATGCTGGAGGGCAGTAGTATACTACAAACCGCTTATATATACTCCCTTCTAATGGCAATGTGCGAATAGTCGCTCCCACGATTTTTAGCCGTAAGACGTAGGGCGTAGTATATCCAGCATTCTCATAGGCCAATTGAATCAATAAGTTACAGCTTGCGTGAGTAGTTCCACAAGCCGCTATCGCGGCGCCACGCGTCATGAAACAATCGCACACGGCGCGCCAGCGCCGAACTTGTGTGGCTAATTTAACTTTTGTGCGAATGAATTCGCACCTACATTTTTAAAACGCCCTGTAGGCTGGACTTATTTTAGAGGTCAACCCTGGTTAAAGCTCTAGAATACTAAAGAATTCTGCGGTGGATGTTCCGGGCTTCTTGCGTGGAGTATGCGCCTGCTCCAGTCCGGCCTGAGGAACGGCCGGTTCACCAAGAGTTGTACCAGTTGGGGTTGTTTCTACAGGCCTTTCTTTTATTTTTTCTGAAGATGAACCTTCTTCATCAACAATTCTCTTTACTTTAACCCTGGCGTGGCCCATCATTTCTTCCAACCTGGCCACCACCGGACCCGATAGATCAACATGGAACTCTTCGCCGGCCTTAATCACTTTCTTTTCCTGTACAAAATGAAGGAATACCGGCGCATCCCCCTGAAAACTGGAAAGCACCATTTTAACGTGATCCAGCAGCTGGGACTGCAGGCTGTCGATTTTTAAGTGCAGCTCCCCACCCAGATGGGAATCAAGAGTTGAAATCTCATCTGCTATAATCTTTTTTTCCTCACTATTTTCTTTAGCCCTGCCTTTGATCAGAACCACTTCATCAACCCTGATGGCCAGGATGTTCTTCTGGTAGGGACGAGGATAAACTACAACCTCAACCGAACCAGTAAGGTCTTCCACAGTTAAAATAGCCATAGCGTCCCCTTTACGGGTACTGACTTTTTTGACTCCGGAAATCAACCCTCCCAGCACTACATCACTGTCATCAGGCAGTTCGGCTAATTCCGTAGTGGTAACTGTGGCCAACTTGTTTAAGACCCCCCGGTATGCCGCAAGTGGATGCCCGCTGACATAAAAGCCCAGGGTTTCTTTTTCCATGGCCAGTATTTCTTCCGTGGGGAATTCCGCCACTTCCGGCAGGGTCAGGGATACGGTCTCGCTTTCGTCCATAAGATCCAGGAGGGACATCTGCCCGTTAGCCCGATCCCGCTGTGACTGCTGTGCCAGACTCAAGCCTGAGTCAACAGCACCCATCAGTTGGGCCCGCCGGTCGCCCAACGAGTCAAAAGAGCCGCATTTAATGAGGCTTTCCAATACCCGCCTGTTGACTACTCTGGTGTCCATCCGCCGGCAAAAATCAGCGAAGCTAGGGAACTGCCCTCCCTCGCGCCTGGCCTGGATAATCGCTTCAACTGCTCCCATACCAACATTTTTCACGGCTGCCAGGCCAAAGCGAATTTTCGGCCCGGCTACCGTAAAGCTCTCCCCGCTCTCGTTTACATCCGGCGGCAGGACCTCTATGCCCATACGCCGGCATTCTTCAATATAGAAAGCCATCTTGTCGGCATTATCTTTAACCGAAGTTAACAGCGCAGCCATAAACTCTACCGGGTAATTTGCTTTGAGATAGGCAGTCTGATATGTAACCAGGCCATAAGCTGCCGAGTGGGATTTGTTAAAACCATAACCCGCGAACTTCTCCATCAGGTCAAAGATTTCACCGGCAATACTCTCGTTTACACCGTTTTTACCGGCGCCTTCGACGAATTGTGAACGCAGGCCCGCGATAATTTCAGGTTTTTTCTTACCCATAGCACGCCGCAGCATGTCGGCTTCAGCCAGGCTGAACCCGGCCAGGTCGCTGGATATGCGCATAACCTGCTCCTGGTAGAGAATGACCCCGTAGGTGTCCTTTAAGATGGGCTCCAGCTTGGGATGCAGGTATTTGGTCTTAGTAATGCCTTGCTTGTTTTTGATAAAATCCTTAGCCATCCCGCTTTGCAGAGGGCCGGGCCGGTACAGCGCCATCAGGGGTACAATATCCGCAAACACACTAGGCTTCAATTCCCGCAGGATGGCTTTCATACCGCTGCTTTCCACCTGAAATACCCCTGTGGTCTCGCTCCTGCACAGCAAATCATAGGCGGCCCGGTCGTCGATGGGGATTTCCCCAATATCCAGATCTGTCCCGGTGTTTTCAGCGATCATGCGGACTGCGTCACTGATTACCGTCAACGTGCGCAAGCCCAAAAGGTCCATCTTTAAAAGGCCCAGTTCTTCCACCGTGCCCATGGGAAACTGGGTCGTCACCGGACCGTCGCTGGCTTTATAAAGGGGCAGGTAGTGGGTCAGCGGGTCTTTCGTAATCACTACGCCGGCGGCATGAATGGAAGCGTGCCGGGGCATTCCCTCCAGGGCTATCGCAGTGTCGATCAGTCTTTTGATATCCGCCTTCTGGTCGTAAAGTTCTTTTAATTCAGGAGTAGTACTTAATGCTTTTTCAATAGTAATGTGAAGTTCCATGGGGACCAGCTTGGCTACCCGGTCCACTTCACCGTAAGGCATGTCCATGGCTCTGCCGACGTCCTTAATAGCCGCCCGTGCCGCCATGGTACCAAAAGTTGCAATCTGGGCCACATGGTCAGTCCCGTATTTTTGGACCAGGTAGTCAATTACCTCGCCTCTGCGCTCATAACAGATGTCAGTGTCAATATCAGGCATGGAAACCCGCTCGGGGTTTAAAAAACGCTCAAAGAGCAAATCGTATTTTAACGGGTCGAGGTTGGTAATGGTCAAGCTGTACGCCACCAGGCTGCCGGCTGCGGAACCGCGGCCGGGACCCACAGGAATGCCCTGTTGCCGCGCAAAATTGATAAAGTCCCACACAATAAGGAAATAGGCTGAATAACCCATCTTCTTGATGACGCCCAGTTCGTAGGACAGCCTGTTTTTTACTTCCTCACTTAGTTCATCACCGTATCTCCGGTGGGCGCCCTGGTAGCAGAGTTCTTCCAGGTAGGTATCGGCCGTATAGCCCTCGGGCACCGCAAAATACGGCAGATAGTACTGGCTGAAATCCATCTCCACCTGGCAGCGTTCGGCAATTTGCAGCGTGTTATGCAGAGCCTGCCGCTGTTCTCCAAATAAGAGGCTCATCTCATCTTCGCTCTTTAGATAGAGCTCTGAAGACTGAAATTTCATCCGGCTGGGGTCGTCCACGCTTTTTCCGGTTTGAATCGCTAAAAGCACATCCTGGCTGGCCGCATCCTCCCGCCGGACATAATGGACATCGTTGGTAGCCACCAGCGGTATGCCAGTTTCTTCGTGAATTTTTACAAGTTCCCGGTTGGCCGTGCGCTGTTCCGGAAAACCATGGTCCTGCAGTTCCAGGAAAAAATTATCCGGCCCGAAAATATCCCTGTATGCAACGGCTGCCTGCCTGGCTTTTTCCAGCTCTCCAGCTAAGACCCGGGAGGCGACTTCTCCCCCGATGCAGCCGCTTAAGGCTATCAAGCCTTTGCTGTACCTTGCCAGCGCTTCTTTATCGACCCTGGGTTTGTAGTAAAAACCTCTGGTAAAGCCCAGGGATACAAGCTCCAATAAATTCCGGTAACCCTCCTCATTCTCCGCCAACAGGACCAGGTGGTACGGGTGGTCGTCGACCCTTGGCGTACGGTCGTCCATGGTACGGGGCGCCACATAGACCTCACAGCCCAGGACCGGCTTAATCCCGGCGTTCTTGCAGGCCTTGTAAAATTCCACAACGCCGTACATGGCCCCGTGATCGGTGATGGCCAGGGCGGGCATCCCCATCTCTTTGGCGCTGGAGACCGCTTTTTTGATGCGGGCCGCTCCGTCTAAAAGGCTGTATTCTGAATGCAAATGCAAATGGACAAACAAGTTATAACGCTCCTATCTAAATCAAATCGGCCCATTTCCCCCCGGTGATTATCTCCAACTGCCGCATGGTGACCGGGAGGGCTGAATTTGGCGTTCCCGCCGCTGCGTAAACCATTCCAAAACGCTGCATGGTACTTTCCAAAAATATTGGGAGGCTTTCAGGTAAAGCCAGAGGGCAGACCCCGCCAACTGGATAACCGGTAACCTCCAGGACCGTATCCGGGTCAGCCATGCGGACCTTTGCCGCTGCAAGGAGCCTTTTTAACTTACCGCTATTTATTTTCCGGTCCCCGCTGGCCACAACAAGCACGGGTTGGTCGTCGGCTAAAAACACCAGTGTCTTGGCGATCTGCCCGACTTCAACTCCAAGAGCCGCGGCGGCCAGTTCACAAGTACTGGTATCTTCCTTGAGTTCAATAATTTTCAAGCCCAGGTTATACTGGTCCAGATAGGACTGCACCTTCTCGATGACATTCATTAATAACACCTCTTCTTCGACTCCGTTAGATCATCCCGCGGAAACCCTGCTGGCGCAGCGCCTCATAGAGAACAACAGCCACTGAGTTGGCCAAATTCAGAGACCGGGCCTCCTCGACCATGGGTATGCGAATTTGATTTTCTGGAGCAGAATTTAAAATCTCAGGGGACAGCCCGCGGGTCTCTTTGCCAAATACCAGGAAGGAATCCGGCTGGTACCTAACTTCGCAGTAACTTCTTGGCGCTTTGGTAGTTACCAGATAAAAACAACTACCCTGATGATTTTCCACCACTTCCTGAAAACTGTCATAATAAAGGACTTCGACCAAATGCCAGTAGTCCAGGCCAGCCCTTTTTAAATATTTATCAGCAGTTGAGAAGCCCAGGGGGCGTACCAGGTGCAGCGAGGAACCGGTGACGGCGCAGGTCCGCGCAATATTTCCCGTGTTAGCCGGTATCTCAGGTTCAACCAGGACGATATTCAAGTTTTAAGTCCTCCCGTAGAATAGTAGCGGCAAAGTTCTCTCAGGCCGCAATCGCCGCAGGCCGGCTTTCTGGCCCGGCAGGTTGTCCGGCCGTGGGCAAGAAACAGGTGATGGGCCGCCATCCGCTGCCTGGGCGGGATCAATTTGGACAGGTCGTCTTCCACCCGGCCAGGTTCCTTTGCTTCGGAGAGTCCCAAACGCCTGGCCACACGGAAAACATGGGTGTCGACCGGCAGGGAGTCGCCGCCAAAGGCCAGCCCCAGCACCACTCCGGCCGTTTTCCTGCCCACTCCCGGCAACGCTTCCAGCTCTGTCCTGGTTTCCGGTACCTTGCCGCCGTGCCGGGCAAGAATCTGCCGCGAAGCGTCAATGATGTACCTGCTTTTATTGTGATACAACCCACAGCCTTTAATCTCTTCAGCCAGTTCCTCCGGCGCCAGGGCGGCAAAATCACCAGGCGTGTGATACTTCGAAAAAAGAGATCCGGTAATCCGGTTAACCTGCTGATCTGTGCTCTGAGCAGACAACATTACCGCTACCAGCAGTTCAAAAGGCGTGCTGAATTTTAGGGCCGTACCGGCTCCGGGATACGCCATTTCTAATATGGATAATATTTTAGCAGCTTTTTCCGCACCAGCAAATGTATTCTTGATTACCATGTTTTTTATAAGCCACCTTTTGACACCGCAGGTTTATTATTTCAATAAAATTCATCTTAATCAAGTTGATTTTCGCTGCAACCCGGCCCTATCCCTTCTGAGGTTTTATGTTTAGTGAATTACTTCATTTTTTCTGAGCGCTTGATTTTTTAAGTAAATAAACATTTTTAGTCTGGGCAATAATAAAAAAAGTATTTGTGATAGATAAATTTCACCGGTTTAATATGTGTTAATATTTTACCTTCGAAGGGAGGATCTGATCACCGTGAATATTTTTCTCTGGTTGATTTTAGCATTCATTATGGTTTTTGCGGTAGGCGTTTTTTTATGGCCGTCACTGCGCAGGCGGACGGCCAAAAAAATTGGAGCTGAAACCCTCCCCCCCCCTCAATTCGTGGAAGAGATAGCTGAAGAGTTCAGCCTGCCCGTGCCGGCCGCTCCTGAACATCGGGCACAGCATTTGCCGGAACCCCAACTGCCGCACAGTTACGGGGTTGACCGCCTGGTCTTGATGGCCCGGGACCCCCACTGGCTTTATGCCTACTGGGAAATCACCGCCACCAAGCAGGATGAATTCACCAGAACCTACGGACCCGAAGCCTGGTCCTCCACTCATCCTGTTTTAAGGGTTTACGATGTAACCGGTGTTGACTTTAACGGGAATAACGCTAAAGGATTCATGGATATTCACCTTGGTGATGAAATCGATAACTGGCATATTGAAGTAAAGGAGCCGGACCGTTCCTTCTGTATCGACCTGGGACGCATGTTCCAGGACGGCCGTTTTATTACCCTGCTCAGGTCCAATATAGCGACCACTCCCAGGGCCTCGCTATCCGACCGGCTGGACGAGGAGTGGATGTGGATCGAAAGCTTATATCGCACGCTTGGTAAATTTCAGTATGGTGTCAGTTCACCGATGCTCATTGAGGAACTGGCCCTGGAAGCCCGCAAACTGCCGGTGGGGATTAGTTCGCCCGGGAACTGGCATCCCGGAAGTGATAAGCAGAGCCTAAACTGAAAATGCAGGTGCGAATTCATTTGCCGGCGATTATTTTTATTATACAACATATGAAAGGGGTTGCTTATGGCAACAGGTTATCTATGTCTTGTACTCCATGCGCATCTGCCTTATGTAAGACACCCGGAGCATGAGAACTTTTTGGAGGAAAGATGGCTCTACGAGGCTATCACCGAAACATATATACCGCTCATCCAGGCTTTTGACCGTCTGATTGGCGACGGTATCAGTTTCAGGTTGACCATGACCCTGTCTCCTCCCTTGATTTCCATGCTTACCGACCCGCTGCTGCAGGAGCGCTATACCCGCCATCTTGCCGGCTTGATTGAGCTGGCGGACAAAGAGGAAGGACGGACCTACGGCAGTCCTTTTCATGAAGCCGCGTTAATGTACAAGAGAAGGCTGCGGGAAGCCATGTATATATTTCATGACCTTTATCACCGCAATATTGTCTCAGCTTTTAAGAAGTTCCAGGACCAGGGCCGTCTCGAAATTATTACCTGCGCCGCTACGCACGCCTACCTGCCCTTGATGCAGCTTCAGCCTGAAGCAGTGCGGGCGCAAATCAGGACGGCCGTGGATCTTCACACCCGGCACTTGGGCCGGCCGCCGCGCGGCATATGGCTGCCGGAATGCGGCTATGCCCCTGGAGTCGATGAGATTTTAAAGGAGAACGGAATTCAATTTTTCTTTACCGACTCGCATGGTGTGCTTTATGCCTCGCACAGGCCCCGCTTTGGGATATTTGCTCCAATTTACTGCCCGTCAGGGGTAGCCGCCTTCGGCCGGGATATTGAATCGTCCAAGCAGGTCTGGAGTACGCAGGAGGGTTATCCCGGCGATTATAATTACCGTGAATTTTACCGGGATATAGGCTACGACCTGGACTATGACTATATCAAGCCCTACATCCATCCGGACGGGATCCGCATCCATACGGGCTTCAAATATTTTAAAATCACCGGGAAAGTGGACTTAAGCCAAAAAGAGCCCTACAATCCAAGAGCGGCGGATGAAAAAGCCGCCGAGCACGCCGGCAATTTTATGTTCAACCGCCAGCACCAAATTCGCCACCTGGCCGGCATGATGGACCGGCCGCCGATGATCGTCGCGCCCTATGACGCCGAACTCTTTGGCCACTGGTGGTTTGAAGGGCCGGCCTGGCTGGAATACCTGATCCGTAAAATTGCTTTTGACCAGGATGAAATCGAGCTGCTAACGCCAAGCCAGTACCTGGAACGCTTCCCTTGCAACCAGGTGGCCGTGCCCTGCTCGTCCAGCTGGGGCAACAAAGGCTACCACGAGGTCTGGCTTTCCGGCGCCAATGCATGGATTTACAGGCACCTGCACATGGCTGCCAATATGATGGTAGATATGACCACCCGCTACCCCGCTGCCGGAGGGCTGCTCAGGCGGGCCTTAAACCAGGCGGCGCGCGAGTTGATGCTGGCGCAGAGCAGCGACTGGGCCTTCATTATGAGCACCGGCACCATGGTTGAATACGCAATAAAAAGGACCAAGATCCATCTCAGCAACTTTCTCCGCCTCCGGGACGAAATCACAGGCAACCGTATTGATGAGGGCTGGCTCAGAGACCTGGAATACCGCGACAATATTTTCCCCGATGTGGACTACAGCTGGTACCGGAACGAGCCGGCCAGGTCTGTGGCAGTGTGAAAACAGGAGGGCAGATGCCCTCCTGTTTGTTGTTATATAGTATCCTTTTTGGGACTATTGATAAAGTCATAAAGAAAATAAATTATAGCGCTTCATTCCGGATGGAAATTTATCCAAGGTTCTCATCCGAAGGGCATCTGCCAATGATAGGACTAACGAAAAATTATTTCTGGCCTTTCCGAGTAAGCGTACGTGGCTTTAAAAGGAATATTATAGTAAAATATAGTTAATTTGATAAGCCAGTGGTGACCAACTTGTACCATCTTAAAAAAACAGCAGTCGATATAATGCAATATATTCCGGCACTGACCGAAAAAATTAGCATGGATAATGATATTGCAGCGTTCTACCTGTTCGGGTCTTACGCGGAAGATAGACAAAACCCGGCAAGCGATATTGATCTGGCGGTTTTGCTGGACCGGGAATTCCCTATGGATAGCTACTTTGATAAGAAGTTGAAACTTCTTTCTTTGGCAACTGCAGCGCTTAAAACTGATGAAGTAGATTTTATAATTTTAAACCAGGCTCCACCCGCATTTGCTTACCAGATTTTAAGCAAAGGCCGTCTGCTTTTTGAAAGAGGCGATAAAAAAGGTCAGCGAGTAGATTTTCAGGTACGAACCTTTGACCGTTATTTTGATTTTAAGCCAGTTGAGAGAGTTGTACACGAAGGATTGGCTAAGCGGATAAAGGAGGGCCGGTTCAGTGGTTGATCGCGAGACGGTAGAAAGACGCCTGGAAATTGTACCGTTGGTCATATCATACAAGGAGGTATTAATATGAAATTAAAAATAACCATATTAGTAGGCACTTTACTTATTTGCCTGTTAATAGGATACGCTGCCTCAAATGCGGCTGAATATAATAAAGAAAAAAAGAAAGAACATTACAACCAATTGCGAAATGAGTTTGTTCAGCAGAAAGAAGATTTAGAGCAACTATCAAAAGAAAGTCGGAACAACCCGGAAGCCAAAGAAAAAATCAGTGAAATGCTTAAAGAGATAAGGGGAAAAGCCATGGAGGTTAATGCGCTTGCAAAAGAAGTCGATGAAGAAGCATATTATAGAAGCAAGATAGAATCATTCACTTATGCACTTGAGGGAACAATTGAGGATGAAAAAATAGCACTTGAAAGTAAGGACTCACCTTTTGATCTCGAAACGGCAGAAAAGTGGCGGAAAGTAATTAAAGAAAAAGAAAATTTATTAGAAGAGTGTAAGAAAATCGAAGTGGAAAGCGTAAATAATCCAAAACAAGTATATGAAGAACTAAGGACGAAAGCACATGAAATAACTTCACAGTTATGAGATTAGAATTGTTTTATTTGATATAACGTTGGCTCAGAATTAGGTTATCGTCGTCATTGGGTGTCAGACTTGAAATATTTACTTATTAAATGCTATAATTATCCAGGTATTTGATATGACCAAACACCGTGTATCCATACAATCAAAAATAAAGTCAGATAGGTATAAGGGCACAGCTTATATAGAAGATGTTCCTCGGAAAGAAATAAGTGAATAATTCAAGCCTAACCCCAATGAGGAGGTTGTTTAGCGTGAAAATTAAGATCGCTATTCTTCTGGTTGCGTTATTTACTGTTATCGCTTATGTTACAGGAGCCATGGCATTGGAATCTAAAGATCAATCATTGAAAATTGATAATGGCGAAGGTGAAGTAAAAGTCTTTATAGGACAGCCTGGCGGAAAAGAGAGCATGGATCTGTATAAAAACAGAAGGGTTGATGTTTTGAAGAATCAATCCTCGGCCGAAGGAAGTAAAATCATGGAAGCCCTTGTCGTCTATGACAAGTATATCACCCTGCAAGAGGCCTCTGCCTTTGCCGATAAAAATGACATTAGTGTAAAGAATATGTGGATTGCCGAACCCGGAGTTCAGGGCGGAGGCATTGCAACGGTTAACAATAATGATCTGAGTGCAGCCTACTCTACGTGGATAAACGAGTTTCTCGATTACTCCGAACAGAAGATCGCAGAAGATAAGGACAACGCTATTACCAAATCCCACTACAAGGCTGTTCGGGAAGGTAATTTCAAAATATACGCCTTACTCGTCTCTGCCCCACTTGATTTGTTAGAGGACCTTATAAATGAATCAAATGTCTGGCTGGTTGACCTTCACTATCATTCCGATGCTGAAAAATTGGCCTCCCAAAAAGGATACCAGGTTAAGTATATTGATGTGCCGGAGAAACCATACTGAGAGGTGAGCGGGGTCAGACTTGAAATATTTACTTATTAAATGCCATAATCATCCAGGTAATTGATATGGCCAAAAACCGTGTATCCTTGTTATCAAAAATAAAGTCCGGTAGGTATAAGGACACATCTTATGTAGAAGATGTGATTCGGAAAAAAATAAGTGAATAATTCAAGCCTGACCCCAATGATTACACTAACTCACAATACCCGCGATATCGTTAATTTTTTTGATGTACATATCGGTTAGCGACTCGGCGATTTCCATGGTGCTGCCTTCGCTGAAGACCCGGCAGAAGGGCTCGTCCGGGTCCGGCAGCACCAGCGCCCAGCCGTCCTCGTGGTAGACCTTGACCCCGTCCAGCAGTTCCAGCCGGCTGGCCGGGGGATCCTGAATCAGCTGCCTGATGACCCTGCCCTTGGCCTCCCAGGGGACGGGGGCCTCCCGCCGGTCCATGAAAAATTCAGGTATTTCGGCCACCAGATCGGATATCGAGGTATTGAAACGGGCTGCGTGGTCGAGCACCCTGGCCAGGGCTGCCAACCCGTCAAAGTGGAGGAAAAACTGGGATATCCCTTCTATCCCGTTCTCCGGAGCCAGTACTTTATCCAGGAAATCCTGCATGGCGGTTTTGGTGCGCACCACCCTGCTCCGGTAGCGCTCGGCCAGCGCTTCTATGGCGC
The DNA here is from genome assembly GCF_004369205.1 of Pelotomaculum schinkii. Classification (NCBI taxonomy): domain Bacteria; kingdom Bacillati; phylum Bacillota; class Clostridia; order Eubacteriales; family Desulfotomaculaceae; genus Pelotomaculum; species Pelotomaculum schinkii. The sequence goes on along the minus strand of NZ_QFGA01000003.1, from coordinate 285,994 downwards.
GCGGGGCCGTAACCGGCACCACCACCGGGCCTTCCTCCCCCTTCAGGATAATCAAAGAGAGCAGGGCTGTCAGAAGTTCATCCTGAATTACCTGCCCCTTGTTGTCGATCAGGATCAGGCGGTCGGCGTTGGAGTCCAGGACGGCTCCGGCGTCGGCGCCGCCGTCAACGACCGCCCGGGACAGGGCGGGCAGCAGCTCCTGGTGAGAACGCCAGCCACGGTATGCCTTTGCGTCGCTTTCCAGGCCGATGCTTTCCAAGCCTAACCCCAGCCTGGCGCAAAGGTTCCCAACGATATTTTCCAGATTGACCTGGTCATAGCAGAGCAGCAGTTTAAAATTGGCTTCCCGCAGCCTGAGTGCGCTTAAACCCGCACATATGGCTGAAAGATAGCTGTCCGCAACTTGCGTCAGGACCTCCGGCGGCTTGATCCTGCCTGTTTCCGCCCGCAAAAAGTCCTCTCTGGCCATGGCGTTTTCGATCTTGCGCTCCTGGTCCCTGGAAATATTCCCACCGTGGGGGTTGGTAAATACCATGGTCACCTTGTCGGGCGCCTGCGGTGATATCCTGACGTGAATTCCCCCCCGGCAACCCGTCTCCCTGACACCAAAGCGGCTCACCGGCGTAATGCCGGGACCGAAGTCCAAAACTTGCGCCCCTACCGACTGCATCCCGCTTTTTGCGGCTTCCTTAAGCATTACAGAAGCAGCGTAACTGTCGCTGCTGACGGCTAGACGCGCCCCGGCTCCGGCTACGGAGCCAAAGGCAGCGCCGATCCTGGCAGCGAACTCAGGCGTAATCTCCACATTGATCAGGCCGGAGATCCCCTCAAAACCAAAGATTTTCTTGGGAGAACAGGAACCCCAGATCAAGCTGCGGTGAACGGTCGCCCCTGTTTCAACCAGCTTATGCGGCCACAGCTTGACGTCAGGCTTGAGCAGGCCGTTTTCACGGATAATCGAATTGTCACCAACAACCGCCCCCTCGTATATGCCTGCCTTGGCCAGCACCTGGACCCGGCTGCCTAGGACAGCCCCGCGTAAAGCAGCCCCGGGACCTACATAGACATTGTTCCAGAGGACGCTTCTCTTGATCGAAGCCCTTTCCCGCACCAGACAGCCCTGCCCCAGGATCGAAAAAGGTTCTATGCGGGTTGCAGCCCCCAGCTGACAATCAGCCCCGATCAGGGCCGGGCCTCTGATTTTCGCGGAGGGGTCAATCGAGGCGCCCTCCTCCACCCATACCTGCGGCATAATTTCCGTTCCCGGTATTTTGATCCTGGCTTTTCCTGCCAGCGCATCGTACTGCGCCTCCTGGTACTGCTGCAGGTTGCCCACATTACATACAGAAGTAACTACAATAATTTTACAATTTTTTTGTTTTCGCTTCTACCTCTGGCAAAAAAGCTGCGTGTACCGTAACCCGTAAGTTATCTCCCCGGCCTGAAATCGTTACCTGCTGTACAAGCGTACGCAAAAGAGCTTTTTTCTGATCAAAAGAGAGCGCATCCAATTTCGACAGGAATGAAGCTGCTTGTTTACGTATTTCCTTAACCCTGATCTCTGCTGCCGTGCTCCGATGTAAAGCTATCTCCAATTCTTTTTTACGCGTCAGTAATTGCTTTTCACGTCCTTTAAGGCCTTGCAATAGTTTCGTAGTTTTGGGATCAAGATCAAATAACCCGGCTGCTAAAGCATTCCTAACATTGTCTCTCCCCTTCTCAACATCGGCGATGAGTTTTTCTATCCTTTCCAAGTCGGCTCGTAAATCTTTCTCCGTTGTACGCTCCCTAATCTCGCTGGTAAGAGCATCAGGGTCGTTGAGCCAGGTACATACTTGTTCCCAAACAATCACTTCTATTATTTCAGCAGGTACTCGCTTAATTGGCTTACATCCGTTATTGGAAGTACCTGCTGTTGTCTTTACGCACGTATAGCCACGTTCCTTATTTCCGTTATATTTTACTTTAACGGCCCCGTGCATCGTATTGCCACAGTCAGTACATGAGATTATCCCTGATAAAAGATATTCTTCTCGCGACCACCCCGACCATAACCTACGTGCTGATTTAATTTTTTCTTGTGCTTTCTCCCAAGTTGCCAGATCAACGATGGCAGGAACTGGTATGGATATCCATTCATCCTTTGGTTTGCTTTTGGCCTTAACCCTTTTCTCCAGAGGTAGATGTTTGTTATAAGCAACCCCCTTACAATCCCTCCGGTTATAATAGAATGTACCGGCATACATAGGATTGGTAAGTATGGTTTTTACTACACACCGTTGCCATATCGAATTGCCTTTTCTGGTAGGGATACATTGCTCGGTAAGCCTGGTTGCAACACCATTAACCCCCATATCTTCTGATATAAACCACTTGTAAATTAATTTGACTACTTCAGCCTCTTCCTGGTTAAGCAGTAATGTTCCTTTTTCGAATTTATAACCATAGGAATCAGCACGGACAGGCAGACCACCTTGACGGGCTTTCTGCATTTTTCCCCTAACAGTTCTTTCCCGGATCTTTTCTTTTTCGTATTCAGCGATTGCACCTCTTAAAGCATAAAAAAGTCTACCGTCTGGCGTGTTCTGCCATTCAAAATTAACAAAATCCAGCCGGACGCCAGCTCTTTCAATTTCATCTGTTAAAAGTAGCTGATGCGCCAGGTTACGAGATAGGCGGTCAGGGTCATAGCAGATCATAATATTGACCTGCCCGTTTCTTATAGACTCACGCAAGTCCGATAAACCCGGCCTATCTAAGAGTTCCCCGGAAACACCCTCATCGGCGAACTCCAAAATCTCATCGGCCCCCATCGCAAACGCTTTCTCCCGACAAACCGATAATTGGTCAGCGAGTGAATAGCCATGTCGTGCTTGGTCTTCAGTAGATACACGAAGGTAGATAGCCGCAATATTCAACGGTTACCACCCCCAGCCTTTGAATCCTGTTCAGCTTTTTCCTGTTCAAAGAACTCGGCCAGTAGACGAAATGCATCTTGTAAACGTGTAGAATTATCTCCAAAAACAACTCTCACTTCAGGTTTCAACTCCTTCCCCTCCCGGTTTGAAGTATAACCTTTCCGGGATTGTTTTAACCTTTCCATGGTGGTTGTCTCCTTTCATAAAATTCTACACGTTCTATGGTTTATCCTACTTGTCATACAAAGGAAAAACCTTGGCATCTCGCCAAGGAAAAATTTTTAAGCCCCTTTATGAAAGCTACACTTCTCAGACCCAACCTTTTTATGGATCATGAGTTTACGCCTGTATAGCTGTGCCGGTAGGCTCACGATGAAGCAGGAAACCCACAAATTCGCCTGATCAGGAAACCCCTTCCTGATCGGAGCGAAGGAAGGGGTAGTTCACCATTCCTATTCCTAATTTCCTATGGTATTTCTTTGTAACAGTCCGGTTTCAGAGCTGCCGAGCAAATACGGCATGCCCAAAATATTTTTGCACCAAATGCGAGTTTCCCATGTTCGCCAAGCTCAACAAAACGCCTGCATGGTATCGGCCTTGCACATATACCGCAGCGCTGTTGGCTTCCTGTGCTCGGAATAACTATACGACCCGCATTGTGTTGGATGGTAGGCCTGGCTGGCTTTGATACCTGTGGTGACTGTGAGACTAATCCGTCCAGGTTAATTGATTTTATTCCAAGCCGAGCTAATATTTCGGTACCGGCTTTCCGGTTAATCCTCAGTCTTAGAGATTCCGGTTCCACATCAAGGGAGACATTACAAACAATTGTTGCCAGCTGTTGACTCAAACGAATCATTTCGACGCTCGTCCGAACCTTTTCACCCAGCTTACCTGGTATTTCTGAGGCCGACGCTATAACGCCTTCTATCGTACCGTATTTATCTAGCAGGGAAAGGGCTGTTTTTTCACCTACCCCCCTAACACCGGGAATGTTATCGGAGTGATCGCCGGCCAGAGCTTTCATGCTAAGGACTTGATCGTGCCTAAATCCGAGTTTCTTCTCAGTGCTTTCGGGGGTACACTCTACTAATTTGGAAACTCCCGTTATCGTTAGAAGAACGGAAACTTTCTCGTTGATTAACTGTAAACAGTCCCTATCTCCGGTAAGTATCTTTACTTTGTAGTCAGCCTGAGTCTGGCAAGCCAGGGTACCGATAATATCGTCGGCCTCATAGAGCTCTTTTTCAAAGTATGGAATGTTCAAGGCTTTTAATACTTCTCTTATTATAGAAAACTGCGGTACTAGATCCGGATCGGTTTCCTTACGATTTGCCTTGTATTCCGGGTATGCTTCTTTGCGAAAAGAATTACGGGATAAATCGAAAGCAACAGCTAGATGGGTTGGCTTACGTGCATCTATAATATTTACAAGTAACCGGAGCATTCCAAAGACAGCATTTGTTGGCCTACCGTCAGGCGCACTCATCGGGGGAAAAGCATGGAAACACCTGTGCAACAAGGAATTCCCATCAACAAGCATCAAATCTCCTTTATGCGATATTTTTTATCCACCCCCTCTAAATAGCGTTAACTGCTCATTATGACTTGCCACCACCGGACGAACCGGACCCTGTAATCTCATAAAGTCTCCCCCTTTTAGTGACAGAGGGTAAAGATTAAACCAGGCGAAATGCCTGGTTTGAACTTGCACATAATGGGAAAACCTATCGTCTTAACTATATGCCGTTAATGATAGCGCCGGCCTCTTCAAGCGAAGCAGCAGTGTATATTTTGTTGATGAGCATGTCCAGTTTCTCCAACTCATTATACTGCCTGACTTTTTCCTGCAAGCCTAGCGAAGCATCGCCAAACCTGGCCTCCAGGTACTTGCAAATAGCCTCCTGTCTGCCTCTAGCTTCTCCTCTGGCTTCCCCCTCCGCCCTGGCACCGGCCAATGCGGAAAGCTCGTCCCGGTACGCTTTTTCCCGCAGCTCATACAGCCTGCGTTCCTTCTTATCTTTTAGAAAAATTTGCTCAATGGTCAGCGCCTTTTTGATACCCGGGTTCTCCATGGCGATCGCCTCCATTTCTTTCCCTTCCAGGTTGTTCAGGTACAACATCCATTCCTCCAGAGCATCACTGGGCCTGCGATCAAGTTTCACATTGAGTAGGCAACCCGAACCTCTCTTTAAGCATTTTTTGGCCCTTGTTCTGAGATATTCTCCCCAGGCTTTCCATTCTACTATTCGTTAACAATTCGGCTGCAGATTCCTTGGAAATTTGCATTTTTTTAGCGATTCCACGTCAATCAAATATGCTGAAGGCTATGAACCTCCCCCTTGAGAGTAAAACCGGGCTTATGCCCGGCTTCAGCGTTCTAGTTGTGAATTCATAGAACTTCTTTAGTAGTTGCTATATCTTTTTGGGTAATATTAATTTCTCTTAATTCATTAATCAAAATATTTTTAATGAGTGTTATATGTTGCTCAAACTTATTCGGAAAACGATTTTCTTCACTTAAAATTCTTTTAAATTTTCTTCTTATTATTTTTATAGCAGAAGTATATGGAATGACAAAATGTTTCTGATTTAATATCCATTTACGTTCAATGTAATGGTCAGTAATTGGAAGCACAGAGCTTATATTGTAAATTGCTGGTTTATTTGTTTTTGCAATATGATAATATGCCCATCCAAGGCTATTTTCTTTGTAATTCATATATTTTTTGACTCTATCAATTGTACCATTCTCAATTTTTTCTTCGGTTATTTCACTTAGAGGAATCGCCCAGTATAAACCATCGAATTTTAAATCCTTTAGACAACAAAATACAGGTCTGTTTTCTCCTTTGCTGTCTTTAAAACTACACCCTAACTTTTTAAATTTATCAAAATAACTTTCGCTTACAATATATAAACCATTTTCAATCATATTTCTCTTTCAGCCTGAAGAAAAACTCTCTACATTTCGCAGAGAGTTTACTTCTTCAATCCCGACCACTTATGTCCGCATATCGGTGAGCGGTAAATTCGATCAATCCCGACCACTTATGTCCGCATATCGGTGAGCGGTAAGTTCTTCATCGCTACCACAAACGTATATTATCTTTTTCTAATAATATTATGCAGTTCTATAAAATCGTTGTCAAGAAAAATTATTACGATCCTCCGCCCGGGAGAGCCCACTTTTTCATGAGGACATCCAACCTTTGGAAAGAAGAAATGGAGACCCGCTTTGTCGGGCATCCTTTAATAAACCAGAATCATCATTGTTGATGCCGCCCCTCCCGGGGCCCGGCTAATATAGTCTCAAATGTCCTATTCGTTTCCTGCCTCGTGCAGTTCATTAAAAGTGGGAATGCTGAAAATACAGTGGTTCGCCTCGCCTGCCGGGGTTTCTCTAGGCCCCTGAAGCTGCTCGAACAGCTTCAGGGGTTGACGAGGGTTAGCAGAAGAATTACATGCCTATCGAAGCCACGCCAGTGCCGTTGACCAGCAGGTTGCCTGAAATCGGATTGAGCGTATAGGTATATGAACCGGGAGTGGTATTCTCCTCGCAACTGCAACCACCATCCGGATCACAAACCATATGGAACGTATGCACAGTGTAATCCACCGTCACCTGAATATTTGAGGCAGTCAACTTATAAGTTTGCGGCGTCTGTATCCACGAATCAAGCGACGGGTTCAAAATATCATGCAGGTACGTACCGTTTTGAGCCCACATCTCTTTGAATTGACAAGCTAACGCATGCCCGTCGGATGCAGGTGCCATGCTTGTTGTCTCGAACCCTTCAGGCGACGACGAGAGCGGGATCGGCTGGCCGGAGTCATTAGGTTCAACTCCGATCGGCGGGCGCGGATCTCCGAAAGTATAATGCGGATTCTGTTTCGGATAGGTTAACGTTGCGCTGTTCAGTCTCCAACTATCCAGGGTGGTATAGGCCGGTGCGCAGCCTCCTCCCGGCGGGGGCGGCGGCGCTACGGTTGTCCCGTAGTCGACGCTTTCGTCCACATTCACAACGCTCTGCACTCTTAGCGGCGTTAATGTGGCTGTTACGGTGTCCGTCCACTTTGCTGTGTCAGGCTCTCTGGGCGGGTCGATTTCCTGTCCCGTAACGGCGTTCCTCTGGCTGATAGCCTGGAAGTGCAGGCCGCTGCCGGTGGTTATCTGCTGCTCGGGCGGCTTGGATATGTTGTTCGGCGCCACCTTCGCCTTGGCTTGTTTGTACAGGTAGTAGTCACTCCACAAAAAGACGTAGCCGGATTCCTTGTCTTTCACGTATGGCACTATCTGAGCCACCACTTCGCTGGGAACGTCCTGGACGTGCACCGAGACACTGCTCGTTTTGGAAGCGTCGCTGAGGTCGGTGTAGTCTATCTGCGCCCAGCCGTTCCCGGCGTCCTGCGATTGCATGCCGTCCATAGTAAAGGCGGCTGCGTTAGGGCTGCCGTTCACCTGGTGGGATACCTGGATCAAAAAGCCGAAGTCAAAACCGTAATCAGCCGCTATCTCCTGGAGAGATTTTATTTCCTGCCAGTTCACTTTCAAGCTGAAGGCCGCCGAGTCGCCGGGGTTGCCGGTGCGTTCCGGCGGATCGAGAGAGATGGCGTCGTCCGGGGTGAACTTAGTCCTGTTAAGATCGGTCAAAGGCACCGAGCGGTACCACAAGGAGCCGTCCGTGTCGCGGTGGAACATCACGCCCATGCCGAAAGTTTGCTCCGAACAAGGCAGAAAGACATGGATGTAATTCTGCGGGTTCTGGTACAGGTCGGAGCCCGGGTCCGGAGGCGCTAATTCGTTGCCCCAGGCGCAATAGTCCAGGCCAATCTGCATGGCCTTGATCAGGTCGGGGTCGGTCTTGCCGTCGAAACGGTCACTTGGCCCGAAAAATTGCGGGAAAGCCTGCTTGACAGAAGAATCCCACCACGGCTCCTCTACGAAATCTGCGTCGCTCAGAGACTTCCAGCCACCGGAACGATCCGGCGGGAAAAAGACGTTGGAGATCTGCTCTCCGTAGTAACCGTAGCCGACGTAGCGCGCGCGTTCGATATTGTTCCGGTCTTTCTTCGTCGCGCCCTCGCCGTCCCAGTTCGGGTCGCTGTGCCACGGCCCCCAGGCCAGGTAATTGACCGTGCCCTCGTGGGGCAGGATCAGGTCGCCGTAGCGCAGGGAATCGCCTTTATCATTGGTATCGATAAAGAAATCATATGGTAAGCCGCTGACGCGGGCAGCGAAATCGTTGGCTTTTTTCAAGACATCCGCCGGCGGCGTCTGCACGTCGGCCAGGCCCGCGGCGAACGCGAAATGCGCGACAAAAAACAGGAGAGCGCCAGCCAGCGCCCCCACGAGTATCTTCTTTGTCTTCATTATTTAGGTTTTCTCCTTTCCGAATCATTTTAATACATGCACAGCACAGCGATGCAGCCATCGGCGTTTTCCACCTGGATTTCCTTAAACTTCTCCGTGCCGGGGAAAATTTTCAGCGGCAGCCAATATCCCCGGGTGGTCTTCTGGGCGCCGTAGTCCCAGATCTGCTGCACCAGGCTGGAATCGCCGATGTTGGACAGCAAAAGGTCCTTAGCGGTCTGGTCGGCTTTTTCGTTGGAAAACTGTTTGCAGGGGTAGCTAATAGTCAAGCCTTTTGTGTCGAATTGGACCATGTTGCCTTTTTCCATGAAATACACGTTAGGGTACCTGTTCTCTGCGTCAGGCGGGATGTAAGCCTGTCCACCGTTATAGCTGACCTGTTTCCAGCCCGCAGGAACGTAAGGGGTGGCCTGCGCCTGATCCTGCGGCTGCTCTTGCACTTGGTTCAGGTAATCCACCGCCGCGCTTACGTCCGGCTTCGTCTCACCCGCTGGCCAGCATACCACCGTCTGAGTGGCTTCGTCCCAGGCTACTTCATAGCCCAGTCCCTCGGCTACGTACCGGGCCGGCAGGAAGGTCCGGTCGCTGGTCAGTACCGGCGCCACGTCGATGGCCCGGGCCTGGCCGTCGACCATAATCTCCTTAACATCTATCGTCATTACCAGGCTGGTATTATTCGGCCCCGCAACAAATACGCGCCGCACTTCACCGTTCCAATTAATATTTTCGTCGCTCACACCCAGGGCGTTGCCCAGGAATCTTACCGGCACAAACGTCCGGTCATCCTGGATGAACGGAGCCACGTCCATTTTAACGCCGGGGGTCTGGCCGTTCACCACATACTCTGGCACCCCGATCTTGAATACCACCGATTTGACCAACTGGTTGTCCTCGTACACGTCCACCTGCTCGGCTTTAGCCGAATGCAGCCAGGGAATAAAGATTACCGCAAGTCCAAAAAAGATACCAAGCGCTATGAATTTTTTCATGCAATTTACCTCCTTTTTAAGTTATCAGTTAAATACGGATTCATACTAACTAAAAATGGGCTTTAAATTCTGCTTCTTTTCCATTACCATTTCCATAGGCGTAAGCCGGATAGGAAAAGGAAGACGGGGTGGCGGCCCTTAACGTCTTCCTTTTTATGCAACAACATATTAGGAAAACCTATCGTCTTAACTATATGCCGTTAATGATAGCGCCGGCCTCTTCAAGCGAAGCAGCAGTGTATATTTTGTTGATGAGCATGTCCAGTTTCTCCAACTCATTATACTGCCTGACTTTTTCCTGCAAGCCTAGCGAAGCATCCCCAAACCTGGCCTCCAGGTACTTGCAAATAGCCTCCTGTCTGCCTCTAGCTTCTCCTCTGGCTTCTCCTCTAGCTTCTCCTCTGGCTTCTCCTCTGGCTTCACCCTCCGCCCTAGCGCCTGCCAATGCGGAAAGCTCGTCCCGGTACGCTTTTTCCCGCAACTCATACAGCCTGCGTTCTTTCTTATCTTTTAGGAAAATTTGCTCAATGGTCAGCGCTTTTTTGATACCCGGGTTCTCCATGGCGATCGCCTCCATTTCTTTCCCTTCCAGGTTGTTCAGGTACAACATCCATTCTTCCAGAGCATCACTGGGCCTGCGATCAAGTTTCACTATCTTCGGCAACTCCAAAAAATGTATTTCCATATCCTCGTTAAGCAACTCTCCGGTATCCTTTTCTCTCAACTGAAATATATGGTGATACCGCTCCTTATCCGTGAACCAACTAAATCCCAGTATGTTAATCGTAATAGTTTTCTTGAGACTCCTGAAATCTTCTCCACGGGAAAGCTGCCCGTGGTAAAGTCCGGCCCAGTAAAACAGCGTCCGCTTGTCGATGTTATACTGGTTAGCGATCTGGACCTCTATATTGACCAGGGCGCCCGTCGCCGTTCTAGCCAGTATATCCAACCGGGCCGCTCTGTCCAACAGGTACCTGGGGTCAAGTTCCCGGTCCAGCAACTCAACGGAAGCCAGCTCTTTGCCGGGCGCCGGTTTCAGTACAGCATTCAGGAAGCTTAGCAGTGCGTCTTTGCCTTCTTCTGAACCCATGATCCGTTTAAAAGCATAATCATTGATGCGATTGATGCTTTGTACCACCCATTTGACACCCCCTTGCTAGTATTATACCATTTGCCGCTGATAAGTTAATATAAGCTTATCAAGCTTTTGGCTTAATAACAGCAGCCTTTGTCTATCCTCTATGCTGGTGGAGTTTAGCTTATAACGAAGGTTTTCTATTTTAATTAACTGCTCTTCAATAGGTGGGTTTTTTTGCACCAAATTCTGTAACGCTGGTGTCATTCGCTGACCACCTTTCAGGTATACTGCATATTAAAAGCCACAAAACCCTCAATCAGGTGTAGTGGCCTTTTTAGCTTCATCATTGTTGACGCCGCCCCTCCCGAGGCCCGGCTAATATAGTCTCAAATATCCTATCCGTTTCCTGCCTCGTGCCGTACATTCCGACTTGGAAAGAGGCGGGGCTGGAATCCATGTCGGTTTCGTTTCAGCAGCTGGAAGCAAGTTTGCTTTTGGTGATGGGTATTTCCGGGGTAAATCCGCCGGCGCCCTGCAACCCGCCGGCAACCGAAGGATGCCTTCCTGATCGTAGTGCATCATGTTCCACTCAGCCAGGCCGGCCTTGCTGATCGTCGCCGGCTTTTTGTACTCCCTTTTTCTGGGTTTGCCTGGTTTCATCATGCTGACCTTGCTGCATTCATTATTTGTTACTGCAGCATCGTCAGTGATAATATGATAACCCACTTCCAAAAGAGCTTGTTTTACTTCCTTACGTGTTACTCCAAGACGCTCAGATGCTTCTGATACACTGCCTCCGGATTGAATAATTTCCTTTGCAAGTACGCCTGTGGTAAAATACATTTCCGCCAGAATCTCGCGGATTCTCTTTCCCGAGAGCCCGACCACACTTGCTGTCTCCGCTACGCTGTTACCAGCCCGGATCATCTTCTCGATTGCGAACTCCCGGGCAATTGAGATTATTCTTTCTTTCCTGGCCTTCGCTTCTTCATCAATATGCCCTGAAACGCGCTTGCGCTTATTTCTAAGACTGTCTCTTTTGCTAAGCGCCAGTGCCAGGTTCTCTGTCTCCATGTCGTTTAGACCTGGTATGGCCAAGCCTAATGACAGCTTGTCTCTGATTTTCTTCAGAGCGCTTTTTACAGATCTTTTTGTAATACCAAGCTCAGAGGACATATCCTCTAATGTGACACTGCCATCTACCATAACACACTTGGCCACTGCCAGTAACAGTTCACCGTTTTTCAGGCGCACAGTATTACAATTTATTCCAGATTTGCTTCCCCCATCGTCATTTTCACGAACGATTTTTTTTTGCACATACGGATACCATAGGGACTGCGCTCCTTCTTGCAGGGCAGCCACCCCCCTCCTTTGTTCGTTATGTTATTAATGACGACTATTTCCAAATGAAGGAATTTCCTGTGATTAGCAGAAATATATACTGTTGAGGCGCATTATTTTTTTGTGGGTCATTGTTGGCTTATTCGCTTACTGCTTTAGGCAGCGGCTCATCATCCAGCAGTTCAGCTACGGAAACACCCAGGGCAGTAGCAAGTTTTTGTAAGGTATCTGTTCTTGGTATTCTCTTTCCGGCTTCAATTTCACTTATTGCGGACTGTGGAATACCTGCTTTCCTTGCTAATTCTGTTTGGGATCTATTCCCACGAAGTGCTGTTAAGCGTTGAGCAAGACACTTCATTTTTATTCACCGCCTATATGTTTCTAGATAATATACTATCTGAATACGTATATAAAGTCAATACGAATTCGTATAATACGCTTGAAAAAATTTTATGTTACAATCTGAATAAAGATAGTTTTATGGAGTACTAAATTGGATATAGGTCAAAGAATTAAGACAACCAGAGAGCACCAAGGTATCAGCATGAATGCATTATCAAAAAAATCTGGCGCGGCCCAATCCGCAATTAGCGAAATAGAATCTGGGAAACGTCAGCCAACTTTTGAAGTTCTTGAAAAAATAGTCTTTGGACTGGGACTTACCCTTTCCGAGTTTTTCGCTGACCCTCCTGCTGAACTTCAACCTGATCTTCGTCAGATGGTTGATGTTGCTCAAAAACTTACCCCCCTGCAACGTGAACTGTTGATCTCTGTCATGAAAGAGATGGTCAAAGATAATCAACCGGAAGGAGACTAATCATGACTAACGAAGAATTCCAAGCCCTTGTGCTCCGACAACTGCAATCACTTAACGAGGGCCAGGTCAAGTTAACCGAAGGTCAGGCTAAGTTAACCGAGGAACAGGTCAGATTATCCGAAGGCCAGGTCAAGTTAACTGAGGAACAGGTTAAGTTAGCCGAAGGCCAGGCCAGGTTAACCGAGGGCCAGAAGGAAATTCGCAAAGACTTAACCAAACTTGAAACACGTATGGAAAACGAAGTATTTAACAAGATCGGCGCTCTGTTTGATGCCAGGAGCATGCAAAACGATAAGAACGACCAGATAATTGAAAAATTGTCCGAAATGGACGACAAGCTTGATTTTGCACTACTAAAAATAACCCAGCATGAAGTCAAATTGATGACTCAAAAGAAATTGTCATCGAGGTAGCCTTATTGTTCTTGATGTAGGTGACCAAATAAATTTCTCGGCACGTTTAACTGCAATTTATATTGTTTGCCAAGCCTTCACAAGTTTGATATGATCAATAAACAATTTTACTCTTTGAAAGCTAACTGGCTGCGTATTTTGCCCCTGGCTTTTTTCGGTTTCTTTACTATCTGGAGTTTCTGCAAGCCGAGCACCCGGGCAATTTGTTTCGTAACCAGTGTACATTCGTATCCATCATTGTAGCTCAAAGTTCTAGTCACCGCGGGACGTGTTACATCCGCCATGTCGGCGATATCGGCAAGCTTGATTCCTTTTTTCATAAGTTCTATCTTGACATCAAGACCAGTCATGACTTCTTTTAGCACGGGGTCAGCCATAACGATCCCTCCTTTCTCTGCCAGGGCGTTAGATATGATGCTTTAATAAATTAATTGCCCTTGGCTATAATAATAATGTAACTATGTTTCATTGTCAACAAATAAACTCTACAATGGTGCACAAAAATGAGTATTTCAGATCGCTTACTAAAGGCAAGAAAAACACTAAATCTTACTCAGGCTGATTTTGCTAAACCCCTGGGCATAGATAGGGGTTATATTTCTACGCTTGAACATGACTCGCGTGCACCTTCCGAAACACTGTTGAAACTTATAGAACATGAGCATGGTATCTCAGTTACATGGTTGAAAACAGGGGAAGGACAGATGCTCGTCCCTCCTGAAGAAGTGATAATAGATCAAATAGCCCGGTTTGGCGAGCAGACCATTCTGAATGCTTTTAACTTCGTTATAAAAAAACACGACTTGACCGTGGACACCGACGATCCTGAACTAAATCGCATGATCAACACACTTTATGACCTCTGGGCCGTCGGCGATGAACGCCTCAAGGCTTGGGCTTCCATGCAGTTTGATATAGCCTTTCCTAAACACATCGTAGAGGAAGCCAAAAAACAAAAAACACCGTTTGTTACTTCGGTGGTGAAGAGTGATGAGGGAGGACTTAATCCTGAAACCAAAGGAGAATGATTATGGAAAACGAGAAATTTCAGGAACTTGTACTGCAACAACTACAAAATATAAATTCCTGTATGGACGGTCTGGAAAAATCTCAAGACATACTGGCATCTGAACTAATGGCCGTCAAAGCTGATGTACAAGAAGTCAAAGCCGACGTACAGAAAGTAAAGTCCACTGTCACCAGCATTGAGCACAATCATGGTGAAATACTTGGGGCCCTCATAGATGGCTACAAGCAAAATGCTCAAATCCTTTACCGCCATACTTGAGCAACTTGAACGCATTGAGGGAAAAATCGAAAGCCATAACATCCAGATTTCTGTGCTGGATAAGACAAAAGCTAATAAGCGCAAGGCAAAGTAATTTTTTAAATAATGCTTTAAGGCTACCAATTATGTTCCTGTCCACTGCCAGTAACAGTTCACCGTTTTTCAAGAGCGCAACATTACATTTTATTCCAGATTTGCTTCCCCATCTTCGTGTTCATGAGCAATTTATTTTTGCACATACGGATACCATAGGGACTGCGCTCCTTCTTGCAGAGCAGCCACCCCCTCCTTACTTGCACATATTTAATTTGCCTTCCAACTACATCTACCCGCGTCAATCAGTTTTACTATCTTCCAAAAGACCGTTTGCTTCGTCTTTATATGTTTGATATGATCAAGTAAACAAATTTACTCTTTGATTGCTAACTGGCTGTGCATCCTGCCCTTTGCTTTTTTCGGTTTCTTAATTATCTGGAGTTTCTGCAATCCGAGCACCCGGGCAATTTGTTTCGTAACCAGTGTACACTCGTATCCGTCATTATAGCTCAAAGTCTTGGTTACTGTGGGGCGCGTTACATCCGCCATGTCAGCAATATCGGCAAGCTTAAGACCCTTTTTCATAAGTTCTATCTTGACCTCAAGCCCAGTCATGACTTCTTTTAGCCCGGCCATAACGATCCCTCCTTCCTGTCAGGGCGTTAGACATGATGCTTTAAATAAATTAATTGTTCTTGGCTATAATAATAATGCTATTGAGATGCTATGTCAAGAAGCATATACTACTGAAATGCGGTGTTATTTATGAGTATTGGTAAGCGTTTAAAAGAGGCAAGAACCTATTTAAAATTAACCCAAGAAAAATTTGCCCAACCACTGGCTATTACAAGGGGTTACATTGCTAGTATGGAAAACGATTTACAAGAACCCTCTGATACACTTCTAAAACTTATCTCTATCGAACATGGTATTTCAATAGCATGGTTAAAAACAGGAGAAGGAGAGATGCTCACCTCCCCTGAAGAAGCCTTAAAAAACTTAATGGCCCGCTTTGGCGAGCAGACCATAATTGCTGCATTTGCTGGTTTACTGAAAGAACATAACTTAATTATGCCTAACGGCGGGCTAGGCAGCCGCCACGCTGCTACCGGTGATCCAGCGCTAAATCGCATGGTGGGAACCCTTTGTGATCTATGGGCCGCCGGCGACGATAAAATTAGAAACTGGGCGGAAGTACAATTTGACCTGGCTATTCCCCACAACGTAATTGAAGAGCTTCAAAAAAAACAAAAAGATTCTGGCGAGTCGCAGGTCAGTTAGATTTACAGTTATTAACAATAACATCAATTAAACAACTGATTGGGTGGGGGGGACTTGGCCAGCTGGGGGACACTTGGAAGGGATGGGGATATGGTGCAGACCCGTATGAGTCTTTTTGCTTAACACCTTTCTTATTTTTTTTCGGCACGTTCATTCAAGATCTGAAGGTCTGCTTCGAATTTCTCTTTTCGTCTGCGAATCATACCCCGGTTTCTACCGCTTACATATGAAGAAAAGGGGTTTTAAACTGTTAATTAATATATAGAAATATATTACCTTTTATAGTATAATATTCCACGAAACTAAGTGAATGGGCATAGAAGAATGGAATTACATACAGGACTGCCTGGAAGTGGTTCAAGGCAGGGAAATTACCTGTTGCTGCCGAACAAACCCCCATCGGATCCGGTCTGAACGGACACCGCCCAAAACTGATGAAATTACTTGCAGATCCTAAGATACGAGTGATTGTGGTTGAACACCGTGATCGTCTCATGCGGTTTGTGTTTGAATAGGTGGAAAGCTGTCTTTCTGCCCAGGGTAGACGGGTGATCGTGATGGACCAGTCTGAAATGAAAGATGATCTGGTTCAAGATATGATTGAAGTTCTCACATCCTTCTGTGCCCGGCTATATGGCCGCAGGTCGGCAAAGAACAAGGTAAAAAAAGCAATGGAGGCCTTAGAGAATGATAATTAACCGTGCCTATCGGTATGAGTTAAAACCAAACATATCTCAGAGAATCCTCCTTGCCAAGCATGCCGGATGCGCTCGCTTCGCTTACAACTGGGGGCTAGCCCGCCGGATCGAGCTGTATCAAGCGGAAAAGAAGTCAACTAATGCTATGGCCCAACACCGGGCGTTGAATAAGCTTAAACAGACAGATTTCCCCTGGATGTATGAGGTTTCCAAGTGTGCTCCCCAGGAAGCCCTGCGGGATCTCGACCGGGCATTCAAAAACTTTTTCACTGGTCTGAAAGCAGGAGAGAAGATCGGATCTCCCAAGTTCAAGAAGAAAGGTGTCCATGACTCTTTCCGATTGACGGGAGCAATCAAGGTTGAAGAGAAAGCCGTTCAGCTTCCCCGCCTGGGTATAATCCGTCTCAAAGAAGAATCAGCGATAGGTGGCCGGATTCTTTCGGCCACCGTCAGCAGAGAAGCGGATCGCTGGTTTGTCAGCTTTTCCTGTGAGGTAGCGATTCCAGATCCTGAACCTGTCTTCGGTGATGCTGTTGGCATTGACGTGGGGTTGCACCATTTTGCCGCCATGTCTGACGGGACGAAGATCGAAGCTTCTAAACCTCTGGGCAAGTATCTGAAAAGACTCAAGAGATTATCCAAGAAACACAGCAGAATGCAAAAAGGCTCCAACAACCGGAAGAAAAGCGCTCTTGGATTAGCCCGGCTGCACCGGCGCATCCGCAACAGCCGGCGGGACTTCATTCACAAGCTCACGACAGAGCTGGCAAAAACCAAGTCAGAGATCGTGATCGAAGATTTGAATGTCCGCGGGATGTTGCAAAATGACCGGTTGTCCAGGCATATCGCAGACGTGGGCTGGGGAGAATTCCGGCGGCAATTAGCATATAAGACTGTGTGGTACGGGTCAACACTGATACTCGCTCCCCGATTTTATCCCAGCAGCAAGACATGCTCATCTTGCGGTTATGTAATGGATAGCATGCCCCTATCTATTCGTGAATGGGACTGTCCTTGCTGCGGAGTTCATCATGACCGTGACATTAATGCAGCTGTCAACCTGAAGAAATATGCAAGAATCGTTGCTTAAAATTTCAGTACCGGAAGTTCTCCGGGAATTAACGCCTGTAGAGATCCCTCTGTCGGGGATGGGAAACCATTTAGTCACGGGTCGATGATGCAGGAATTTCGGAGTGGGAATATCTTTCTATGAAGAAAGGAACGGGAAAATACTTGAATAACTTTAAAGAATATTACCAAGAATTAACAAATGTATTAATAACACGAGACCCAGATATGTTGGTCAAATTTGTAAATAAATGGGCGTTTAAAATCCAGTCAAAAAAATTACACAAACTTGAAAAAGAACCCAAAGAATTTGTTGAATTGATAATGCATCAGATGATCGTTGCTAACGATAATATTCCAGACAGCATTAAGTCAGAATCTGATAAGTGGCTTAAAGAACGTGGGAGCCAGTTCAATTCTTTTATCAAATTAGCAAGAAAAATGAGACTTGTCGCAAAAGAGAATCCTATCGCTGAAGATAATGAAGATATGCCTCATAGTCGTCATTGGGCAACCTTCCCATCTGGACTTAAAATTTGTTTTACCTTGAGAGATTCAGTTGAAGGATCTATGTGGCACCTATCTGTGTCAAAGATTGGTGGTATAATAACACAAGATGAAATTAAAAGCCTCGTTGTAGCTTTTTTTGATCATGAGAAACCCATAAAGAAGCTCCGGGGAACATATGATAGTAATATAGTACATTTCTTTCAACCAATAGACTAAGGACTTTTGGGTTCAACTGGTAAGTGGAGGAAGTCAATTATACTGCTATTTCGTTGAGAATTTGCCACAGCTTTGAGCTTCAGGGTCGCTACATTTTAAGCATTTGTCTAAGCCTTCAAGGCCAACTTGCTTAATTATTTCTATTACGGGAATAACAGGAGGAATTCGTTTTTCTAAATTTCCATATGCCTTGATACTAACTACACAGCCATATTTAGTTTCTAATTTACCTTTTATAGCCACAAAGAACTTACAATGTCTGCAACGGTGAACTGCCTTCTGTCGCATACCGGGAAGATACATCCGGTGCTTCTCCCACAAAACATTACTTTTATCTGCCATACTTCAAACTTTCCTCCGTGAGGGAAATTCCCCTGAAAATTGCGCTTTCGCCAAATCGATCCCGTATAGCGTCACAAGCTTTGACCATTTTTTCCTGGCGCTCTTCCCAACCGAAAAGGTCAAACTGCTGGTGTTCCTTCTTGACGAGATTGCTGAACGTCACGCCAACAAGCCTTGTCGACCAGGATTCATCCCAGTGTTTCGACAGAAGTCTGCAGGCCGTTTGGTAGATATCGTCGGGAAGATCAGTATAATCCCTCATACTCATTGCCTTAGACAAAAAGTTGAGCTGCGTATCCCGAAGGGTCAAAAAAACCGTTCGTCCTACATAACCGCCCTGGCGGACCCGTCTTGATACCATCTCACTTAGTTCTAGGATGACTACTTTTATCTTCTCAAAGCCCCGAAGGTCACGTGGAAGGGTTCTCTGTTGACCGATGCTTTTGGATGTGTTCAAGGAAGTGGGACTTACCGGAGAATAATCGATGCCCATTGCACAGTACCAGAGCATCTCACCATTTTTACCCCACCGCTTTTTTAGTATCTCTACCGGAAAATTTGCCAGGTCTCCAATAGTATGTATGTTAAAATATCGCAAATGGCGTTCATATCTGGGACCTATTCCAAACAGTTCCCTAACGGGCTTGTCATAAAAAGCTTTTCTGTAATCCTCCACCGTGTCCACTATGGTTAGACCGTCAGGCTTCTGGAGACCAGCGGCCATCTTGGCGATTAATTTGTTTGGACCGATGCCGGCACTACAGCTTACACCTACTTCCGATCTGATTTTCTTTTTAATCTTCATAGCGATTTCTAAAGGCGTGCCAAATAGATGAATGACACCAGTCAGATCCATAAACGCCTCATCAATGGAAAAAGGCTCAACTAGGTCCGTAAAATCTCGCATAATTTTCAAAATCCGGGTCGAGTAGTCGACATACAGGGAATAATGTGGCTTAAAATATGTGGCGTCAGGGCATAGTTTTTTTGCCTCCCACAGCGCCATTCCAGACTTTACTCCCTTTGCCTTGCATGGATAAGAACAGGCTAAAACAATACCTGTACGGCGCTCGGGGTCACCGGCAACCACAACCTCCTTTCCCTCTAAATCGCGGTTTTCAGCCTGGTGGCAGCTTGCGAAAAAGGAATTCATATCTACTAAAGCAATAACTCTGCCCATTAAGCTATCGAACCACCCTTCAGAATAACGTTTTTTCTCGTTCATTGTAGGAATATGGCCTAAAGTTCGTTTTTTTCTCTATAATTTTTCTCTATAATTAAGTAAGAAGCAGCCAGCAGTATTAACTCGCTTCATAATCAACCTCGAACAAGTGTTTGTAGTTAATTATATACGCGAACATCCTTTCGATCAACAGGACAATTATGGAAGTAAAATAAAGAAGAGCCAACAAATTTGACTGGCTCTCAGGAGAGGCTATAATCAATGCTTTCAACAGCACCAACCCTTATATTCAAGAAAAGAAGAATTATTAATAGCATCTATGATCTTCCTTCATTAAAACTCTTCTCCCCAATAAAACAAACGATTTTTCTAAGGACAGCCAACCTTGTAAAAATAGTGGAACATTAATGTGCAAAGTTACACCAACTCCAGAACCACCCTTCTTATCTACCAACTGTTTCCGGAACTGGCTGCTTGCCACCCGCTCTGGCCATTAGCACCTCAAGCGCCGCTTTATCTTCTCTCACCTGGGCCAACTCCTCTCGCAACCGACTGATTTCATTCATAGACTCTCGTTCCTGGGCGAGAAGAGATTTATCCTTATCAACCAATGCCTGCTGCAAACGGGCTTCTAAATCGTTACGATCCTTCAGATAACGATCTGCAAGGTTTGCTTTTTCCTGTAAGGCCTCAGCCACGGAATTAGCTTCTGCGGCCGCTTCACTTGCTTTCTCTGAATTTCTTTCGGCTAATAAGCGGGCCTGACGTTCACGATCCAAAGCTTCCCTAATTTCAGAAAGCTGTTTTTCAGCCTTTTCCCTAATTGCAGCAATCTCATCCTCCGCTTTTTGGAGCTTTTCTTCAGCCTTCTTCTGCACCGTAGATACTTCGGCCTCTATTCTCCGGACCCTTTCTTCAGCTTTTGTTTCAACAGCAGCAACAGCCTGCCTATTACGTTCTTCATAATCATTCCGGAGCTCATTTTCAAGCTTAAGCAAAGAATTTTCCTTCTCTGCTTTTGCTCTTTCTAATTGACGTTCATAATCTTCCTTTGTTTTTTCCAGGCGCCCGGTCAAATCATCACGTTCTGCCTTAAGTTGCTCGACTGTTACTTCCAGTTGCCCAACCAACCCTGCTTTTTCTTCAAGTTCAGACACCTTAGCTTTTGCTGTCGCGGCTGCCTCTTCTGCCAGGTTCGCAAGTTTGGCTAATTTCTCCTGGGCATCAAGCGACCTAGAAAGTGCCTCTTTCGCTTCCTGAACCTCCTTGGCCGCCGTCTCCCTGGCCAACGCCGCCTCCGCTTTTGCTGCATCAACTTGGACCTGAGCATCCTTGGCTACCTTTTGTAACTCTTCTTTTGCTTCCAATGCGGCTGCTTTGGACTGGAGAGTTTCTTGTTCAAGGCTGGCTATTTTATCTGCATAAGCTTCGTCCCGATCCTGTCCCGCCTTCACAAGGGAGACATATGTTTCCTCTATTCTGGCCAGGTGGTGGCTAAGGTTCTCTAATTCCTTTACTTGCCCCATACTTTCCCGTGCCTTGTTGGACTCGTAATTACTTAAAAGCATTTCAAGGAACTCTTTTTTATTCAAGCCAGACAGTTGTCTTAATTCTTCGTATTTTGCTTCTGTTTCCAAGGTTCCACGTATCCCTATAGTTTTTTGGTCGCCTGCCATGTTAACAATCACCTCTTATTTTTATTGATGTTACCCTATGTTAACAATATAACATTTTGCTAACAACATGTAAACAAATACAATACCTATTTTTACTATTATTTCTTTAAAATAGATTGTTAACAAAATAACATATGTTAACGTGAGTAATAAAGGTACAAAGATGTTAACTCCAACACCTCTGCCCCCTCCAATGTCCATTAATGAAGGCGCTCTCTAAGAGCGCCTTTTCAGTATCTCCTTTATTTGTTTAGGGGGTAGCGTGTTCCTCAATGGGGTCGGTGGCCCTACGTCCTAATCCATAGGCCTTTATTAAAACTTGTAAACACACCCGGTTACATTCTACAAAATCGGTAGTCGGTGAACTCATCCGGATCGTAAAAGACATCAACCCATATTATCGACGGCCGTCTCCGCTAAATATGTTAGCATCTTACGGATTGAAGATTTTCTTCTTTAGCGCTGTTTGTAAAATCAAAAATGCTAAGGGCAATGGAGCAAACTTGTTCCATACTGTTATACAGGTTACAAAGGTAAAAAAATACGTGGTTTGGTTCCTCCGGTCTATCGAACGGCAAACACCAAGCCTTAACATATTCCAATAAAACGACCACTGGAAAAGTAAATTTGTTTTTTCCATACCTGTCAACAACAACCAGTATTGTAGAAGAACCCTCATAATGTGGTTCTATGATTACCCTAAACTGCAGATCGGGATATTTGTTATTTAGTAGTTTCACTATTGGCCAATAGAAATACCAGTACTTTTTACGTATACCATCATTGACATCCTCGTCGTCGAAGAAAGGCCCCGAAGTGTTTGTGCACGTTCCATGGTCAGTCAAAAACTCAGCATGGTAGGCATAGAATGCTTCCCGCAACTCCACGGGTACCTCAAAAACCTCCGCCTGGGCGAATGGGATACCGTTGTCAAGTACACATTCCTCCATCGTCTTATAACCTTCAGCCATCTCCTTTAACTGCCCCAGGAAAATTTCTTTTCCTCTATCAATATTATTCATCATATATTTCGGAATCGGGCGCCCCGGCCCGATTCCCTTACACCTCCTTGTTATCAGGAAATCGAGGCCGGCTGGCCCAATATCATTTCTGCCATGTTATTAATAACTTAAATGTTAGGCAACGCCTGCTCCCTTCTAACTCCAATTTCACAGATAAATTCTTTCATACCGATAATTGCTTGAGCATGATACTCTATGGCACGCAGGACATAGGAAAGGTCGTGCTCATTAGCTATATGGCATTGCTCTCTGTCAATCTGCTCCCATCCGTTACCCAGTACCACTTCTGTGTACGGCAAGACAGCGTAACCCTCTTTGACTTTTATTATAAAGCACCCTAAGAATTCAGCGTAATGGCCGCTGGTGTATGGCACCATGAGGTAATTGTCATCCCCAATAAATTCCGTTAGACTACTTTCATCCCAACCATTTTCTTCAAGAAAATCAGTTAACTCTTTATAGGAGCATACCTGTAATCATTAGAAACGGTCTTTGAAAAAAGAGACGCTCACCAATAAAATGGTATTGTGCTGATCCAGCCAAGAAAGGCACAAAACCAAATTGAGGAGGCGCCTCTATATGAAGCGTACACAAAACGAGAAAATTTCGCAAATAAAAATTGAAACCTTGGTGGTCGGAATCGATATTGGAAAAGAAACCCATTATGCAAGAGCCTTTGATTACAGAGGGATTGAACTGGCCAAGCTGCTGATATTTAGCAACACGGCGGAAGGATTTCAACACCTTGACCGATGGATGCGGGACATCTGCAAGCAGCAAGAAAAGACCGAAGTCATCGCCGGTTTTGAGCCCACTGGACATTACTGGTTCTCATTGGGGGACCACCTAAAGCGCAAGGGTCATAAACTTGCAATAGTCAACCCTTTCCATGTCAAACGAACCAAGGAACTGGATGACAACAGCCCTACCAAGAATGACCGAAAGGATCCGAAAACCATCGCCATGTTAGTAAAAGACGGGCGTTACCGGGATGTGTACATACCCGACGACATCTATCAGGAACTGCGGGAAGCGGTGGCTGAACGGGAACGGCTTCAAGAGCGGTTAAATGCTACTCACAACAGGGTTGTTCGCTGGCTGGATATCCGGTTTCCAGAGTTTGCAGGGGTTTTTAAGAAATGGACAGGAAAAACAGCACTGCTGACACTTAAAATATTCCCGACACCAGCAAAGGTTTTGGAAGCGGGCGCAGACAAAATACTGGCCACATGGAGGACAGTTGTGAAACGTTCCGTAGGCATAAAAAGAGCGCAAGCGCTGGTAAAAGCAGCGTCCAACAGCATTGGCAGAACCACCGGCCATGTAGCTTCGGATGCCAGCCTGCAGAACCTGCTTGCAGAATATGAATTGTACCATGCACAACATGAACGCTTAGAACAACTAATGTTGGAACTACTGCTTCAGGTGCCGAATGCAGCCAAACTTCTGAAAATCAAGGGAGTGGGCTTGGTTACAGCCACAACCTTTGTCGGCGAAACCGGTGATATCCACAGGTTCGAACACCCTCGCCAGATACAAAAACTGGCTGGTTGTAACCTGGTTGAGAACAGCTCCGGCAAACACAAAGGAAAGACCACTATCAGTCACCGGGGGCGGAAGCGATTAAGGCATGGGCTGTTCATGGCCATGATTGCCATCCTGGGTAAAAACCCGGAGTTCCAGGAACTACACCAACGCAATCTAACAAGGGAAAAAAACCCGCTAAACAAGATGCAATCCATTATCGCCCTCTGCGGCAAACTCATCCGGGTATTCTACACCATTCTGAGCAAGGGTGTTGACTACAATCCTGAGAAGATGATGGGCGATATTCAACAGCCGGTTAAAATAGCCGCATGAAAACGCTGAGAACATCCTGATAAACGATACAGATTAACGAAAGCACATCATCGTAGTGGAATTAGCCGCGGCCATTCAGACGAAGATGTGACTGCCCCCAATAGTTATCTACAGGTTTTTATCGCACTTTGAAAACGGAGAGCCCGGGACAGTCAGGTTGAATTATTCCATTAGGGCATAGACCCGGTCTAGGAGCATGACTGACGTTCCACCTCTTGGATAGGCAGGACGAAGGTATTTAGGGCGAAGACCCAGGAAGATGTGGGAGGTTTGCTGCCAGGAGACGATGTGGAATCCCACTGGCCTTGATACAAAAAAACATGCGGCCTTGGTGAAAGTTAAACATCATCATCCATAATTACACATTGATGTAAATAACAAGAGATAGGCTATCCGAATAAAAAGTGAAAATCTAAGAAAAGCGGAGATATTTAAAGATAACCGAAGACTATTAAGGGAGGGCAAATCAGCGTTATCAAAATTACTCATCCCTATTGCCCCCTCCTAAGCAACCTCGTTAAATACTTTCCGGGTCTTAACAACCGTATATGTCTCTTCCGTTATCGGTAAAGAGCAATAATACTTCAGAGTGGCAACCATGTCCTCGTAAAGACGATCAAATCGCTTAAGGATATTATATATTTCCCTGACCTCGTCATAACGCATTTCTTTCAGTTCTTGTTTATCTTTTACCGGGAACCCGTCGCGAAAGTGGCTTTCCATCACCAAATAACCTCCACTTCGACCGTTGGTAAAAACATGTATACCTGTTTCTTCTCTAAAAACTTCAATCAACCAGCGCATTTCCTCCCAAAGGACTGTACTAAGGTCTTTGTCACAAATAATTTCGTACGCTCTGTCCGTTTCTTCCTTGGTCAAAGGTAGCTTATAAAGTTTAATACAACGGCTATAACCAATCAAACCGTTCCAGCTATTCATTGTCCAGTAAGTATTGTAGCCGGTAATATAGCCTATCATCTCTTTTTTGGTTTTTCTGGGCATTCGTATAGGTGCGGCTATCAGAACCGCCCCCTTTCCCTCCTTTCAGGTTTTGGGTGCGGTTCACGCCGCCATATTTATTAAATCATCAGATATTGCTTAAAGATTAGCTGAGCATCTTCCGTTTTTCATCAAAAACACGTCCATCCTCACTGTTTACAAATGCTCGGGGCTTCTTGTCCTTCTTCCTGCCAAAGAATCACCTGGAATCTGCAGCCGGCAGTCAAATATTCCATGATTCTAAATGCTTCACTCGACACATTTTGCAGAATATCAACGACCCTGCCCAAGGTATTGATCTCAGAAAGTTTGGCAAAAAAATATTTGAAAGTCAGGTTGGCCTGCTTAAAGCCAAAAACGTTCACATAGACACTCAATCCGATAGACATGGTGTTGTCGCCGTCGTAACTAATCTCTGCATCCACAGGCGCCGGCAAAACATTATCTACAGGGTACTCAAGCAGCAGGCATCCAAATAAATACTTGAGAGTATCCTCATTATACAAGCCGCCGAAGTCAAATTCCGACTCAAGGTAAGTCTCCAGCGAATCGACATCGATAACTCCCAGAGCATGCATTTGCCCGATGCCTTTCGTTAAATCCTGGCCATCCTCTGCTTCATAGAAGTTCAATATAGCAAGCAAAATAGCATCATTGTTTGGCGTAGTATTCGGCTGCGAATCAATCATTTCTGTCATTCTATAGGGCGGCCACCGGCGCCGCCCTTTTTCACCTCCTTCGAGATGATCCAGAACGGGCCGGTCCGTCCGATTATGTCAAATCAAGCTCTGAAAATTACACCGCCATGGTTTGCATCGGTACCCCACCACGCCGGCGGCGGCCACCTTCGACAGGCATGTCCCTGTTTTCGTCACTTCCACTTATTACCACACCGCGCCGTTTGCGCCCGCCAGTCACTACTTGCTGTTCGGTTTCCAGTGTAACACGGCCGCGCGTAGCCCTCGGTTTGTGCCCCAGAGACAAGAGAACCTGGCGGTTTTCTTCCGCTATCTTTTTCAATAAATCCAAGGTTTCCCCGGCATCCCGGTCTTTGGATTCTTTTTCAAGCATCCCGGAAAGTTCGCCGAGCTGCTGGATGACAACCCGGTCCTCCATGAAGTTTAGCGCCTGCACTTTACCCACCAGTTGACGCAGTGAGTTGACACTTGGCCCCGGCAGGTGCCCATGTCTTTTAACACTCTCTTGGGCAGCCGATACAGCCTCAAAAATCATCGACCGCAACTGGGCGGCCAGGTCGGAAATAAACCCTTCCACGTGTCGGGTGTATGATTGCCTGATTTCTTCAGCCACAGCATTTTCCGCCCTGGCCATCACCGCATTGGCCATGCGTGTTTCCATCTCGGCCATCGTTGTCGTTACGGGCACGAAACTGAGGTTGATCTCAAACTTATAAGATCCCTCGATCTCTTCCACACTTGGAAAGGCGTTCATGACACGGAACACAAAGTTCTCCACAAAGTATTCAGGTACACTGGCATAGGGATCTTTTTGAAGCGTCCGGTATACCTCCTGAGCCGCCTCGCGGTATTTCATGTAGGTGCTCGCCCGAATGCTGTCATAGTCGGCTATAATGCTGTCGTGATATCTCTTATAATCGACCTTAAACTCTTCCAGCCTTCGGCGCAGCTCATCATACACCTGGTAGGGTACAAAATGCCCCCACGCGGTGTTAAAGCTGGACTCTTTGAGCAACCTCCTGGCCCTCGTCTCAACGGCATCAAGGTTCTTGAGATAGCTTAATGGAATGAGCCTGCGCCGTCCAAGTTTAATGTATTCGTCCAGAAACTCGCCGTAATCGTCCTTTGCTTCAATCCCCAGGTCTACTGCGTCGAGCAGCAGCTCAAACCGTTCCCGGGTGATCTTCAGATCAACCAGAATACCTTTTCTGGCCAGTTTAGTCGCAGTGGCGTCCATCCGAACGCGGATGTCGTCTGGATCGCATCCCAGTCTATCAGCAATTTCGTTTTTCTGATCAACGATGCTCTTATCGCCCTCTTCCTGGGCAATATTCTTAAGCAGATCGTCCATGATATTCCGAATGTCCATCTATCACACCTCCGTAACCGGGAAGGACTGAAGTCCTTCCCAGCCTCGTTTTTTTTAGCTATCTGGCTATTTTATAAATTACGTTTCCGCCTGGATTGACCACTTTCGCCGACAACCTGCAGTTTTCGAACGCGCTTTTCAGCAAGTCTCTGCCGGTAAGCCGGGGGTAACAACTCCAGATCGTTACATTCCTCCAGCGCCAGACTGGTCATCTCCTCAATGCTTTGTGTGGTTGGCCTGTAAACATCCAGGGCGTAACGAATGTGCTCTGCCTGGATTGCCTCTGAGCCGGCATCCTCGGCTACCTCTGCAGCCTTCAGGACCAGGGCCTCGATTTCGGCGCCGGTATACCCTTCTTCTGTGGCTTCGGCCGCCTCTTGCAGCTCCTCTTCAGAGAGCGAACAGGCAATACTGTATTTCTTGCATATGACCCGGTAGATGTCTGCCCTTTCCTCCGCGTCAGGAGGAAGCACAGGCAGTTTCTTATCAAACCGACCGGGACGCTTCAAGGCAGCGTCCATCTTGTCCGGCCGGTTGGTCAGGCCGATAAACACGACCCTGCCCCGGTGCCTTGTGTCCGACATAAATTCCAAGAGGCGTTTAAAGAGCCTGTTGGAGACTCCCGAGTCGCCGCTGTTGTCCCTGGAAAGTCCGGCCTGGTCTATCTCATCAACAAGGACGATAGCTGGCGAAAGGGCCTCAACACACTTAAGGGCTTTCTCTAGGTTCGCCTCGGACGATCCCACCCACTTGTCCATAATTTTGGCCAGGTTAAGAGAACAGCAGTTGATCCCGCTCTCTTTGGCCACCGCCTCGCCAAGAACAGTCTTGCCGGTGCCGGCAGGGCCGGGCAGGAGTATGCCCATGGGGCAGCGCTTCAGGTTCCCCTCACGCAGGGGTCGAATGACGTTCTTCAGGAAGAATTCCTTTATGTGCCTCATTCCCCCGATGTCACTAAAGTCAACTTCAGGGTCAATGATCTGCAGCACGTCACCGTATTCCGATGAGATGATGTCCTTCTTGCGCTCTTTCACCAACTCAGGGGTCACCGGCACTTCGTCAGTGTCGGCGCGCAGGAAGATGTCTTCCAAGTGCAGCTTCTTCAAGCCGGCGGTTAATCTGGCCATTTGTGTAACGGTGATATCCTTCAGGTTGGCCGAGCCGTCTTCAAGGGCATATTTAGCGGCTAAGGCTTCGATAAATCGCTGACGATCTTCTTGAGCAGGCAGGGGTACCTGCACTGCCTCAATCCGGCTGCTGGCAGAACGCAGGGCCGGGTGAATATCGGAAAGGTTTTCCGTCACCAGAAAAACGGGTGAACCCAGCTCGGCGATCTGACTGTCCCGTGCCCAGCGCAAAAGTGTTGTGAGAACGGTCCTGTCACCGGGCGACATTTGGGCTAATTCGGCCGCGGGCGCTAGGGTTTCCGCATAGTCAATAATCACAGCGGTCTTTGGCTTGCTCTCACCGTCACTGTCCACGAAGAAAAGGCGCAGGGCAGCCTCAATTAGAATAAGGGCTGCAACTGGATCTCTGGGCAGAGCCTCGTCTATCCCCAGGGGATTGATGTCGGAACCCTTTAACCCCAGTTCATCCAGTAGCACCTTGCGGTGTTCCGGAATTGGGAAACTAATCCCGGCGGATCGATTGTAGCAGATAATGATCTCCCTATCGGCGACCAGCGGTGATTTCCTTAAAAATTCCACCGTGGAATCAATGCTGTCTACCGTATCAGAGACATTGAAGTGCAGTAAAAAGACATGAGCTATAGAAGCATGCCATTTCTTATAAATTTCTTGTATCCATTTCAATTGCTATCCCTCCCGGGAAATCGTCTATTTTTAACCGCAATACGGGTTTGAGTTCATGCAGGCGATACAATTTGTTGACCCCTGCATTCCACAGATCCCGCACAGCAACAGCCCTATCTCCGGAGTCCACCACGCGGACTCAACGGTGCCGTCCGCGTGGATGGTGATCTCCAGTTCCTTATGGGCAGGCATCGGTAATACCTCTGATGCCTGCCTGGCATGTCTAATTCTCTCCAGTCCCTGATTAAAAGGCACTGAGTTTTTTAAAGACACCACTGCCTCCCACCTCATTCTCTTCGGTTTCCTGGAGCATGATCGGCTTTGGCTCGCGTTGGGTAATGAACCCGAGGGCGTCCTCGAACGGCTTGGTTGCCTTCAGACAATCCCTGCCGGTATACCCCGCCGCCTCGATCTCGGTGGACCCGTCCGGTTTTACTGTGATAATGATTTCTTTCATTATTACGCCGCCCCCCTTATCTTGAGCCTGATGGAGCCGTCCTGAAGGGTCTCTTCCGTGACGTTGGCTAATAGCGCTGAAGCCTGGCGTTTGGCCATGGAGACCGAATATCTCTGTTTGAGCAGTCCAAAATCGGCTCCCAGGACCTTCTCCACGTGCCCCATGTACCAGTCGGTTGTGAGGCTTATATTGCCATCCTCTTCTTTATTAGCCGCCACGTCATAGGGCGACTCCGGAGGGATGATGACCATCATAGCCTGAATCCTGTTTTCGTAATATCCCCGCGCAGTGGCGTTACGCGAGACTTCACAGCCAAGCGACTTGGCTGCTTCTTCAAGAACATCAAAATCCCTAATATTTGTTTTTACTTGCGTCCAATGAGACACGTTACATTCCTCCTTTTTTAAAAGCCGATTAGTTAAACCATTCCTGGCCGACGTAATCAGCCATTCCGTTTTCTCTAAAGTTATCTCCGTAGAATCCCCAACAGCTATCTAACTCGTTGCCTTCTGCATCCTCCAGAACATAACCGTAGACATTACCTTCCAGGTACTCGGAGTAAACATTGACCTCAGATTTCAATGCCTGGATAACTTTTTCGCGGATTTTCTTAGTTATCCGCTTGATACCGTATTCCCTCCGGACCATCTCCTTCGTTACATAAATCCAGCCAACCTGACCGGAATCCCAGGGACAGTAAAAGCCGGTCGTGTTCATTGTGATCCCGGAGTGGTCATACAGGTAAAGAGGTAAGATGATGCAATCATTCTCTAAGAAATCAAGAATCTTATCATCTACTTCTTTACTGTAGGCACTGTAACTTCTAAATATCTCCCTATCAACTTGGTTTTTAAGTTTTTCGTACTTTTCTTCGGCTTTGTATGTGTTCCCAAGCATTTCCTCAAGCAAGGATAATAAAAAATTATCCTTATCTTCAAAATTATGCTTATCACCTAAAACATAGCGGCTATGCCAGCAGATCATTGTACCAAAGTTATCGTAATCTTGCCGAGGATTGCTTGCGCTTTCGTCGTAATAAATTCTCAGGACATTGCTATCTTTTTTATATACTTCATATGTTGTCATTTTAATGCGGGGCCGGCCTTGACCGACCCCATTCCTCCCTTCAATATCGGAATGATTGGGACCGGTTGGCCGCCTACGATCTTGTTAACTTTGGAACGCCTTTGTACAGGCATTGGCTATCTGCAAGGCGTAATTCAAACCGTCGGGTCCTTGCCGGAGGGTTTTCCCAAGAAACAGATCCTGATATTTACCACCGACAAGGATCAACCCTACATGGATGTAGTGTCCTTCTGACGTCCTTGACTGCAAAAGATATTACTCGCCAATAATCAGATGGAATAGATATTTCTTTGGGCTTTTTATCGGAATAACGATATTCCACGCAAGTATCAAAATACTCATCCGGCACAAGGTCTTCCGCTTCCAGCCTCGCCTTGAGTTCTTCGAATACTTCCTGAACCGTTTTCATTCGATTAAACCTCAGATACCCTAGCTTCTCAGGGTTGGGTTCCCATACCTCAATTTCAATTGGTTCTTGGATTTGATTTACTTGTCCTAAAAGGGCAAATCTCGCGTAAACCGTCATGATCCGGGGCGGACCCAGCGGCCCGCCCCATTCTCCCTCCTTCGAGTTGAAATGGTTTGGGCCTGTGTGGGCCTTTGAATTAAACTTGGGCGGCTACCGCACCGCCCATCATCACCCCCTTAAGGTAGTTGGGTGGTTCGGTCCGCCTGGTTCATTACGCCGCGATACAGAATGTAGCCAGGAGCAGCAATTCCATTTTCCGTTCACGTTCTTTTGCCAGCAGATACAGGACAAAAAAGAACAATCCCACAAATTTTGACGCCACTCTGACATAATCAATAACTTGACCTGCCATTGACGCGCCCCCTTTCAAGGTTTTATAATAAGGGCAAGGGATTTTTCCCTTGCCCTCGGGACTACCTCACGGCGCGGCGGGAACCACGGTGAGTAGTCCTTTTGGTTTTGTTTGGCCTAAAGATCTGCAGCAAAAGCGCTAACAGCTTTACAGCCAATAACAGCACCTCCAGGACGACCTTAATCGTGTCCACCGGCATCACCCCCTTTCATAGAGGGGTAAGATAGCCCAAAATTATCCCGTATTTTTAAAAAGCAAAGACGGCCCCTGTGATCAGGGAACCGTCTTAAAAAATCTCTTTGGTTAGAATCTACCTCGCTCCAGTAGCGTTACTACTTTAGCCAGGATTTCCATGTACTCCTCATCGTCAATCTTACCCAACTTGCCCAGTGCAAGCGCCCGGTCGATGGTGAATATTCTGTGAAGCCTTGCAGTGGTGTGTTTCAGCAGTCCCGCCGCCTTCCAGCTTGCAACAGAATGACATAAAACTCCTTTCCCGGGCAGGGAAGTAAGCATCAGGCATACCATTTCCTGTAGCTTATTTGCAACTGCGAGAAGCAATGCCGGTCTTTTCTTAACCCCGCTGAGGTCGCTGAAAGGAAATGGTACCAATACCACGTCCCCGGGATTAAAGCTGGTCATAAACTGCATCCTCCTCGTTATCCCATTCGGAGAAAGCAGTGTCCGCCACTTTCAACCATCCCAGCAGCTCAATTCTTTCAGCCATCTTTTTCAATAGCTCTCTAATTTCCGCGGCCGTAAAGTTCTCAATTTCCTGCAGAACCCTGTCAACCTTGTTCATTGCATCCAACACCTGCCTTCACCTCCAGAATACCATGTAGGAGGTTAGCTGACAAGTTTGACGCTGGATGCAATTAGCCCTTTGTCTCCACGCCGGAAGGCAACCTGCACAAATCCTCCGACAGCCCGGGCTAATGTTTGACCAATACCATTCTTCGCGTAAATGGCCACCTTAGTGCCATCCGATGACTGACAATATCCCCTTATGGTGCCTGGTTTTGATTCACGTGCCTCCAGTACCATGAATGCTCCCGACTCGACGTCATTCTCTTCTTGCGCGGTAGGCTGTGAGAACCCTTGGACAGGGGATTTTGCCGCTGCATTAAGAGTCTGTCCCTGGTGATTACCTGAAGTGGCAATACCACCGGCAACTTTTTGGCCTGTTTTGTTCCCCTGGCCTACGTACCCGAGCATCCCCGACATAACGGCTTCAACATTTTCAAGGTCACTGATTTGCCCAGCATTTACCATCGCTGTCACCAATCCCGTCATTGCCACCAGGCCTGCATGACCGGCTTTTTCTCCCTCCAGTTCCGCCTCGGCAAACGCTAGGTTTACGCGGGCATCCTGGAGTTTCTCTTTAAGTGATTGATATTCTCCGTCATGCTCAAGACGTTTTAAGGTTTCAGCTTTCCTTAAATCTTCATTCGCGCCTTTTTTCTCAGAGGCCACTTGGCCAGCCACGAGGACCTCACGTCTCTTAACCGCATCGAGGATGTCGTGCAGCATCTGCCGTGCATCGTGCAGTCCGACAACCAGGTTTTCAATCTGCTCTCCACTCAACTTCTGAGCCAGAACTGTCAACATGTTTATCTCCTTTCCACACCTGCCGGGGCCATGACGGCCCCGCTTACGCAGATGCCGCACGTTTTTTTGTCCCCGGCGGAAGGGACAGATTTTAAACAGTCTGCCAACTTGGTTCTAACAACTGGTTACTGTACCATTCTTCCTAACCTTGTACCGAGCAACCCAACGGTCGATGTAAACATTACCTGCAGCCCTGAGTTTTTCGTCAGCCTTCTCCAGGAGAAAACCGAGAAGATAAATGCTTTCCAGGGGTAACATCAGAGTTGCAATCAGGAACTCCACAAGCGCCGACAGGAAGTTTAGCCAGGGATTTTTCCATCTCCAACGTCTTGCTTGGTTTAGGACCGGGTCAAATAGCTTGACGCCCGTTTCCCTGACCGCGGCAAAAATATGGCCAATAGTTTTTAATATTGCGGCGACCATGAAGTAAGCCGCACTCTTCCGGAAATCCGAATCCCTGAAAGACATTTTCACAAACAGCCGTATCATAATTCAGCGTGGGCCCCCGGCAGGTCCCGCGCTCTAATCACCTCCGATTAGAATTTTGCGGGCCTGCCGGCAGCCTTGTTTATTTCATCGACACCCTTTAGATGCCGCGTTTTTAAAAACACAAAAGCGGCCCCTGTAACCAGGAAAATAGCCGCTTAAATTTCATCGTTGATTTGAAGACAGGGTTACCCCTGCTCATTTGTTTTGTGCCGCCGCGTGCAGACATGTGCCTGAACCGCTGGCCCTGCCAAAAGAAAGGCAGATGTGCCTCTCGGATGAGAGGGAGTTGGCGCCAAGCCATTTTGGCTGCGACCACTGCCCGTAAACTACGAGCAGGATGTGCCGACCGGATTGGACGGGAGCTTTGGACGCCGCGCACTTGAAACAAGCACCGCAGTCCCTGCTCCTATGATGGAGCAGCATGTGCCTCTCGGATGAGAGGGAGCGAAAAACCTAAGAAAATAATAATCAAACAAAAAGCAGCTTGTCAACACTTTTTTTATTTTTGTTGTTTTCACCCGCCCTGTCTGCTTGGATGGTCTTTGAAAACTTGTGAATCAGGGAGTTTTGTGAACCTCCTCCCCTGTCCCTGGTTTTTTTTCTTTGAGAGTATAGAATCATACCTGGTTTCCCTCTCGGCCTGCTCTACAGTCCTGATCCCTTTTTTCACCCAATCCTCGAAAATCCCTGCAATATAAGGCAGGCTTCTTATGCCGTTTAAAACGGCCTTATTTACTGCATATTTGAACATCTCCGGAGAAAGCACATCAAACCACTTGGAAATATACTCAACCTCCACCGGCAAACCTTCAAAGCCGGCATTCTTCAAAATTGATTTGACGGATTCTGTTGACGATTTATTATCCACGCAACTATCCACACCGCCAGAAACATTTTCAGTATTACCTTCTGCCGTCTTCACGCGCGCGCGATCATCCTCTTTTTTATGATGGATGGATGAATGATTGAATGATCCTTTTGTAGTAATCTCTGGTATTGCTTTTCCGTTTTGTACGATTCGATTTTCCATTTTGGAAGATCCATTTTCCAAAATGGATTTTGCATTTTCCATTTTGGAAAATGCATTTTCCGTTTTGGAAAATGGAAGCTCCACCTTATAATCCTGAAGAACATAGCCTATTTTTACCAGATCTTGATTTATCTTCAAAAGGTTGACGCGGTACTGCTTGGTGCGGTCCCACTTATGGTTAGGATTATACCGTTCATCAAGCCAACCTTTTTCAAGTAGAGCTTTTACGTGCCTCAAGATAGTGTTCGGGGCCATGCCAAGCATCGTTTCTTCCGACAATTCTTCCGCCGTTTTATAAATCCACCCGTTTGTCGGCTCAATAATCATATCCATGCTGCTTTGCTCAGACCTTATTTTTTCTTCGGCAATGAATTTGTCAAAATCGTTAACACGTTCCGACCAGTATATAAACTGGTTCAGGATGATCGCTTTGCACATGTCGCCGGTCAATGCCACAAACTCTTCTTTAATTATGACACGCTTAAGTCTATTCATCATATTTTTTGCCTCCATAGAGGTACTTTGATTAATTAGGTGCATATAATTGCTTAAGTGATAAAAAATGAAGTTAAGTGCTCACATTTGATGAAATAATATTGAATATCTCTTCAGCCAAGCAGTAAAGCGGGGGATACTCCCCCCGCTTTGACTGTCAGGATTCACGACTTTAAACACTCTTTAAGACTCTTTCGCTGGATCTCATTCAACAGCACCCAAACGGAACCTTGAACGAGACGAGTTGCTCCTGCGAGAAATACAACCAGACAAGTGTCGGCAGGCGCTGGTGGAGCCACCGCGACGCGAAACACAGCTCCGTTCGGAAAGACGGCAGTGTCTTCCTCGTAACATCCACCAGATTCAAATAATCTCGCGGCCAACCAACCCACGGCAAACCTACGCTCGAAATCATTGCGGTCACCGGGCGGCGGGACTCCCGCGGGCAACCACAACACTTTTCCTTCCGCCGTCACGCGGTATATTACCCCGGCGCCACGCAGCTTAGAAAGCAACAAACGGCTCTTACGGAAGACAAGACCCAGTGCCTCTTCCGGCGCGCCGCCGCAGGACTCGACAAACCGCAGCATGGCCATGGCCCTGCTGGATGTTACTAGACCCGGTGCGGCTCGGGTTTGATCGACTATGATACGCATAAGCGGCAACCCCCTCAAGCCAGGGTATCGCGCAGTCTTAAACTCAACTTTTTATTCTTTCGGCTGAAGTTTTGTACTACACACCGGACCTTACTGCCACGCCGCAAATTTCCCCGTTGTGGCGGCGGCGCCAGACCAACCACGCCAGGGGTCGCAAACGTTTCCACCATGACATATTCTGGATTTAATCCAACTACTATACCGGCCACACTATCCCCGCGCCTCAGTTCGGGAATTTCTTCCCATGGGTCGCTCCCGGATACCATGGTTACCGAGATGGTATCGGTTTGCTTGTTCAGTGCTTTTACTATCACACTTACCGGTTGCCCCGGGCTGAAAATATCAACCAGCCTGAGCGCCCTGCTTTTCGTCGCCGCTACCCGCGGCACGTGAACCAACACACCGCCGCCAATATCCACAAGAAGTTGTTTAGGGTTGATGATTTTCACGACCGCCTCGATTCTCTGTCCTTCACGCAGGACATCGAACATCTTCTCCCTGGCGTCAGCTATAGCCTCGCGCCTGCTGCAAGCGGCTATACCAGCGTTTTTATCAATCCCTTTAATCTTCACAGATACCTTCTGGCCGGTGAATTTTTGCATCAGGGCAGGGGCGTCATTCCCCAGGCCCGTCTCGGATGAAGGCACCAGCCCCCGAACAACACCAAGGTCCAATTCCCACACTGGCAAGTTGTTTTCCCATGTTACCCGCACAATCATCGCTTCAATGGGATATTCCCGCTGCATCGCATCGTAGAGTTTATCCATTGCCCCACCGCGGTACTCATATCCTTCCGGTCTAAGCAACAATTCACTTCCACCCCTTTGGATTACTTATGTGAGTTTGAATATAGAGATAAAAAAGGCGCCAAGTAAACCGGCACAGGCAAGCACCCGTTCCAGCGCTGATTTTCCGGACTCCAGTGTTCCCCTGTAAATCTTTTGGCGCCATTTTTCCGGTATCGGCAGGTAGCGCCAGGGCTTTATCCCGGATCTGGTTACAGAGTCCATCACCAAATGTGATGTGCCTCCAAGCAGTGCTGCGATCCCGGGGGCCATCGTTGAAAGCCCCGCCAGGTGCCCTGGTAAAAGCCAGAGCGCTGCGACTGTTAACGAAGATATAAAGACGAATACGGCCGTGTGAGCGGGACTATCCCTGTGTCCCCAGCGCTCCTCCAGATACAGCGATAGGGGCCTGATGAGTCGCCCGGTCATACTGCCCGGATGATCAACATCCGGAAGAACCGCCATCACCCCTCCCAGCAACGTACTGATTAGAATATCCCCCATACCTCCTTCAAACGAAATGCCGGTCATTGCCCCTAGAAAAAGTCCTGCGCTTAAATGTGTTTCACCTTGAATATTTCTCACCTCCTCACAAAAAAGACAGCCACATGGTCAACAGACCAAGGGCTGCCTTTTAACATCCCACGTGCTCACGGCTGATTAAAGAGACCCATTACATCTACCTGTCCCCTTCCATCGGTATTTTCTCTGTCTCCACGGCCCATATTGGTACCGAAAGCTCCTTGTTCACCAGGACCTCCCGGTACCACCGGCATGGAAATTTTCAAGGAGCGAGCCGGTATGAGTTCCTGAACCGGTAGCTGGCCGGCCGCCAGCACTTCCTTGTATTGGGGAAGATCGGTCCATGGAATCTTCTGTAGATACAGAGGCCTCTTCCCCCGGACCGTGGCAACCATGTCGTCCTCCGGCAGTTGCGTCAGTTCCCATGGTTCCATCAACCGCTCTTTCCGGACACTTTCCCTGCGCCGGGGCATTTCTGTGTAATGCTGGTACGGTAGCGTCACATCCCGGCTATATGACTCTGTTAAAACCCGCACATCTCCGAAAGGCCTTACAAACCATGTGGCAGTGTCCATATCGTCGCAACCGAGGCACACTTTTACAGGGCAGTTGCCCACGATGGCTTGCCACTCTTTCTCCTTGGAGTATAATCCCTGCACTTGACCTATATTTTGAAATGCCAATTGAATGTCAATGGCCATACTCCTCGCAACAGCCAATGTTTTTCCTAACCATGGAACTCTGCCCACATTTGCAGCCTCTTCCACTACAACCCTCGTTGGTACCGGCAATCGCTGCT
Organism: Pelotomaculum schinkii; assembly: GCF_004369205.1. Classification (NCBI taxonomy): domain Bacteria; kingdom Bacillati; phylum Bacillota; class Clostridia; order Eubacteriales; family Desulfotomaculaceae; genus Pelotomaculum; species Pelotomaculum schinkii. The sequence goes on along the minus strand of NZ_QFGA01000003.1, from coordinate 248,256 downwards.
TTGGACTCGCCGCGGCAAGTTCTTTTAAACGCTTAAACAAAAAAGCATAGAAAGGTGTTAACAACATGCGGTAGTCCCCATCAGTCGGTAGAACACAGAACAACGCAGTTTTTTCCCGGCCTATATCGCTGAGGGTAAAATCGCTCTCGGAAGTGAGCGCTGCCAATCCTCCGGTTGTTATTGTCCTAAGCTTGTTCCGCACACCCTCCACATAGTTACTCCAGTGCCCACGCGCGGTCACGTATGTTTCATAAAGCCCCTGTTTAATCAATCCTCTCCTGTAGGCATCTTGAAAAGCTTTTTCAAGCTCATCTTCCGGCCAGGCAAGAAGTGAGAGCGCCGCCCGAAGGTGCTTTTGTCCCTTCGGAAGCACCCACCGGGCATAGCCGATAACCGCTGTGAGGACGTTTTTCTCACCACCGCTGAAGAAGGCGTGATCATCACCGGCACAGGAGATCATAGCGTCGGCCAGTTCGGCCATTTCATCATCGTCACGGCACTCCATAAGCATATTCCACCAGTGCGAATGTTCCGGACTAAGAACATTGAAAATATTTACTTTATAACCTTTGAACTTTATCCAACTCGCAAGATCCTCTAGGAGTTCCCCTTTCGGATCTGTGACGACAAGTGATTTACCCTCACATACCGCCGCAATAATATTGTCACGAATGAGGGTGTAAGACTTAGCGCTACCCGTGGCACCAAGAATAAATACATGCCCCGCAATCTTGATTTTGCCTTTTTCAGGTAACACGCGCAATATCCTGCCGTTGAGCCGGCCCAATACAATACCGCCGCCAAAAGGCTTCTCCCTGGGCGGCCCAAATTCTGCAATTGACCTAACGTCACGTTCCGTTGCCCAACCCCCTTCTACCACGTCCCTCCCCCGCACCAAACCCGGCCCGTGCCCCTTCAGCGACGATAGAAAGTCTCTGTTCCCGGCAAAAAAAGTAAACATGCCGGCTGCGGCCCCGATTAAAAGCCCATATCGTGCCGCCTGATCAGCGCGATCCGCTTGCCCGGTCTTTAGCCAGGTCATGAAGGCCGGTCTAGCGCTACTCGCTCCACCACGGTCCCACAAATCAACCATCTTCCAGGAACCATACGCAAGCAGGACGGCCATAAGCATTACCGAAAGAGATGCAGCCACCCCCTGCCTGACGTGCCCGGCCCTATATCCCCGCCAACCGGCCAGGGCGGCCAGGGCCAGAACCGGTAAAGCCATAGGGAACTTAAACCAAAGCACCAGAACAGCCACTCCTGTCACAAAAACTTCGGCAATCATATACCTCTTTTCATACGCCCACTTTTTTACGTCTTCTATGACCAGTACACTCCTCTCTCTAGAAGTTCAAAAACTTTTGTTGAAATGATATATCATATATGCTATATTTAATTTATGATATGGCAGATACTTTACTATCAAGAAGGCAACAGTCAACCCGTGCGGGAATATATCGACAGCCTATATCCAAAGACAAAAGCCAAAATTCTAAGGAACCTTTTACTGCTGTCAGAATTCGGACCTGACCTTGGCTGGCCTTTTGTGAGTAACATCTCCCGAAACATTTGGGAATTAAGAACGGTACACCAGGGAAATCAGTATCGAATACTATTTGCAGTAACAGAGGGCAAAATAATTCTATTGTTGCATGGTTTTCAAAAAAAGACAAAAAAATTACCCGAAAAAGAATTAAACCTAGCTGTTAGCAGGTTCACCCATTACCAAAAACGTATTAAGGAGCAATAATAATGGACGATTTAAAAAGACATCTTCAAGAAAGCCTCAATGACCCTGCCTTTCGGAAGGTTTGGGCTGAAACTGAGCCGGAATACCAGGTGGTACGTCAACTTATTGCAACGCGCCTTAACAAAGGGCTTACACAAAAAGAACTAGCAAAGCTTGTAGGAACAACACAATCCACAATTGCCAGGATTGAAAACGGAGGCCAAAACGTAAGTATTCGGACACTTTCTAAATTAGCCAGCGCGCTTGAATCAGAAGTAAAAATAACTCTTCAGCCGCGTTAAGCATGCGTCCAACTCCTTACACGGGCAGGGCTTACTCATCTACCCCGCCACCTCTTGGCCCTTTTTCTGCCCGGCGCCAGTGCCCGTATCACCGCCAGGTCAGACCTATCCAGGCGAACCTCCCGGTTTTTCCCCGTCTTAGCGTCCGTTGCCAGCGTCTTTACAATCAGCCAGATTCCGCTTCGCCTGGTCGCCCCGGCCCAGTCCAGGACCAGGCCCTTGCGCGCCTCCAGGAGCCCTGCCACCCTGCGGCCCAGGGCTACCATGTCCCGGCCGGGCGCCGGTAGTAGAACCATCACCACCGCCTTGATCCTGGCCGAGTGAGTGAAGTAGGTGCCCGGCTGCCAGAACCGACCGGGGGGTAAGTCCGTCCGGGCAGCGTCAAAGAGAACACCCATTCTCTTTACCAGTCCAACCACATGAGATGGTTTTCTAATAAGCCACACTTTGACATTCAAAAGTTTACCACCGCCTGTATAAACATGGGATTTGTTGGATATTAATAATTTAACGGATTTGGAATTAGGCCTAATTTCATACATATCCGCACACAAATTTCAGGCGCCTGAAGATCTATTGGTTTGCATAGCAAAAATACCTGGGTACTGAATAGGTCAGCCCCAGAAAAAGGACGCTTTCCTGGGGCTATTTGTGTTGCCCAAACCCGAACATTTTTCACTAATCCCTTTGGCCCTGGCCAGCTCCCGGCTCCGCCCTAGTCCCTGGGCCCGGCCCCGGTGCGCCCCAGTTTTCCCTGCGCCCGGCCCTGGCCAGGAGCGCCCGTCGTACCGTCTCAACATCCTCCTTTTTAGCCATGGCCAGTAGCTCCGAGACCGCTAAAAAAGCAGCTCTGCTGTAAAGAGCCGCCGTCCTGGTGTTTTCCCAACTGTTGTCTTCTCCTAGTTGCCTTCGGCAAAGGTCTATTACTACGTTCGAGAAATCTAAATGTTCGTCAGCCGCCTTCCGGTTGATATCCTTAGCCACAGGTAACGGAAATCGTATCGATCTTTTTTCCGTGGCCATTATGAGTTCACCTTCAATCCTGATTTTTTTACTGCGCATATAAAGGCGTTAATACTCGACTCACCCCATAAATCGTTATACTTGCGAAAATAAAAGTCTTTCACAGAACATTTACACCCTGTGCATCTGGCAGTTTTTAACACAGAATCCCAACCGAAGGGTAACTTCCCGGCACAGTATGGGCACCAGGCTTCACCCTTTTTCTTGTTGGCACTGAAACCTTCTTCCGGTGCGCAAACATTGGCCTGCATGACATCTCCACCTCCGTTTCAATCCCTCTTCAGTTAGCGCCTTCCCCTTTGGTCCGTACACCGATTGTCACCGCAGCCGTGCAGCCTTGTCCTGGTTCCTGGGGACCGGGGTCCTGGACCTGGAACCTGGGCCTTGGCCTGGCCGCCGCATACCAGGCCCTGGCGCCCGGCGCCTGCCGGCGGCCTGGTCCTGGGTCCTGGTTCCTGGACCGGGTTCCCAGGTAACCTGGTCCGGGCCTGGGACCCAGGATTTATTTCCAGGAAAAAGACCATGCTGACCTGGTCCCTGGTAACCGGGTTTCCCTGTTCCTGGAATCCAAGATGGTTTGGCCGGGACCAGGTTTGGGCGCCCGCCCGGGGTTCCTGGAAGATTATAGGTGTGGGACGCCCCCGGCTTTGGGGCGCAAGGGTTTGCGGGTTTACTGTCGGACGCACGTCCGACGCGCCCGGCCTTGGGGCGCAAGGCCTCCAGGGTTTGGTGTCGGACAGGGTGAAAATTGTCCGACACCCCAGGCCTTGGGGCTGTAGGCCTCCAGGGCACGGTAAGCGTGTATTATATATAGTGAGCATTTGCGGGGAGCAAAAAAGGCCGCAAGGCCGGGGGAGCCTGGTTTGAAAGATAGACCAATAATGATGGCTACAGGGAACACTCATGCGCCGTACTGCCGTTCCGTCTAGCACTTATTAGGTTTCCATATATGGTAAGTTGTGTTATATGATTAACCTATGCTTGTTGCTGCTTTATGGAAGCTTCAAAATGGCTTAATAAATACTGAAAAATTCGGTAATAATTCAGTAGGAATTACCGAATTATTACGTATGGGGTGTTTCTCTGTAAAGGGCTCATTGGTTTTCTCTTATAATTAATCGGCTTCAAAATATGACCTGGGGATTAATTGCCTTAACGCAAGGTTGATGACCTGACTGTAAGTCATCCCATTTTCATGCGCATAACTCTCTAAGCCCTTTAAGGTCCTAGGGTGAAAACTGTAGGTCTTTTTGACTGCTTTTTCGCTTATTGGCTTATTTTTTCTGTTTAAGGAATGGACTGAATCTGTATTAATTACAGAATGATTCGGTAATAATTCATTACTATTTACCGAATCTTGTGAAGCGGAGCGTTTTCCGGGCATAAGCGCTTCTATAGCCGCCCTTTTTTGCACCCCTTTATTCATTCCCTATCACCCTACGCGCAAGTTCCTCGAAATCTTCCATCCCGCGGCGATCGGCAAGATCGAAGACCGTTTTTCCCCAACTTGGAGCTTCAGACAGTCGTCCGTTTATCCGGATCGGATTTGTAACCTTCTTGCCATACATTTTCGTCAGGTCTTCCATGACTTCTTGGCATACACGGCTTCTTCTTTTATCGAAAAAGGTGGGTACCACAAACGCGATGTCTGTTGAGAGATTGTATTTTTCCCTTACATCGGATATGGCGTTGCCGACCTGAGCGCTCCCCACAATGCTTAGCCATTCCATTGAGACAGGGACCATGACGTGATCGGAAGCGACTACCGCCATTGTGTGCAACAGCGTTCTCGATGGGGAGCAGTCAATTAAAATGTAGTCGTAGATACCTGTTAGAGGACGTAGTGATTTCTTTAGAATTTCCGGAGCTGGCGCCTTTAAGTCAAAAAGCCATTGCAGCGACAGCCTGCTAAGAATTCTCTTGAAATCTGCTGCATCAGGTCTTGATAAATCATTAACCAGGTTCCCAAGGTTCAAAAGGAACGGAACAGCGCCGAGGTTGTCACCTCCGGATGCAATTATGTCTAACCTTTCCCGGACATTTACTGTGGCATCAATTGCCTTCTTTCCTTCCACCATCATCTCGAACAATGTAGTTCTTTTCTCTTCAGCATTAAACCAAATGCGTATATTGTCTTGCATGTCCATGTCCACGATGAGGGTCTTTTTACCGGCTAGGGCCAGGGCGTGGCCGAGGTGGACACTAACGGTTGATTTGCCAACTCCACCTTTACTATTGACAACAGCTATGGTACGCAAAACTTTTAACCACCCTTCAAGTAAGTAATAATTACGTAATTACTACCGAATAATTAGGTAACAATTAAGTAATAATTCGGTAAGTGTAATAATCTCCAGCCTGTCTATAGAGAACCACATGGGCGGCGGGTTAGTCCCTCATCACCTTTCCGGACCAGTTCGATAGATAGTTGCGCGCCGGGTGTGTCCTTCCCCGTCAAAAATGCCGCCTAAATCATCCTCCCTTACTAGGGCCAGGACCGACGGATAACTAGCCCGTTTTCCGTCGCTAGAGACGGCTTTAATGCCTCCGTAGCCCACGTCGTTTGTTAGTGATTGGTACTTTGTTCGCATTTCTGCACCTCCAAAAATGTTTTTCAAAACAAACAAAAAAACCGGGAATTATGACTCCCGGTTACTTTAAGTAGAAGGTTTTTACAAGCTTAAGAGACAAGGAACTCACTCCACCTCTTAAAGCTTTTGAGGCCTTGTTGGCGTACTAACGAACGGTTGTATTGCCAATCCTTCACGAATATTTCCAAAGCCCCGGTTTTATTCAAATTCGATATAACCCGGGGGTCGTCCTCAAAAAATAACTGAATGCCCCGCGATATTACATAATTGGCCTTTTCCTCCGGGTTTTCCGTGAAGACAATACGGCCTGCGGGAAAACCGTTTAGCTCAAGCCACCGCCTTGTTACGAAGTAGGCTGATTTAGGGCGGTTAGTGATGTATTCAATCCGGTGGCCCTGGCCGTTAAGGTTTCGCAACACGGCGTGCGCGTTTGGAAGTGGCTCTGCTTTTAATAAAATCTCCAGGCCTCTACTTGTTTCAAAAAAGCCTTGCGGTACCTCGGAAAAAGGGTACGTCAAATAATTAATACTAAAATATTTGAGTAGCTCTAAATTAACGTTGGCAATCGTGTTGCAAAGATCGGCTCCAACAACCATTATTTCTGCCCCTCCTCTTCTATCCAATGCTCTACCGGCATTGCCTTTGAAAAGAAAAAGCCCTGGGCAAGTTCAATTCCAAGGTCTTTAACGATCTGACAGTGTCCATTCGTCTCCACGCCTTCGGCTATCACCTGGGCGCCGAGTAATTTACCCAACTCCAGTAACTTTTCAATCATCAACCGGTATCGGTGGGCAGTACCATTTTTATACCGTGCCAGCCTGTGAATCGAGTTCTGATTTATTTTCAGAAAATCCGACGGGAACTCGCTTATACTCCAGAAGTCACGTTCCCCTTTCCCAACGTCGTCAAGTGCGATTTTAATCCCGCAAGCGCGGAAACTGCTTAGGATGGCCACCAAAGTCCCTACATCTCTGTTTTTGACCTTTATCTCGGTAAGTTCGATAACTGCCCTGTCATTTAATGGGTCGATAATATTCAAGACGGTGTTGCTGGAAGATAGAATTGTACTGGGACTTAGGTTGAAAAACACCTGCCCGGGAGGAAGGCGTTTTGAGTGTTTTACCGCCAATTCCAGACAGACCAGTTCAACTTCTTGCTGTCTGTGGCACCTGTAAGCGGTTGTAAAAAGGTTGTTGGGGGAATGCAGGCTACCGACAGGCCCTCTGGACAATGCCTCAAAGCCAGCTACGTTTCCGGTTCTCAGATGAATTATAGGTTGAAAAAAAGTTAATATCTCTTTTTTTTCAATAATTCTGTTTATCTCTTCAGTAAAATCCACAATAAATGACTCCTTTCACTAGTAACCTGCTTAAAAACACTTGCTAACTAAATAGGGTGACAAGTGTGAATTATCACCTGCACACATTAAATTCTCCCAGGGTTTTGATTGCGGCTTTCCAAGATAAAATCCCTGGGCATAATGTATACCAATTACACCAGCAATATTTAATTCATCTACCTTCTCAATTCCTTCCGCTACAACTTTTGCTTTTAATTCAGCAGCCAACGCCACAAGGTGTTTTAAAACCCTACGCCTACCCTTGTTTTCATAGCATCCCTGTATTAACCCACGATCAATTTTTATCCAATCCGGTTCCAGTTCAGCTATACTGCGCAAACGATCATAACCATTACCCACATCGTCAACAGCTATCTTTATGCCTCTTCTCCTGTAAAAATCAATAACTTTCTTGACTTTGCTATAGTCATTGATTACTCCAGCCTCGGTAATTTCTATAACAGTAAGTTCAGTAAGTTCATGGTCAAACACGTCCAAAATTCCATTCTCGACTGCGAAAGGGCTAAGATTAATGAAAAGTCTCAAATTGGTCGGCATTGATATTGAATTTTCCATGGCGCTTGCCAAGCATAACTGTTCCAGCTTCATGGCATAACCAAACTCCGTGGCAAGTGAAAAAAGGACTAATGGTTCTTGCAACGGTCCTTCCGGTCCCCTTGATAAAGCCTCATATCCGATTATTCTTCCAGTTTCAATGTGAATTACAGGCTGAAATACCGTTGTGATCAGCCTGTTAGCCAATACATTTTCCAGGGTTTTTTTCAAGTTCAAGTTACCCCCCTATCCTTTCCTAAATTTTAAACTATTTAAACAAAAAGAGTGGACTGGCCATTGTTATTAAATGCAAAAGGAAACCCCGCCGAAACGGGGCAACAAGAAAATCCGCGATGATTTAATCATATTGTTATTCCTGATCACCCAACTTCCCTTCGATAGTGTTGAATAAAATTCGATATGCCGGAAGGAGGTATATCCGGATTCACCGTAACGGTACAGTCATTTGAAGTGAAATTCTGCCCGTTTGGTAAAGAGTAAATCGCCGTGATTATGGCTGTACCGACATATGGTCCGCTGAAAACCTGCCCCGGCCCGCTCACATAAGCCACCACAGCTCCATTTTGAACAAGGGTGGGGTTTTGTACAGCATTCCAAGACACTGAATTGGTTATATCCTGGGCGCTGTTATCGGAATAATTGGCCGTTACCGTTAAAGAACCTATAAACTTATTCGCGCCGGTCACGCTCATAGACGTCGGTGATAAGGTTATACCTGTAAGCGCCTTTACCTCTAACGTAACTTCAAAAATTTTCGGCGTAATACTGGAATCGCTGGTATCTAAAACTGCATGTATTACAAATTGGTTTCCAGGTGCAATTGTAGTCCAATTGCTTGGAGTAACAGTAACCCAGGTTGCTCCACCATCGGAACTGACATACCAAGTTACGGAAGTGCCGATCGGCAGGGTCTGGTTTAGTGTCAACCTTACAGTATTACAAATATTGCCGCTATGAAGAACTACTGAATAATAATCTTTGGGGTGCAAGTAGCCCATGAAAACCAGATTCAGTCCTGAAACTTCCAGAGACGTGTTCTCTATTTCCGTGCCCGAGCTATCATCGTAAGTATAATACTTTACGTCTCCGGATTGGGTAAGCACGGCGTAATCGTAACTCCCCGGCTTTATTGAAAAGGCAACCGGGCTGCTTATGGGGGACACTGAAAAAACGCTTGTATTTTTAAACCCACCGGCATCGTCCTGGGAATAGTACGATACTCCGGAGCTGTTTAAAACTCCAACCCCACCCTGCTGGCTACTCACTGACAACACATTACTAAGGCCTGTTACCGTTTTCGTTGTATCCTGGGCATAATTCCCGGTAGCATCATCGTAAACGTAAAAGTAAAAAGCTTTGCCAGTTGACACAACAAAATTTGGCGTACCAGGCACAACCGAAACGGCCACAGGGCTACTCAGTTCGGTATTAACCGTTAAGGTAGGAGTTAAACTCCCTCCGGATGCGTTGTAAATTGTCACAACGCCAGTGTTAGAAAGGAGTGCTGCTTTATCGGCGTTGGACCATGCACTGACGGAGACGATGTTATTTAAGCCTGTAACGGTCGCGCTAGCCGACATTGAAGAACCGTTAAAAGAGTAAAGCGTCAGAGCATTATTGGTTAATGACCATATTTCCGGAGCATCCTGACGCACAGCTATTCCCGTTGCGTTGGTCACGGATGGAATGGACAGGGCCGCGTTCAATGACATTTTGCCGGTAGCGTCATCGTAGTCGTATACATTGATTCCGGATGTAGTGGCCACCGCATACTCATAGCCAAACTGTTGTATGGCTATGGCGTTGGGTATAGGCTGTTGAGGTAGACAAACATACCCGCCGCTCGTGTCCACATATGCGGTGGTTTTATTCATGTCAACATTGCTGGTATTCTGATACTTATCATCCAGGATTACCTGCCCTGCGAAGGCCGGCAACGGGAGATATGCTGCCGCCATTACGAAAGCCAGGAGGAAAAGAAAGAAGATTCTCTTTATCACTTCTGCCTCCCCCTATTCCCCGGAAACCTGATCCACCGATACTATTTTCCAAGCACCGGACGCGTCTGCGGCAGTAAATAGAACGTCCTTATGGATGGGTTGCAGGCCGGGAAAGGAAACGGTATAGGTGGCATGAACTAAGTGGTACCCGTCACCTGCCCCCGACGAAGTTAACTGAAAATCAGTTACACTTCCATGGGGTTTAGCGGTCTTTTGCTGAGCTTGAACCCTGTTTTGAAACATTTCCTCCCTTTGGGCTTTTACAAGCTCCACACCAGTCAGATACTGCAGGGCCTTGACTTGTTCACCCTCAGCCTTTGCACTGACATAAGACTTAATCGTATCGGACAGCGTACCCGGTATACTACTTTCATTAAGATGGCCCGGTAGATCCGGACTTACAAACTCCACTTTATAAATGAGCAATTTTCCTGATGTTTGTTGAAGGTGAAAAAGATAGTTCCAGCGGTTGTGTCCGGGCATTTCAACAGTTTCCGCGCTGACAATAGCAAAGTTATTAGACTGAGATATAACCTTCGTTTTCTCGTTAACAATCGTTACCTTATTAGGACCGTTCTTTATGTTCTGTTCAGCAGAACTTAAGGCCTGTCCAGTGAGGTACTCTTTTACTTCCTGCAAGTTTAAAGATGCGGAAGCTGACAAGTAGTTCCTTACGATTTCTTCTGCTTTGTTCGATGGTGCTTTACTTCTATAGCCGAAAAAAAGCAACAATAAAGTCCCTGCAATGCAAACCAGGCAAAAGATTTTAATTGGTTTTTTAGCCATGTTAACAGCCCCCTCCTAAAAACCCCCCCCCGGCGTTCCCGGGGCAGATAATCAATGTAGTTTCCATATCGTGCTGCTACTTCAGCGTAACCATCTAGATGCAATAAGTTCTGCCTTTTCAGCAACACCGAACCTGTCCTTTGCCCTGTCCAGGGCCTCGCCGGTGAGGTATTGCAACGCTAGATCCCAGGAACCTTCCGAACTGTTGCTAGTATAGTTGTCAACTGCTTTTTTGGCTCCTTTAGCTCATAGTTTTGTGATGTTGGGGATATTCGTTCTCTTTAATTTCATCTACCGAGGCCTGTAATCTATACACCCCAAAGACAGCAACCGCCAAAAGAACTACAATAAACAGTGAAATAAAAAATTTTGGCATTCACAACACCCCCCTAATCGAGTAGGGTAGCGCCGCAGTAATTTTCTGCGGCGTTATCCCTCTCACAGAACCGGACTTACGGGCCTCGTATCCGGCTCCTGATAAACCTCAGTCACTTCTCCCAAAAGTGATGCAAAATGCCGGCATTATACGAAGCCAAATTAATTAGTCCAATCTCGTTAAACCAGCTGTTTGGCAGTGCCATGTTGACCAGCGGGCTGGCAGAGTTGCGCCATTTCGTAACAGAAATTTTCCGAAACTCCCCTTTATACCCCCGCCTACGCAGCGCCTTGTGCAATGGTTTCCAGCTCTTCCACTCTTTCATTTGCTTCATTCGCAACCGCCGCCGAATCCACTCCATTAACTGTGAAAATAGATTCTTGCAGTTGGCGACCCTGAAATAGTTGGCCCACCCTCTCAAGACCGGGTTAAGACGCTTCACCATTTCCTCAACGTTTATTCCGTGGTTCCTGGGAGTTAGTTGCCTTATTCTGTCCTTAAAGCTCTTTATTTTCTTGGAATGGATAGAGACATACCTGGGCCATATGATAAATCCAAGATATGCTACTCCCTCATTCACGCTCGTGAGGTGCGTCTTTTCTTTGTTGACCACTAGCTTGAGTTCATTTTCAAGGATTTCGGTGGCGAGTTTCTGATATTTCCAGGCCTCTCTGTGAGTTCGGGCGAATATCAGAATATCGTCCGCGTAGCGGACGATGCGAATACCCCTTCTTTTCATTTCCTGGTCGAATTGATCCAAATATATGTTCGTAAGTAATGGACTGATGACGCCCCCTTGCGGACTTCCAATATCTGTTTCTTCCCAGGCTCCGTCTTTCATGACTCCAGCGGTGAGAAACTTCTTAATGAGCTTCAGCACGCTGCCGTCGCTCACTTTCCGGTTTACTCCTTCCAAGATCAATTCATGATCCAGCCGATCAAAACATTTTGAGAGATCCATGTCCACTACGTATTTCAATCCGTATTTATTCATAAATCTCTCGGCCTTGGCCACTGCTTGGTGACAGGAGCGTCCCGGTCGGTAGCCGTAGCTTGAGGGATGAAAGTCGGGTTCAAAGATGGGTTGCAAGATATTGAGAAGTGCCTGTTGGACTACACGGTCTTTTACGGTGGGTATTCCCAGCGGGCGTTTGCTGCCATCCGCTTTGGGAATTTCTACCCTTAAGACCGGCTGTGGCTTGTATGTGCCGGTTTTCAGCTCATGATGAAGTTGGTGCAGCCTTTCTTCCAGGTTCTGGCCTAAGGCTTCCACGGTCTCACCGTCTACTCCGGGAGCTCCTTTGTTGGCTCTAATGGCACGGCAGGCTCTTTCCAAATTGTCAAGCCGATATACTTTATCTATTAGGCTGTACCATTTCTTCATCATTTCACCTGATTTCGCTATGCTCCCTTAGTTCCTTACGGTTTTGCGGCGGTTTCTTCCTGCGGCTTCCCGGCGTCTCTAGCTCTGTGGCAATCTTACCGTTAAGTACCGCAATACTCCGCCTGAGCGGACGTTATGGCGAGCAAGTTCGTCGCCGCCTGCCTTAACGTTCCCTTCAGCGTTTCAGCCTCGGTTATCTTCTCGTCCCACCGCTTGGTTCTTTATTTGCATACTTTGGTTTATCTTCGTCCCTTCGCAAGCATAAAGGCTTTTGGCTCCTTATGCCCTATTGCAACCAGGTGCAATGTCCCCTCAGTTTTGCCCTCCGGTCTGTTACCAGCCTTCACTGGCTGAGGGTTAATCACTACTACGGACTCATCTGCCACCCTGCTCCACGTATTCCCTCCCTTGCGTTTCCGCTTGTTTGGGCTTACCTACTGTGTCTTGTAGGATGATGCCGGGCTTCCCCGGTTAAGTCTGCTTGCCTGAGCTTGAACGCATCCGTCCTAACCTTTCAGGTTATCCAGCTTTCGGGCTTTCCCCTATTTAGCAGGGTTACCCACCTGTAAGGCCAACCTCGGTTCACTTTCGTTATGTTCCAAGCTCCCCCTTCGGCTTCCTCCAGACCCCACCGTTACCAGTGACGCCCTTGCCTACGGGTTGTCTTCCCGCTGGTTAGGTGACAGGGTTTCTTTCAACCCATCGGTGCGGCAGACATGCCGGGCAAACTAAAAAGCCCTGGTAGGTTTTCCTACCAGGGCGAAAATTAATACGGCACCGGAACTTTAATCTTTAATTAAGCTTCCATATTGATATCGTGCCTGACCCCTTGTTCCCTGCATCGTCATAAACGTTTACAGTAATAGGTACAGGGCCGCTACCACTTACCGGCGCCGTGATTATTCCGTTAGCTGGTAAGGCCTGCTTAGTTCCACCATTTATGTCATATTGAAAGTTTTTACTAATGTTATCGGTGGCGCTCACCACTAGGATTATTGAGTTACCAGAGGTTGCACTGGCACCGGACAAAGTTTTTACACTGTTTATTGTCGGCGGCAGTCCATCCACCACCACCAAAATTTCTGTCGGATTTGATGTTACACCATAGGCGTCCTGTACCTGAATCCTTACTTTACAAACGCCATTGGATTTAGCCAGAACAATTTGCTTACTACTTGCATAGGTTTCCCAATCTGACCATGCACCTAACCCGGTGTCGTATCGCATCATAGAGGCTCCTGCAGCGTTAATAGTAAGAGTCGGAGTGTCTCCGCTAACGAAAATAACCGAATTACCGTTGAAGGTTCCTGATGTTCCCCCAGTTACTGTTACAGTTCCGGTTGGTGGAGTAGGGTTATACCCTATACTCGCACTGGCAATGCTAGAATTTTGTGCTAAATCGGCTAAACGAGCATAGACTTTCTTTACTGCAGCCCCTGCTACCCCCCCGTAACTTGTATTTGTTAAGTCCCAGGCTTTTGTCTGAGTGAATGTCTCCCAAGGGGACCAAAGGTTGCCGTCGTTACTAAAGCTCATTTGCATCTGAGATGAAACACTGGTGTTGTCAGTTGCAACAATTGTTAAGGTTACATTTTTTGAGGTAGTAGACGTTGCACCTCCATTAATCAGCAGAGTAATTGACGGTGGAAGCATATCTTCAGCCAAAGCTATAGAATCAGTTACGACAACTGAATTACCAACGGCATCGATAATTTTCACATAAACTGTTTTCGTTCCAGCTCCTGGTGTAACCGTCCAATCAAATGTATCATTATAACTAGTAACTCCAGTTCCACCGTCAGCACCTTTAGCTGCGGTATGCTTGACCGTAAAGGAAACATTATCATTTGAAAGTGCTATCTGGTAGATGCCGGATTCGCTGTCTGATGCCGTTACAGTTACCTTTACATTAGTATTATAAGTTTTTTCTAGACCCTCTGAGGAAACTGTATTGTTCATACCTGACGGAGCCCCCGTATCTGTCGCATCGGGCAATGTTGGTGTATAGGTATTTGTAGAATAAGGAGATTCGCCAGCTTCATTATAAGCACTTACCCTAAACCAGTAATTATGAGCACTATCGTAAGTAGTTCCAACAGTTTTTAAATACAAATTATTGGGATCATCCCTTAATGCAAAACCACCTGTAGAATGGTTAAAGGGATCGTTCGATATGCTGTTATTAGCCTGGCCGTTTAACCAGCTCTCATCTGGATAAATCTTAGCATTGGCCAAATTCCATGAAGTAACGTTCCTTACATCAATTGCCCGATAAGCATTGCCGTCAAATACCCCTACCTTATACCCTGTAGCACCAGCACAGGCAGGCCAAGAAAGAATTACGTTGCTCCTCCCTGCAGTCTGAGACCACGAAATTCGTGATAAAGTGCCCGTTGGTGTATTTGGTGTGGGAGGAATGGTTCGGACCGAATATGTTGAAGATAATGGTCCTTCAACCCCAGAATACTCAGCAGAAAATTGATAGTTATAGGAAACACCTGGAGTCAATCCGCTATCAGTGAATGTACTTCCACCAGAAGTTATTGTTTTTAAATAACTGCCATTTCTATATGCTTTTATGTTTACCCCTGCTGGAAAATCGCCTCTATTGATATTTAAAGTTATCGAATTCTGAGTAGATGATGTTGAACTCAGGGTTGGAGATTTCGCTATTGAAAAAGTTACATGTAATTTAGAAGGGTAATAAGAACCATTAGTATCTTTACCATAAATAAGGGCATCTTCCAACCTGCCATCTGTACCAATATATAAATCCATTACCAACCCATTTTTACATATATTTAATAAATTTTGCTGACTAGTTGACACAGCATTAATATCCCAAATATACCATGACCTAATATATCCATTAGTTGAGGGCCAGGGTGCAGAATCTAAATTAACATTAGAGTAAGAAGGTTTATTATTGTAAGTGATCGTCATTTCATCCCAAGGTGCTGTTATAGCGTGAATACTTTTTCTAAAAGAAGTATCACTTGAACGGTAGAGATAAAACTCAAATTTTAAATCATCTATCCTTGCCCAACCATTTCCCTCTGAGAAAATTTTGGCGTCATCCCATCTTATGAATGCATCATTAGCAGCCCCGCTCATTTCAAGCTCACCGCTTTTACCATAATTATTATTTTTACCAGAATCATAATCTCCCTCAACCCAAGAATCTGCAGTGGCATTAAATGTTAGTGCACTTGCACTTGACAATGGTATAAATAAAACAAACATCAAAAATATTGCTAATAATAAAAACTTTTTCATCATACTCGCCCCCAACAAAAATTATTTTAGTTAAAACTGCTAACAATCCTTTTACAAATCATCGTATAAGCTAACAATCATCTATAGCACCTCAAAATTACATATATTTGTCTTTTAAAAGGGTTCATTTTCTCCATAATGTCAGGGTGTGCACTTTCTGAATTGACTTTCCTGCTCTCGTACTGATTTAATAGCTCATTGCACCTGTTTTATGCCGGCTAACCAAGGTATTGCCGCAAGAGGTTAACGTCAACCGCTTTCGCCATCGCCTCCTTTTCGGTTATCAATTCTAAAGAAACAAGATTGCCCAGTGATTGGTCCATAAGGACCATGCCATCAGCGGCGCCGGTCTGTATTTTAGCCGGTATCTGGACAATCTTGTTTTCCTGAATCAATGAGCGTATGGCATTGTTTACAGCCATTATCTCCACTGCGCACACCCGACCCTTGCCATCGGCGCGAGGCAGTAGTTGCTGCGAAATCACGCCTTGCAGTACAGAAGCTAACTGCACCCGGCTTTGCTGCTGCTGGTGCGGCGGGAACACGTCGATAATCCGTGCTACGGTTTCGGCCGCCGTGTTTGTGTGCAGGGTAGAAAGCACCAGGTGCCCGGTTTCCGCCGCCGTGATCGCCGTAGATATAGTCTCCCGGTCGCGCATCTCGCCAACCATGATGATGTCCGGATCTTCACGGAGGGCGGCCCTCAAACCCTCGGCAAAACTGTCTACGTCACTATGAAGTTCACGCTGATTGACAATAGACCTTCCATGCTGGTGCACATATTCAATCGGGTCCTCTAAAGTAATAATGTTGTTTTCAAATGTACGATTTACATAGCTGATCATCGCGGCCAGGGTAGTTGTCTTCCCAGAACCGGTCGGGCCTGTAACCAGTACGAGCCCTCTGGGCATAGTCGCAAAAGCGGCCAACCGGTCTATAACCTTCCGGGAATATGGAAAAAGATCACGTATATCCTTGACGGTGCTCGACAGCACTCGCCACGCCGCCGCCCACGTGCCGCGCTGTTGGAATAAGTTGACGCGAAAACGTGATACGTCCGGTATAGCGTAAGCCATGTCAATGCTTTTCCTAACTCCATGCGGTTCTTTTTTCAGTAAAGGCTGGCATAAACCAGCTATTCTTTCAGGCTTTAGCGGTTCTTTGAACGCCGGGTTAATTTGAAACAGCCGGTCTACCTCGAATCGAACGCCTGGAGGGCCGCTTTGCGCCAGCATGGTTAATTTCCACAATCTGCCGTGTAGCCTTACTGCCGGCGGAATACCAGCAGTGAGGTGAATATCTGAAGCGTCAATGTTGACAGCGAAAGTAAGAAGCATGTCCAGTTCGCTTTTTCCCCGATAATCGTGTCGCGCCACGGTAACACGCCTTTTAGGCGCGTCCCCCGGGTCAGGCTTAACGTCGTTAATGTCTGTCAAATCGTAATTCCTCATAATTTGACTCCCTCATTCAAACCGTTGTATTCAGCAATGACTGCCCTGACGTAATTTTCCACATACGGCGGTACGCCCTTGCAGTTTAGTACGGCTTTCGGTCCAGCGTTATAAGCCGCGAGAGCACATGCCACGTCTCCGTTGAACCTCAGCAATTGTTCCTTCAAATACCGCGCCCCGCCGTATATGTTTTGCGCAACATCATAAGGAGAGGTAACGCCTTGTTCAGCTGCCGTGCCGGGCATTAACTGCATCACACCCATCGCTCCCTTTGACGACGTGGCCATGGAATCAAAACCCGATTCCTCGGAAGCGACGGCTTTCAACAGGTCAACATCCACGCCGTACACCTTGGCGGCGTTTTCAAAGGTTTGCTCCATGTTTTCCGGTGGACGTATAGGTATATGTTCCATGCGGCCCGCCTTTTCTTCGACAGCCTTTATCTGTACCGCCATTTGTTCCTGCTCTTTTTTTTGTGCGGCAAAACGCGAGAGCTCTGGCCAGAAAGAAGCCACCGGGTCAAAGAGCATACCGCCCCTTTTAGCTACGAGCGTAATATTACCTTTCGCTGTGCCCAGGGTAGCATCGCCGCAGACTTCATCATTCAAAGCGACAGCCGGCATTAAATTGCCATAGGTCAATTCCATACCGTAACCGTCCACAGTGACGGAATCGCCGTAGATCGCTTTAATTACCCCGCCGAGAGCCGCTCTGATCGGCTCGCCTGTATTCGCCGCCAGCGTTGCGGCGGCGTGATAATTGCACTCGCCGTCAAAACCGTACTGAACAATTACCTTTTCTTGAGAGGTAGGCCAAACCGGTTTTCCGTTTTTATCCGGGACAGAGAAACGCGCGTATTGCAGTTTTTGACCATCGCCGGTTTCTTGAGCTTTAGTAAGTAGCGATACCGGTTCATTGGCGGCAATTGATAATCCGGGCGCCAAAATTACCGCTAGAGATGCGACAAGCAAAGCGCATGCCTGTTTTTTTCGAGGTATAATCGACCGCAAGCCGGTTTTCTTGGTTTGTTTTGTCTTTTCTTTTATCACCGATCTCCTGATAGCTAAACAAGTCAATACATCAGATAAATTGGCCGGGTCTACAAGCTTGATTTCCAATCCCCTTCCTGCAAGCGACAGTGGCGCCCTTCTGCCTGCCAAAAGCACCAGCTTGTCGCGAATGACCGCACCCTTTAAAAATTCCGGCGTAAAGGCCACTACCACGTCCGCGTCGGACACATCGCTGGCTAGATAGTGGCCGGTGGGCAGCATATTCGGACTGTCGGTGTACACTATCAAAACCATCCCCCCCCTGTAAAAACTTCTTAAAAACCTCGTCTCCAAAGCGGGTCATTTCACTGTTTGCTGCTGTTCCGAAACTGGTTGTTGCTCTGAACCGGGTTGCACTGACGGCTGCCCTGAGACGGGCGATGTATTGTCACCCGGCAATACCTGATTCACCAGCGGTAACTGTTTTTCCAAACCCGGCTGACTTTGCTGGAATGGAGCTTGCGATGGCTGCTTTAAGGCAAAAAACGGGTTGTAATTGCCCGATATCGTCGCAGTAACATACTGGGTCATCTCCGGCTTGTACAATGAGTAAAATACGATAGTCAGGTGGGCAGTTACGTCACCGGGAGCACCTTTTTGTGCCGTTGATATCTTGACCTCTCGAAATTCAGCCGGATTACCGTCATGCTCGATATCGTTCATCGCCTTGATGATATCCGGGAAGGCCCCCGTGACTTCAACTTTGATCGGCACGGCCATTAGATGTCCTTGATATACCTTTTCCACCGGGTCACCTGGTTGTATGGAATTTAGCGCTACATTGTCCCTCTTGCAGCAATCCGCTATTCTTTTTAACGTCTGGCCGGTGTCCACGCTGAAGGCAAATCTGTTGGATAAGACTTTAAACTTATCCTGCGCTTCTTTCAGCGCCGTTTCCTGCACCGGGATGTCATTCGCTTGATTTTCCTGAGCAACGTAACTCGTTTTTGTAGTGAGGTATTTTTGATAAGCGATCCCCGCCGCGCGAATGCCGGGAACCGCGAGATAAACCGTCAAAACAAGTAGAGCTGCTGTCCCACCCGCTTTATACAGTTTGGCCCGGTCTTCCAGGAGGTTTCTTAAAATGTCAGTTATCTGGTTTATCCGTATTTGACCTAACTGTATCTGCACTTAGAACAGGTCCCCCTTTCACGCCTACACTTAAAGCAAACTTATACGCGCCCAGAGTGTTGTCAGTTGTCACGGACACTATTTTCGGATTCGCCGTCCAAGGCAACTTGCTCAAGTTGTCCCGAAAGGCTGCGATTGTGTTCACCTCATTGGAGTATCCCTCAATTTTGAAACCGGCCGGAGCGGGCGGCAATGCAACAGCGTTGTGTTGCTCGTTACTTTGCCCGGTTGGCCGGGGTTGCGCGCTTTGGCTTTGCAGATCCAGCGTGGGTTGTCCTTGTTGATTCGGCACTCCCTGCTCGTTTTGATTCTGCCCTTGTTGATTCTGGACAGACTGTGTTTGTTGTCCCACCGTTTCCAGCGCGGTGAGCCAGCAGTCAGAGGGTATGGCGTAACGCAAATCGTCGAGCTCAAACACTGTGGGAAGCGGCGAGAATGATTCCAGCACGGCGTTCCACTGCTGGACAGTTTGCGTTTGTTTCATGATGGTGTCCGCTTGCGCCAGCGCCGGTCGTAAACCGATCATCTCACTTTCTATGGCCGTCGTCCGAGCAGACCACCAATTGCCCGCCGCCCAAGGACTGGTAACTAGACCGAGCCAAATCAACGCTGCGCCGGCAACTGTCAGCAAACTTTTCCTTGACGGCAGAACAGGTGTCTTGCTTAAGATAACCTTCCTCTTGCTTCCGGGCGAAAAATCAACACCCGGCTTTGCAAATGGGTACAGGGACATACCAACGGCTGCCGTATTTCCAGGAATATCTTCTCCAACAACCAGCACATCTGCCTTGTCAGTAAACTCCTGTTTGTAATGGGTAATGGTGCGCCGAATCTCGAATTCAATATTGTCTCCGGTTATCTCCCTGGCGAATTCAAGGCATTCCTTACCTGCAACTATTCTCGCCCCAAGATTAGGGATTTCCTCCAGCACGACCATCGCCGTGTCTGTATTCCCCGGGTGAAAATATCTCGCTCCCCGCCACAGTGCCAGCACCCGCATATCTATAACCGGCTTCTCGTTCAACCCGAACCGGTATACTTTGTTTGCTAATGCGCTGATCTGTTTTTGCGAAACCGCCGCCGCAATCACCAGCCAGCCTCCGAAAACGGTTTTTCCGGTCACACAATGTTTTAAATATATGTCTTCTTCAATGTCTTTGAATTGCCACTGAACGGTTCCCGGAATATCTTTTTCCCGGAGTTTTTCCGGCAACCGCAGCGCTTTGAGCATCGTTTCCCGGCCCGGCAAGGCGGTTACGGGAAGAAGATTCCTCGGCATTTTGAACCGGTCAGCCACCCGTTTAACCGTATCCATGAAAGCCATTCTTTCCTGAAAAACGATTTCCGGCTTGCCCCCACGCAGTTCCATGACTACAAAATCGTTCAACTCATAATCTATCCCGACACAAGCTTTCAACCGGTACCCCCCCTTTCTTCATTGCCAGTACTGCGGGTAATACACGATGCTGAATGTGGCCTCTTCTTCTCTGGTCACATTTCCGCACGCCCCTACAACATCTACTTTCACCGTCTCCGTGGCCGAACCGTCGGGATTGGGAACGGAACTGAGCTGCGCAACCGTAACGGATTTAATGATTACCCCCGGCACACTCGCATCCAGCGGACCTTCTATATCGGCACCGCTTGTCCACATGGGATACGTGGACAGCTTTTCCTTCGCCAGTTCCATGCCGCTGTCCGCGGCGCATCGGGCCTGGATAAACTGCCAGTTACGAAGCTCGTTTCTGGCCGACTGAGCGGCGAGGCTCGCCGCCGCCATGCTTATCGTAGTGACACACATCAATATAACGGTTACTATAAGCAAAGCCTGGCCCTTTTCGTTCCTCAATCCAAACCATCCCCTCTCTCAAGGCCCTGTCACCAACGAATATACTGTTGCGTTTGCCTGTATGTTTTTTCGCCCGTCGGTCGCGCCTATATTTATGGTCAGGATAATAGAGTTATTGGCGCCTGCTTGCACACTAAAGCTACCCGTTACGTTCTGCGCCACCACAGTTGATGTTCCGTTGGTGGTTTTGACCAGCTGACTTCCGGTAAAGGAAAACACGTTATTGCCAACGGTTACGGATTGTCCGCCGTTATTTATAGCAATGCTTTGCGCGTTCTGCGACCGCGCGTCCCGGATAATCCAGGACGCGGCATTCTGCAGCGCGCTATAGTTTTGATAGCTGGTAAAACTTTCTTTATATGATGTTCCGGCGTATTGGAATATTTCAAACCCGCTGATTATGATAATCGTACCGATAAACATTGCGACTATTACTTCGACCAGAGTCATGCCTTTTGTCTCAGTCATTAAGCCACTGAGATGAGCATTGCGACTACCTTTTTGAATCACTGTATGCACCTGCCAGTCATTGGTTAACTTGCTGATCAATAGACCGGTAAAAAATCAATTGCTTTTGCCGGCTTTTAGAGCCGGGAACCGGATAAGTCAAGGTAACGGTGACTTTCTTGACGTAACCGCCGGATTGGGTGGATACGTTCACGGTACAGATAAAACCGGGGTACTTGACCTCATCCACCGGCGCGGGCGCTCGGGAGACTACGTTATCAAACGGTTGCCCCATGATCAATTGCTCTTCCTGGAACGCCAGGTAGCCGGCAATAGCTCCGGCGTTGGCGACGCGGGCAGCCTGAACGGAACGTGCCATCACCGCGCTCAATAGAAAAGAGGCCGTGCCGAAAATAAACATGGCGGCGATAACAGTGATCAGCGTGTATCCGTGTTCATTAGTCTTCCTCAAGCGCCACAACGCGCATCATCTCCTCCGGCGTGGTCACTCCGGCGGCTACTTTCGCTTTCGCGTCTTCTATCAGTGGAACCATGCCTTCCTTTACCGCCGTCTGGCGAATTACGTCTGCAGGGGTGTTTTCATAGATAAGCTTCCTGAGCTGCCGCGTTATCGGCATCAGTTCCATCACCGCCGTCTGGCCTTTGTATCCCTTGTTGCACCGCGTGCAGCCTTTGCCACGCACAACTGTTTTTACAGCAGCCAAAATTTCCTGTGCCGGATGATCCGGAGGCAAAACATATGAAGTCGAGCATTTCAGGCAATTTATCCTGATCAATCGCTGTGCGATTACGCAGCGCAGGGTTGAAACCAGCAGGTAAGGCTCAACTCCCATCTCGATTAACCGCGACGGGGCAGAAGCCGCATCGTTGGTGTGTAGCGTACTAAGCACCAGGTGTCCGGTCATCGCCGCCCTGATCGACAAATGCGCCGTTTCCTCATCCCGGATTTCCCCAACCATGATGATATCCGGGTCATGCCGCAAAATAGACCGCAGGACCGGCGCGAAGTCCAGTCCCGCCTTGCGGTTGATTGCCGTCTGGGATATGCCGTCGATTTCGTATTCCGGCGGATCTTCCACCGTAACGATGTTTATGTCACGGCTAAAAATTTCCATAATGGCGGCGTAAAGAGTTGTAGTCTTGCCGCTGCCGGTAGGACCGGTCACAATGATCATCCCGCCCTTACCGGGTGCGTGCAGCATTTTCTTGAACAAAGTCAGGTTTCGCCCGGTGTAACCCAGGCTTTCCAGCCTGGGCGCGACCTTGGTTTTGTCAAGTATGCGCATGGTGATTTTTTCTCCATAAATGGTTGCCAGAGTAGCCACCCGCAATTCAATTTCACGCGGCGTCTTATGCCTGATCTGGCCATCCTGCGGGAGCCTTCTTTCTTCTATGGCCAGCCCGGCCATCACTTTTATCCTGGTCACCACCTGCTGGTGCATGCTCTTTGGAATCACGGTCACGTCGTGCAGTATGCCGTCAATCCGGTACCGAACGGTGCAATTGTTCTTACGTGGCTCGATGTGTATGTCGGTGGCGTCATCCAAAAGAGCACGTTCGATCAGTTCCTGCACCGCCCGGGCCGCAGGCCCGTCGGCATCATCATCGTCGTTTTCTTCAACTGTTTCATTTCCAGTGTCACCAAAACCGCCGTACCACTTGTGTATCGCCCGCTCTATATCTTCCGCCGGAGCTATTTCAGGTATGACTTCCACGTTTTTCAAAGCAAAACAAATTTCGTCAGTCACGGTGATATTAAAAGGGTCGGACATGGCCAGGTATATTTTATTTCTTTCCACCCGGACGGGGAAAACCCGGTGCTTTTTGATTATTTCCACCGGTATATCTACAGCCGGCGGGTCGTTCCAAAAACCCGGGCGGCACCTGTTGATATTGAATTGTATAGCAAGTGCCGCCGCTAGGTCCTCGGTTGAGATGATCCCGTTTTTTACCAGAATAGCTCCCAGTTTTTCTCCGGATTTCTTCTGCTCTTCCAAAGCTTTTACGACGTCTTCTTTTTTAGCCAGTCCCTTTTTAATCAATAGTTCGCCCAGCAGGGCCATCTGTTTGTATACGGCCATTTCAAAATATGCCCCTTTCAGTGAATAGCCTGGTAAATAGAAAATATCGGAGTGTACACGGCGATCAGAATGAACAGAACTATCCCCCCGACGACAATGATCAAGGAGGCTTCGGCAATGGTTGGTATCTTCTGCATCATCATTTCCATTTCCACCTCAAACAGAGCGGCGGCGTGGTTGAGCATTTTGTCCAGCCGGCCGGAGTTCTCACCCACCGCAATCATCTTCAGGCTTATCGATGGAAGCCACCTGGACTTTTTCAACGCGTCACAGAGACGCTGGCCTTCTCTGACACCCTCCTGGGCCATCTGGATTTCTCTTTTGAAAGATGTGAAACCCGATACTCTGGCGGTGACGGCAAGCGCACTTGTTACCGGGACGCCAACGCGGATCATCAGACTCAGAGTACGGCAAACGCGAGCCGCCGCCGCCCTGGTCATTAGACGGCCAATTACCGGTATACGCACGAAAACCTGTTCCATATAGTACCTGAACTTTTCGTCCTGCCACATTTTTTTAAAGATTAATGCGAAAATAAAGAAACAAGCGATCGCCGCCGGCAGGATGAGGTTGAACCTCGCCGACAGAAAAAGCAGCAACCGAGTGCTGGCGGGAAGGGGAACGTTTTCACTGGTTAAGAAGTCGGCGAATTTGGGTACAACGAAGGTGAACAGCACCAGCACTTCCAGCATTGACAGCCCGGTGACAATCGCCGGGTACGCCGTCGCCTGGCGCATGCGCCCCCAGAACCGTGCTTCCCCGGCAAAGTGTTCGGCCAAGTCGTTCATCGCATCATCCAAAGCGCCCGTCTCTTCGGCAGCCGCCACCATACTGCAGAAAACCGGCGGGAAGATGTTGGAATGCTTTTGAAACGCGCCGGACAGCGATAGGCCGTCACGAATATTGTCAGCTATATCGAGAAGAGCGCTTTTGAAAAACTTCTTGTCCGTTTGGTCAGCTATGGCGTTTAGCGATTCCAGCATGGTTACCCCGGCCGCTATGAGCGCATGCATTTGACGGCAGAAAAATTCCAGTTCCCGGCTGTTGACTTTCTGCTTAAACTGTAAAAACGTTAATGCGGGACTGGACGCAGGATTAACCCGCAGGATCATGATCCGGTCTTCACCAAATTTCCGTTTAACCTGGTTGACGGCTTCAGTTTCGTTGTACGCCTGTACGGTGATATCCCTCGTCTCAGAGTCGATGTATCCGGTTACGGTATAAAGCAATAGCAACACCTTCCTTTTGGGTTTCAAAAAAAAGGCCCTCCTTTAATGGAGAGCCTTGTGTTTACTGGTTGGACTTTTCCGTTGTGCCGGCCGTGCCGTCGGCAATATTTGCCGGAGTACTACCCTGCTGTGGGGAATAGTTGCTGGATACGAAAATATCATCCGTACCACCAGCTGTTTTGTCCGGGCCGGCCGAAACCATGCTGTAGCCGATAACG
Source organism: Pelotomaculum schinkii (assembly GCF_004369205.1). Lineage (NCBI taxonomy): Bacteria > Bacillati > Bacillota > Clostridia > Eubacteriales > Desulfotomaculaceae > Pelotomaculum > Pelotomaculum schinkii. The sequence continues at coordinate 223,395 of NZ_QFGA01000003.1, read as the reverse complement.
TTGCCGGCAGCATCCGTAAAGGGTGTGTAGACGTAGGCATCGCCCCACGGGTCGGTTATGCCGCCGGAATCGTTTGTCCACTGCACGCCGCCGGTCTGCATCACCATCGCAATGTCCGCGCCGGGACCGAGCTGGGTTACGGATGTGGGGTTCGTCGGTGCGCCGGTGCCGCCATCGGTTGGGCTGCCCGTGGTCGGGTAGTGTCCCTGGCCGTTCGACACGCAATATGCTTCGATGACGGAGCGCATTGTACCCATGTCCCCTTCCGCCCGACTCACCCTGGCCTGCTGCGTATATGGCAGGAGCTTTGGTATCATGACTGCAGCCAAGATGGCCAGAATAACCACCACTACAATCAGCTCAACCAGGGTGAAGCCTTTTTGATTTTGCAAAAGTTTTTTTAATTGTTTGATCATGTAAACAAATCACTCCAAGATATTTGATCATTATGGCATGGTCGCGCCGTTTGATGTTTCGCCGGCTCCCGCCGTCCCCCCGGAGCCGGTCAGTGTAGTGGGCACGGTCCCTAACGTCGGCGAATAAATATCAGATTCATACAAGGCAGTATTCGAACCACTCTTCTTTGTTTGTCCCGCTGACTGTATGCTCCAACCAATAACATTGCCGTTACCATCCGTGTAAGGAATGTACTCATACGGATCATTCCACGGGTCGGTTATGCCACCAGAAGCACCTGTCCACTGAACACCACCAGATTGAAGCACAACCGAAATGTCCATACCCGGTCCCATTACCGTGCTTGACGAATACGTACCGGGCGTTCCTGTCTTCGGATAATACCCCTGTCCGTATTCGGCGGCATATGACTCGATGATTGTTTTCATCGTTGCCATGTCCCCTTCCGCCCGACTCACTCTGGCCTGCTGAGTATATGGCAGGAGCTTTGGTATCATGACTGCCGCCAGGATAGCCAGAATAACCACCACTACAATCAGCTCAACCAGGGTAAAGCCGAGCTGATTCTTGTATGTTCTCCTAAAAAGGTTTGCCAGTCTCCAGAACATTATCGGCAACACTCCTCCTGATTTCGTTTCAACAAAGCCAAATCGCCTGCACTGGTCATTTCTATAGGCCTCCTTTTCGACCATAATTCTGCAGGCGATTTTGCTCTATCAAAAAAAGACGCTCTTGTGAGAAGAACGCCCTTTGCTAAGCATTAACCCTTTTTGAACAGCTTTTTCAGGTATTCGATAAACCTGCCGGAGCGGGTTATTGAGTGGCCCCCGACGCCGGTTACGTTGATGAGCGTTTGGGCCAGATTTGAGACGGAGATAGAATATTTGTCTTGTGAATCGAGCGCCACCGCCGGTACGCCTTTCCTGACCGCTTTTTGTGTAAAAGTACAATATGGCAACTCTGCCGCCAGCGGCAAATTAAGTTCGCGCAGGATTGCGCTTGTACCGATGTCGGCGTTTTCTTTTTTATGGTTGTTGATTACCAACTGTACCCGGTCGAAACCGCCAAACACCTGGCCCATCTCGCCGCGCCGGTCTCTTATTAGATTAACGGTGTCTTGGTTGCGATCGGTAACCACTATAATGTCTGTGGCTGCGTTCGCGGCCAATATGGACATTTCACTATCCAGGTCTATGCCCATGTCGATAAACACAAAATGGAAATGCCTCTGTAAAAGGTCTAAACATAATTTAAAAATGCCCTCATTATAGCGGACTTTTTCGTACCCCGTTTCAGGGGACACCACGAAGTATACGTTGGTCGGTTCATGATAGTTCATAGCCTCCAACACTGCGCCCAGGGAGGAGTTTGGATGCAGGTGGGCAAAACCGGCCAGGCTGCGCGGGACCTTGTCCGAATCTTTTGAGTCAAAGCCGAATTTGTATTTGAGGTTGCCGACGGAATTGTTGTCAATCACGGCAACACGCAATTCCTTGCCGGTTTCTTCTTCTGTTTCCCGTGCCCAGATTCCTGTAGCGGCGGCAAGGTTCGCCACAGTTGTGGTTTTGCCGACGCCACCTTTGTAGCTGAAGACTAAGGGTATCGTCCTGGTGAGTATGTCCACCCGTTTTTGCACAATGGTTACCTTCTCGCCGCCCTCCACATACCGGAATCCGGTGGGAGAGATTCGTTCCAATGCCATTTCCATATCTCGGACCGCTTTTTGAAGATCCGGTGATAAAATTACCACTCCGGCTTCCGTAAGGTCGTCCCACACGCTTTTTCTTACCCGCCCGGCAACGAAGAAATGGGCGTTTTTCCTGGCTGCCGCCAAGCGCACTAGGTTTTCCGTCCATTCGGCGACGGCCGGCATTAATACGCCGGCCGCCCCGGTGCTTTCCAGTAAAGCAATCAGGTCGTTCACCGTCGCGGCTATGCCTGACACGGGCACTTTAGAGCCCTTGAAGGCTGCACGGGCCGCGGCAGTAAATTCCTTATCTCCGCAAAGAATTATCATGCGATCATCCCCTTAAATCCCCAGCACATTTCTGATGGCGCTGGTCAATTCCCCGGCGAAGGTATCCAGCGATACACTTCTGCCGCCACCGCAAGGCGCTTCGCCGTTCCTTTGCGCACGGGCAATAGCTTTTTCTTCGTCCAGACTGCCGGGAAGCTCCAAAACCTGTACTCCCTGTAACAGGTCTTCATATTCCCCGAGGTACACTTCCATTCCGTTGCCTATGCCGGACATGGCCGCGCTGACCACCAAGATGTCCGGTTTAAATCCGGCCCGGAGCATTTTTCCGGTTAGTTCAAAGGCTATTTCCGAACGGTCGGTGACCATCACCAGGCATCCTGCGGCTTCAATCAGTGTGTCGGCAGCTCCTACAGGGACGGAAGACGATATGTCTAATAGGGCCACCCGGTGGTCGTTAAGCGGCGGGCGTTCTTTAGCCAGTTCCCAGAATACGTAGCTTTCCCGCATGGATTCCGGATCGCGCCCGTAGTAGCAATAGGCCGAAGGAAGCCTATTTTCCCCCGCAATCTCCAGGTGCAGGGATTCGTCCATGGTATCGCAAGCCATCGCCGCCACGGTGGATGTCCCCACTCCGCCTTTAACACCGACAAAGACAGCCGCTGAAATGAGCCCGGTCGTATCTGGTATCTGAATGTTGGAGTTAAAAACATGTTCCGGTGAAGGGGTTTCGCGAAAAGCCGGCTCTTTATATGCAGTGAAGTTCTCTTCACATGTTTCATCAAGGTCAATCAAATAATTGTTATCGTTGTCCAAAACAATTTCGTAGTCATCCGCGCAAAGCACGTCCCGGAATTTTTGTACGATTTCTTTGATGCTGATTCTAACCCCGCTGATTATGTTTTCATTTGCGAACCCTTTTTCTTTCGCATAGTCAATCAAAGCTGTGTCCCTGGCCATAACTAAACAAGGGATCTCCTTCTCAGTAATTTTATTCAGCCATTCCCGCACGTTCTTAACGCCTACACCGGCTGAGAGTGAGCGGGCGACCAAAAACGCCGCTTCGCAATCATCTGTCATTTCGCCGGAAAATTTCACTCCATTTGGCAGCATGGATAAAATGCGGTCTTCAATTTCCTTATTGCCTAAAGTGCTGAATACTAGCATTAAGCATCTCTCCTTTTAAACAAGCCGTTAAACAGCCCGGATTTTTTTTCTTGTAAATCGGTAAAGCCGAATTCTTTGGCAAACATCGCTTTCAGTTCAGCAGATACTTTCGAGTTGACGAACAAAGGCAGAGTTTTTTTCTTTTCAGCCATGAGACGCGCCTTCCTGTCTTCATGTACGACGTGGTAATTCCGGAATCCGAATTGACGTGCCAGGTCCACTGGTTTCAGGCTCTTATCGTTATCGTCCAGTCCCACCCGGTTGACCGCCAGGATCATCTGGCTGCCCGCCGCCAGCTGCCGGGCGTTGCTGTACATCTGCGAAAACCGGGATTGTACTTTTAATGTTAATGTGCCGATGAAAAATATTTTATCGGCATGGGACAGGGCGGACGCGATGTGCGGCAGCTCAATATCGTTAGATGTGTCCACCACTACGTTGAATCTTTTGGCAAGGGCGTACAGCGCCGCCGTTATCTTTTCCGGGTCACGGGTATCGCCGCGAAGCAGGACGTGCAGGTTTTTCACTTCCGGGTGCTCGTGTTCTTCCGCCATAGCCAGTATATCTTCTTCCGTGCCGTCCCAATGGGCCAAGGTTCGCCTGGGCGGACCGAACATTTCCCGCATACGCAACATTTCCCAGGTGCCGGAATTCACCGAATCCATATCAACCAGGACGGTCGGCAGTCCCTGGTCGGCCAACCAGGCAGCCATATTTGACGCCGTGAACGTTTTGCCCACGTTGGTGCCGGGGGAGTATGAGATGTACAGTTTTTCAATTATTCCCGTCGGCATGTGGAACTTCATCTCCCTGGACGGGAGTGGTCCGGCGGTTTCATGCTTTTTAATACGCTCCGGAATAACTGGTTCATCGTAGATCTGCCTGGAAACGCTTTCGGTCGTCCAGTCTTGCTCAGGGACGGCGGTTTTTTCCATCGCCCGGAGGGATTCTCTGATAACGGGAGTATCCTGTTTGTCCTTGGCTAGTTTTTGCGGTAAATCATCGGACAAAACGGTTGGCAGATCTGATATATTTACGAGATTGATCTCCAAACCCATTGCTGCCACTGATAACGGTGTTCTCTTGGCTACCAGCAATACCGGCTTATCGCGAATTATCATGCCGTTTCGCAATAGTTCCGGCGTAAAGGCCACCACTGCGTCGGCTTCTACCGGATCATCTACCGGTATATGGCCCGGAGGCAGTATATACGGTTTGTCGGTATAGATTTTCAAAGCGGATCTCCTTTCGTTTTATTTCACAAAAAGGCCTATTTATGGGAGCGTTCTCCCTACACTAAGAATTTAAGCGCGTCGTCCACTTCCTCCACGCACCCCGTAGCGCCGGCGTTGATTAATTCAAGCCTATAGGGCCCAACTCCCACAACGGGGACAATTACTCCCGCTGTACGCAGGGATTTTACGCACCGCTCCGCGTCCTTCACCCGGGAGGATATGAGAATCATATCCACTGTTTTAGCCCGTTTTCTCATTTCAGCTATACCCTTACAATTGGACATGCTGATTTTTTCCGATTGCCACGTTCCGCCGTAGGCAAGCGCGGCTACTGTTTTCTTTCGCCCACCAGTTGGGATGGGAGTCCTGGCTTCTTCCGGCTGGTCCATTTCCTGCCTTTCTTCCAGTTGCACCGGTCCCATCCCGGTCACTTCATCGCAATTCTTCTGCAGTGCCACCGTAAACATGTACGGGCGTTCCCCGGGCAATCCGCCTTTCACAAAGTTTCTTAAGCCCAGTCCCTCAGCTTTTTTCATGTACGCCCGGGAGCGTTCGTTAATGCTCCAAACAAGCAGGACGATATGTGCTTTGTCGAACCTCTTTTTTACTTTTTCCAGGAGTTTGAACGAGTCCATGCCAGGCAGGTTTCTGGAGAGAACGAGCACATCCGGCACAGATTCTTTGATTAGTTGCCCTGCGTCCGGACAGGTGTCAAATTTCCATTCCCTGCTGTCGTTATAGGGTTCGATTGTTAAGATGTTTGCCAGGATTTCTTCCGCAAGGTTTTGTTCCACGGCCAAGAGGACTTTCTTCAAGTCGGCATCACACCCCTAAATGAAAAATCTTAAATACCAGTCAATTGCCTGCTGCCCCCAAATCGCCGCCGCCATCATCCCCGTGGCCAAATACGGCCCGAAAACCATGGCGTCTTTCCTGCTTTTTCTTCGGGCTACAAGCAGCGCGGTTCCGGCTATGCCGCCGAGCAAAAACGCTGCTGCAACGGCCAGGGCATTCCCCGGCCAACCCAGGTACAGTCCGGCAGCGAAGGTCAGCTTAATATCCCCGCCACCCACGCCCCCCTTCGTAATTACGGCCAGCAAGTATATGAGCGCCGCCGGGATAAACGCGCCTAAGACTACAGGCAGAAAACCGGCATTTGTTGCTATATCCAGGACAATGCCCGATATAACCGTAAAAACTATCACTCTGTCCGGGATGACCATGTGCTCCAAATCGGTAAAAGTGACTATAACCAACACACATGCCAGGAGCAGGTATTTCAGCAAATCAAAGCTCAGCCCGAAGCGAAAGAACAGCCCGGCAAAAATCGCTCCTGTCAATAGCTCCACCAGCGGGTACCGCGGGCTTATTTTCGTCCCGCATTGCCGGCACCGGCCCCTCAGCCATATATAGCTAAGCACCGGTACAAGTTCTTCCGGAGCAAGCCGGTGCCCGCATGCCGGACAGTGTGAACCGGGAAAAACAATCGATTCTTTGCGCGGTATTCGGTAGATGGCCACATTTAAAAAACTGCCAATAACCAAGCCCAGTAGTATGAAGATAATGACCAGAAAAACCACCTCACAAAAATGAGAAAAGCCGGGCGTCAAAACCCGGCCTACTTAACCCTCACCAGGTGCACCCCTGGCTGCTTTGCGTTCGTGACAATTTCCTGCGCCTTTTCTGCCGGCACCATCAGTGTCGCCGCCGCAGGCACCTTATTCGCGCCGTTCTTGATCACGTCCGCGACCCCACTGTCGCTGCCCACTGTAACGTAATTTCCACCGGAATCAAGTACGCCCAGGACTTCCACATCGCCCACCAACCTATTTGCCGGTTGGTTATTGTTCCCGCCGGCTGTATAAACGTCCACCATGTCCCCGGCGGTAGCATCACCGGAAGAGGCCAGCGTCACCGGAACGGTCACGCTAACCCATCCCGGTTTGAGGCTTTCCGGCGTTTGAGAAATCTCGTTCTGGTAGATTAAATTACCCGGCATGACTTTGGTCAGCAGCGATTTACCCACCACATCCTTAGCCAAACCGTCCAGAGAAGTAGGGTGTACCTGAACTTCTTCCACCTGGTTTTGCTGCACCGGCGTCCGGGCTGGAATCAACCCGACCGCCCTATAAGCGGTAACGGTTTTCGACGCCTGGACGTATTTGGCGTTACTTGCGCGGACGATGACCAGGGTAACTATTAATGCTATAACGAGAGAAATCAATATGGCGAACAACTTTTTTCTTTCCAATCCCTTTCAACTCCTTCGACAATAAATGCCCCGTGCCGCAATGGTTTCCTGAACTTTACATCATAGACGAAAGGAGGTCTCGGAAAAAAACATCCTTTTTCCCAGAACGCCTTTCCCTCGACCGCCTTTTCCCTAATCAGTTTTTTGACCGCTCCCGGCACGGACGTGGCGGTTTCCCAAAGGTATAGCCCGGGCCGGGTCTCGCTGATCAACAGCAAATCTCTTTCCACGCCGGTTCGCTGTTTACTCACATCCTCGCCGGGGCGGTATTTGATATGGACTTCGTATGTCCTGCCCCAGCGCCCGGTAATTTTATTACGGACCAGCAGCTTTGCCCAGACCCTGTTTACCGTTACCAGGCATACATATTCATACTTTATGGCCCGCCGGGCTTCCCGAAAGGAATAAAAAAAGAGCGCGCCCAGAAAAAGCTCGGCGCACGACAGTATCCAACTGCCAGTTATCGAAGCAATCGCCGCGTTTGCCATAAACAGCCACATCACGGCATCCCTGCCTTTGGCGCCCAAATGCGCACCCCCCTTACGGCGATGGAGCGCAGTAATAAACCTGCACCGGTGACGTCCCTGTAATCACGTTCTCCAAGTAATGGCTTACACCGCCAGCCTTCACCTGCATAGGGAGGTTTATCGCGCCCGAAAAAAGACCGATATCAACCGCTTGGTTAAAAGGATAGCTAATTCTGACGGACACAGGCTGGCCGTAGGGAACCGGCCCGCCGGAAGGGTTGACCGTAACGGTTAATTCGCCCGGTTTGAAATTGCTCTGAGTGCAAAAGTCGCGCAATTGTTCGTTCAATATATTGGTGTAACCACCGTACTGGGCCATGCCGTCAGCTATAAGGTTGGCTTCGGACTGCAACTGGAACCACTTGACCATACCTACATACAAGACCAGGCAGCTAAAAAAACAAAATAAGAAAAGTATCAATATGCCGACAAAAGAGACCAATTTGTCAAGCACACTATTCCCCCTTAATGGGGCACGGAAAGACCATGCCCCAAGATAAATACGGCTACTGCTACGAAATCGTGAACTTACTTTTAATCTGGTTAAGCATGGAATTTAGGAAATCCGGGAAGAATGACTCCAGTATTTGATATGCGCCCCATATCAACATGACAGACACAAATGTTAACCCGACAATCGTTGCAAATGTTTGCAGATTTCCTTCTTCGTTGTGAATTCTGTCCACTAAGCGGTCAACTTGACTGGCTAACTTAACCTTGATATTTCCCAGCACATTGTTACCTCCCTTCCTACATATTGAATGAACCTAAAATGAAATTAAGTACCCTGCCAATAAAGGGCAAGGTATAAGGCGCCAGCACGATACCCAAAAATATAAACAGGATAATTATTACAAAAACCATACCCAAATCCCACGCTAATTTTCGGATATTGCCATCTTGGTTTTTCAGATTCTCCACATCAGGTTTCCCCCCTATTAGTCAAATTTTATTTTGTTGCGCGCCCACAGAAAAAGCCCGGAGTTCGGGCTTTTGTTAAGGTTTTATTGACATAGAACCAACATTGGCAAAATGCTGCATCTTAACATAAAACGGTGGTATCTCTATCCCCATAACGCTACCTCTGAAAACCGGCACATTCATGGTTACAAAATAGCCCGGTTGAACAGCAATGCCGTTCAGGCCCCCAAATTTATTCGGTAATGGATCGCCCGGGTTAATGGGAGTAAGCCCTTCCAGCACAACCGGGGCTGAAAAACTACCGCCTATGAACTGGCCGCTGCCGTAAGTTGTCCCCGTTATTAAAGAATAAGCGGAGATAAAATATTGCCCGGCGTTCTGCGGGTCTAACTGAACAGTGCCGGTCGTTGCGCCGTTCATATTATCAGCAAACACTGCGAAGTCCATCGCTGCACGTATGTCATGATGATATTTATAGGCGTTTTTCATAACCCCCGCGCTTACGATGGATACGATGAACAGCATCACCATTACGCCGGTTAAAAATAATCCCAGCGCAAAAATCGAAATGAACCCTTTTTCGTTGGATAAATGCTTTAAAATAAAATACCCCCCTTGTGAAATATTCTTGCCACATAAAAAATCCACTAATTCGCCATTATATCGGCGAATTTTTCTTTTCCCCCTTTCGAAAAGGCCCCGGCTGATTTCGCCAGGGCCTTCATTTTTCGTTACATGCCTATCGAAGCCACGCCAGTACCGTTGACCAGCAAGTTCCCGGAAATCGGGTCCAACGTATAGGCATATGAACCGGGAGTGGTATTCTCCACACATTCGCAACCACCATCCGGATCACAAACCATATGGAACGTATGCACAGTGTAATTCACCTTCACCTGAATATTTGAAGCAGTCAACTTATAAGTTTGCGGCGTCTGTATCCACGAATCAAGCGACGGGTTCAAAATATCATGCAGGTACGTACCGTTTTGAGCCCACATCTCTTTGAATTGGCAAGTTAACGCATGCCCGTCGGATACAGGTGCCATGCTTGTTGTCTCGAACCCTTCCTGCGACGACGAGAGCGGGATCGGCTGGCCGGAGTCATTAGGTTCAACTCCGATCGGCGGGCGCGGATCTCCGAAAGTATAATGCGGATTCTGTTTCGGATAGGTTAACGTTGCGCTGTTCAGTCTCCAACTAGGTGGTATAGGCCGGTTCGCAGCCTCCTCCCGGCGGGAGTGGTGGCGCTACAGTTGTCCCGTAATCGACGCTTTCATCCACATTCACAACGCTCTGCACTCTTAGCGGCGTTAATGTGGCTGTTACGGTGTCCGTCCACTTTGCTGTGTCAGGCTCTCTGGGCGGGTCGATTTCTTGGCCGGTCACGGCGTTCCGCTGGCTGATAGCCTGGAAGTGCAGGCCGCTGCCGGTGGTTATCTGCTGCTCGGGCGGCTTGGGTATGTTGTTCGGCGCCACCTTCGCCTTGGCTTGTTTGTACAGGTAGTAGTCAGTCCATAAAAGGACGTAGCCGGATTCCTTGTCTTTCACGTATGGCACTATCTGAGCCACTACTTCGCTGGGAACGTCCTGGACGTGCACCGAGACACTGCTCGTTTTGGAAGCGTCGCTGAGGTCGGTGTAGTCTATCTGCGCCCAGCCGTTCCCGGCGTCCTGCGATTGCATGCCGTCCATAGTAAAGGCGGCTGCGTTAGGGCTGCCGTTCACCTGGTGGGATACCTGGATCAAAAAGCCGAAGTCAAAACCGTAATCAGCCGCTATCTCCTGGAGAGATTTTATTTCCTGCCAGTTCACTTTCAAGCTGAAGGCCGCCGAGTCGCCGGGGTTGCCGGTGCATTCCGGCGGATCAAGAGAGATGGCGTCGTCCGGGTTGAACTTAGTCCTGTTAAGATCGGTCAAAGGCACCGAGCGGTACCACAAGGAGCCGTCCGTGTCGCGGTGAAACATCACGCCCATGCCGAAAGTTTGCTCCGAAGGGGGTAAAAAAATGTGGACGAACTTCTGCGGGTTCTGGTACAGGTCGGAGCTCGGGTCCGGAGGCGTGAATTCGTTGCCCCAGGCGCAATAATCCAGGCCGATCTGCATAGCCTTGATCAGGTCGGGGTCGGTCTTGCCGTCGAAACGGTGACTTGGCCCGAAGAATTGCGGGAAGGCCTGCCTTACTGCTGAATCGTCCCACGGCTTTTCTACGATGCCGTTGCTATTAAAGGGCTTCCAGTCGCCGAAACGGTCCGGCGGGAAAAAGACGTTGGAAACTTGCTCCCCGTAATAGCCATACCCGATGTAACGCGCGCGTTCGATATTGTTCCGGTCTTTCTTCGTCGCGCCCTCGCCGTCCCAGTTCGGGTCGCTGTGCCACGGCCCCCAGGCCAGGTAATTGACTGTGCCCTCGTGGGGCAGGAGCAGGTCGCCGTAGCGCAAGGAATCGCCTTTATCATTGGTATCGATAAAGAAATCATATGGTAAGCCGCTGACGCGGGCAGCGAAATCGTTGGCTTTTTTCAAGACATCCGCCGGCGGCGTCTGCACGTCGGCCAGGCCCGCGGCGAACGCGAAATGCACGAAAAAAAACAGGAGAGCGCCAGCCAGCGCCCCCACGAGTATCTTCTTTGTGTTCATTATTTAGGTTTTCTCCTTTCCAAATCGGATTTAATAAATGCCCGTCACAGCAATACAACCATCATCATTTCCCACCTGAATTTCCTTGAACTTCTCCGTGCCAGGGAAAAGTTTAAAAGGTAGCAAGTACCCCCGAGTAGTCTTTTGTGCGCCGTACTCCCAGATTTGCTGCACTAAATCGGGACCGCCGATGTTGGCCAGCAGAAGGTCTTTGGCAACCTGATCAGTTTTTTCGTCTGAATACTGCTTGCAGGGGTAGCTGATAGTCAAAGCATCCGCATCGTCGAACTGGACCATGATGCCTTTTTCCATAAAGTACACGCCTTTATACCTGTTCTCCGCACCCGGCGGGATGTAGGCGCTAACGCCGCTGTAACTGACCTGTTCCCAGCCCGCAGGAATGTATTGGTTGGCCTGCGGCTGCTCTTGCACTTGGCTCAGGTATTCTACCGCGGCGCTCACGTCCGGCTTCGGCTGCCCGGCCGGCCAGCACACCACCGTCTGCGTCGTTTCGTCCCAGGCTACTTCATAACCCAGGCCCTCGGCCACATACCTAGCCGGCAGGAACGTCCTGTCGCTGGTCAGTACCGGCGCCACGTCGATGGCCCGGGCCTGGCCGTCGACCACAATCTCCTTAACACCTAACGTCATTACCAGGCTGGTATTATTCGGCCCCGCAACAAATACGCGCCGCACTTCACCGTTCCAATTAATATTTTCGTCGCTCACACCCAGGGCGTTGCCCAGGAATCTTACCGGCACAAACGTCCGGTCATCCTGGATGAATGGAGACACATCCATCTTCACGCCGGGGGTCTGGCCGTTCACCACATACACCGGCACCCCGATCTTGAATACCACCGATTTAACCAAATGGTTGTCCTCGTACACATCCACCTGCTCGGCTGTAGCCGGATGCAACCAAGGAGTAAAGATAACGGCAAGAGCCAGAAATACGACTATCGCAAAAATTTTTTTCATCGGAAGACCTCCTATGGATTTTACAAGTTTGCACTCCGCAATTCCGTTTTTAGGTTTCAGTTAAATACGGATTCATACTGACTAAACCCGCAATAAACTTGAAATGTTTTTTATTTAGAGTAAATAAAACTGCCTCGTTAGCCAGAGCTGTTGCAGCAATAAGGGCATCCAAGGGGTCCATGCCATGTGAGGCACGGTACGTTGATAACAACTTACCTGCGATAGTTGCAACTTTCTTATCTACAGGTATATGTTCGAAGGCTTCGAGCAAATTTCTAATTGCTTCATAACGTTGTTCAGATATTCTGGGAGCAGATAATAATTCCATTACCGTAATTGCAGAAACATAACCTTCGAACACACCGTTTTCGACATTCCGTAATTGTTCCCTTGCTTCAGGTAAGCCCTTTAAATGATCAATGATTATATTAGTATCGAAGACTACTTTCATTAGACATCCAGCCTTCTTCCGCTATCTTTACGAAGTTGTTCAACATAGTCTTTCATGTCGTAATCCAAATCTGATAATAGGCCAAATGTCTCATCAACGATCCCTTTTTTAATTTTAGCTGATTTGGTTTTTATAATGATCTTTCCTTCTTCTACATAACAGGAGAGTATATCACCTTCTTTAAGATTGAGGTTGTTTCTCGCCTCTGCCGGTATCACTATTTGACCCCTGGAAGAAATTTTGACAGTGTACATTTCTTACACCTTCTTGTAAATCTTATTTGATTTATTTTATCATATAAGTCTTACGCTGTCAATAATTACCTTGGACGAAGAAAGAAACAGTCGATGGCTGATGACTTCTTAGGCTCCATACACAAACATATGTTTTTGTTCCTTTAATTGCCCGGTAAAGACGGGCAACACAGCAGCAAAAAAATAAAGACTGCCGCAATCGCGGTCAATCTCTTGAACACTAGAATCACTCTCCTGATATTAACTTGAGTACGCCCCTTCCTTTAGACGTTTTAGTATGACAACTTCTTCTTCCTGGGTGGAAAGCCGGCTGTCGATCTTCTTAATGTCAGCCCAAATATACTTGAGCTCATTTTTTATTTCTTCCTGGCCTTGTTTAAGCGACTTTACGCTTTGCTCAAGTCCTTTTACGCTTCGATCGAGCCCCTTCTGGCCTTGTTCAAGTCCTTTTACAGTTTGCTCAAGTCCCCTCTGGCCTTGTTCAAGTCCCCTCTGGCCTTGTTCAAGTCCCCTCTGGCCTTGTTCAAGTCCCTTTACGCTTTGCTCAAGCCCTTTTTGCCCCTGTTCCAGCGCTTTCTGGCCATCCGTAAGCACTTTCAGTTGTTCAAGCACAAGTCTTTGGAATTGTTCATCATCCATATCGATCAACTCCCAGCAATCGTTCTAATTAATATTTCCACGGTAGCCTCGTTTTTCCTGCATCATGATTTATACCACACGCAGCCAGGGGACAAAGATTACTGCAAGGGCAAAAAAGACAACAGACGTTACGAATTTTTTCATGCAAGAAATCTCCTATCTGTTAGACGGGGTTACCGTTTCCCACTAACTTAACTTCCTTTCCGCCGAGTGGAAGCTCCTGGCTTCAGCCATGGGAGGAAAGACAGCGCGGGCGTCAGCCCTCCTTTCTTTTTAGAGGCTCAGGCTGGTAAACCGGGCTTGCTCACTGTAAGCCCTCGCCTTTAGGCGTGGGTGGTTGACGCAACTCGCGGATTAACTTAGTGGAATCGCTTTGCACACCCCTCTTTTTAGCTATCTTAGCCCTTAATTGCATTATCCTGTGCATGCTTTCCTTCCTGCTTTTGGTCAAAGCATCGGATTCTGTCTCTTCGGTTTTTTGCATATTTTCAAACGACTCTGCATCAACCAGGTATGCAACAGGCTTGGAGCGCTGAAGAATTACGATAGGCTTTTTAGTCTTGACCACCTCAGAAAGAATCGCGCGGATACCTGTTCTCACATCTGTTACATTAACCATGCGCATGGCAATTACCCCTTAATGTATTTATTTGATGCAATCATAACATATAATGGAAAACCATGGCCATCCGTAAAAGGGTTCGTTGCTATACAATAATTGCAACATTTTTTCCGCCTCCCGAGACGGTCATTGCAATAACTAAGGGGCAGTCGATTGCCTAACGGCTTCTTACGCTCCGCGATGCATTTTTAAAAATTTTTCCACTGCGGTATCGCCGATCTCCACCTCCATTTCACCATCCTTGCAATACAACAACGCCGGCACTCCTTTCACCGGTGGCTTTAGAAGGATATAAAACTCCTCACCGGTCATGCCTTCCTGAGCCATCTCTTCCTTAACCTTCTCTGCTTCTCCACGATAAAACACACTAACCAGGTACGGCTTGTCTGTTAAACTGGAAACGTAAGAGAGTACCTTATGGCAAGCGGAACATTCGGGGGCAAACAGCAGGGCGGGTTTCTTAGAAATATCCAAATTTATCTTGCCACCATCTATTCGCTGGACGGTTATAGTTACTGTCTTTTCAGGCTGAACCGGAATACGCTGTTCTGCCTGTTCGGGTACCCTATCTTCTCTATCTTCTGTGGAGGCTTCGCTCTCTTCATATACCGGTTCGTTGTTCTTTGCTTCTTCGGTTTCACATTTGTCTTCATTTGCGGTGGTGGCTCCCCCTTGTTTTTCCGGCTCCTGGCTGGCCTGTGTGGCCATAATCGTGTCAGAGACGGGGATGGACTGGTTCTCACTGGCGCTACTTGTCCAAGTAAGCCCCGCCATCGTCAATAAAGTCAGTGCAGCAAATACAAAACAAAATCGCACACTTTTTTTTGTAAGGAAATTGCCCGCAGTAAGTAGGGCTGTTACAGATGCAAAAACTAAACATACCGGGCACAGCCCTCCGGAAGCAAAATAGCCATAGCATAGCAGGGCTATGTGCGTCCCCATACCGGTCAGCAATAAAGGGGTTCTGAACCTGCCCAAATATGAAAGGAGATAAGTAAGGCCAACTGCGAGATAAAAAAGGGAGCCTATAAACAGTACTGGTTTACTATATATGCAAGATGATAATGCACAGTAATCTGTACCGGAAATGATAAAGTAGATCGTTGTGGCCACCGACACAAGCGACAAGGTAACCATTAGCCTTTTAGCCGTTTCTTCTCCACCTCCAATCACAGTGATATCACAAAAGCCGGGCGCGATGGTCCGCTATCCCCCAAACATATGCGACATCATACCCTTGAACGACATAAACCCCGGGTACCCGGCCAGAAATAAGAGTCCAAGCAGTCCGGCCAAGGCTATCAGCGTAAAATACAGTATCTTCATGGTCGTGGCTCTGGCCGCCGAAAGTTCCCGCGCGTAGCCTATTTCTTCGGATAGATCCATGAACAAATCCGGCGTTACCGTGGTATCCCACGCCATTGACAGCCTGGTGCACACTGCGCTAACGGTGGCGTTACCAACCCGCTCTCCCAATTCTCGAAAAACGTTCTTTGCCGCGCCAGTGTCCTTGATTTTTAACACTGCGTCCGCCATTTCCTCTCTCAGCGGCCCCGACAAGAACGGTACCGTATTTTCCAAAGCTTTCCGTGTGCTTACGCCCCTGAGCTCCAGGAACGCTGGCAAGAAATCTGCCAACACCGGCGCGTCGCTTAATATCCTTTCCTGCCATTCCTTGTATGAGCGCGAAATGGTGTTGCTTACTACCAATAACCCGACAGCGATACCTAGCGGCACCATGAGGGCCGAAAAAGGTCCTAAAAATTTTGCCGTGACTGCAAGCAATGTAAGCCCAAACATTAAGCCGGCCAGAAAGCCTTTTTTTACTAATTGCTCTATGTCCAATTTAAGGATGTCGATAATCCTTTCATTGTCACGGCTGCTTTGTATAAACTCCAGTATCTTCGATCGCACGGCGTCCACCGTGGCCTCTGCAACACTGAGGCGCTCGCCGGAGACCAGCAATGAGTACACGGCAACTAAGATTGACAAAAATAGGACTGCTTCAAGAAATACCAATTTTAACTCCCTCCAATTTTCATCAAATCTCTATCCTGCGACAGTTTTTGAGTCAGGAAAAACAACCCGACAATGAACGCAACACCCACAGCCAAGTCAAGCCTGCCGATAAACGAAGCGGCAAAATAATCACGAAACTTGATGGCGTCAATTAAGGAGGCTACGGCCAGTATGCCGATTGCCGCCCATGCGACCGCCGACGATTCGGCAACGGCCTTAGCCCGTTCGGTTAGTAGCTTATCACGGCGCCGGAGCGCATTACTGAGCCGCAACAGACCGCGCCCCGTCGCTCTTGGTCCACCCTGTTTGCCGAATTCCAGAATACCCGCCACAGCGCTAAACTCATCAACACCCGTCTCCTCAGACATTCTCCTGAATGAATCCAAAAATGCGACGCCGTTGAAATCGTAATTACTCAAAACATTGTCCAGCATACTGCCCAGAGGTTCAGACAGGCTTTTGGACGCGTCCTCGATAACGCTCCGGTCGTTTTTACCGCTGGCGTACATCCCGGCCGCCGCCGTCACAAAATCCCGTGCCTGCTTTCTGATTAAGTCCGTCCGGCGCTCTCTATGCCAGCGCATGACACTCTTGCACAGCTTATAGCCGAATATACCAGTGATTATCCCGGCCATCGGCGATAGGTATATCCATGAACCCATGAAGAAAAAAACCGCCGCACTAAGTGCGGGCAGTAAAGCCTGCCAGCTTTTCTCAATTTCAAAGTCCCGGCATACCAGGAGAAATACTGTAGTAAACAGACATAAAAAAAGTATCAAACTGGCGCTCAATTCCACAACCCCCTTGTTTAATACAAGTATTTCTGCTTGATTTCCTTGTATTCAGGCAGTAACTCCGCCCCCTGGAACGCCAGGTGTGACAACATTTCCTTACTGATAGTATTTTCATAAATCCACTGTCTTTTACCGCTGGCCGCAAATTCGTCAAAATCGAACCGGATGATGGTGCGGTAACCCCCCGGAATTACTTCCTCCATGGACATCATCGTGCGCTTTTCTTCTTGCGTCTTGGTCTCTTTGCCAAAGAAGATGATAAAATCGGAAAGTGTTGAAATAGTCTCGTCCAGGGAATCACGCGGTAATTCGATGCCCGCGTCTCTGTGCATACCGGCGATACGGATGCGCAGGTCGCTTATGGAGCCGGCATGTCCAGTTGTTAAAAAGCAGTTCGTTGACGCGGCGATTTGCAGCGCTGCAACAATTTCTTTTGACCGCAGCTCGCCAACAACCGATATGTCCGGGTTACTACGGTTTATGGCGTTGCACAGCATTGTCATGTCTACAATTACTTTGCCTCCGCTTATCACCTCCACCAAGTTCAAGCAATTGTCAAAACCCGGTAGAAAAAATTCGTATGATGTCTCGGCGATAATTATCCGCTTTGTGGGCGGATAAAACAGGGCGAACGCCTTCATAAAAGTCGTTTTCCCGCTATCGGTGCGACCAAATATGCCTACCTTGGCGTACCCTTTATTCAATACGTCCCGGCACAGTCTGGCGGCGAACTCCGGCAGCATATTCGATTTTACCAACTCTTCCATCGGCAAGGGCGGCCTCAAGAGCGGCGATTTGCGCATGGTAACAGTCGGACCCAGCGGCGAAGCTCCGAAGGCGATCACATTCACCCGCGTGCCGTCCTTCAGCCATGCGTCCTGTATTGGCGAGTCCGTTATCAGGGAGCGTTCAGAGTCATCGCAGATCTTTTGGCAATACTGTAGTAAATGCTGATTATCGTGGAAATAATGGTTCCCTGCGTAAAAACGCCGGCCGCGGCAGCCGAAAAACACAATCGGCGGTTTATTGTCCGGCGCAGGCACAATCATAATTTCTGTTATCTCATTCGCATTTACCATACCATCCTTCGTACCGATGCCTGGAACATGCACTCTCCCGACAAACAACTCCTGCAGTGGGCCGTAACCTGTCAACCTTCCCATGACATGTTGAATTGTCTCTAATCTTTCTTCGTGTAACAGTTCCCTGTTATTAAACACCGCTGTTTTCACTATTTCACGGGCTCTGTCATAGTCATCGCCCACCAGTTTTTTTGTGACCAACCACGAATGTTCTTTACGGATATTTTTGCTTAAATCCTCAATAATATTTTCTTTATCGCGTTGAATTTTTTCCGCCCAGACACTCATTTAATCAACTCCTCTTCACAAAAACCGCCTCTTTAACAGAAACAATTTTTTCGTACCTGGTATACGTAACACTATTATTAGAAGCCGGTATAACCAGGATATCAGCCCGCTTTACTACCCCGCGAAAAACTTGATTGTCCGTGTTAACCCCAAGGTCTATCACGACATGATCATACTGTTTCGCCAGTAGAGCAACCATGTCATGATACACCTGTTCGCCGGCATATTCACCGGTTACACCTAAGTCATTCCCGGCAGCAAGGTAGTCTACTTTCAATTTTGGTCTAATCAGGCCGACAGTATGATCCGGCTGT
Organism: Pelotomaculum schinkii; assembly: GCF_004369205.1. Classification (NCBI taxonomy): domain Bacteria; kingdom Bacillati; phylum Bacillota; class Clostridia; order Eubacteriales; family Desulfotomaculaceae; genus Pelotomaculum; species Pelotomaculum schinkii. The sequence continues at coordinate 204,818 of NZ_QFGA01000003.1, read as the reverse complement.
AGCTGAGAACCGAGCGTTAACAATCCAGCTCCGATCTCGGTTACGCTTTTGCCGGGTATATCTTTCTTTTTTACAATAGGAATCCCGGCAATGCGGTCTATTGCCGGGTTGAGGAAGTCCATCTCCACCAACAAGATTCTCCGTTTATGTTTCTGCAACTTAACGGTTATCTCTATCGCCGATTCGGCTTTCCCCCAGCCATCGAGGTTCCAAACAACTATCACTTTATGTCTTTTGATTTCATCAATGGCGTACTCAATGTCTGCCGGGGCACGGATTTTTTTCTCAAAACCGATACCTTTCTTTTTAAACGCTTTAAACGGCAGATTTTCTTTGAAGACTTCGACTTCACCATGCTCAGATGAAATGTCCTTCACCATGTTTCTTCCGTATTCCTTTGCCAGGTATAGAGCTCTGTCCGCGGCAGCTAACAGTCCCTCCCCGTCCCCGGCATCCCGGCCCATGGTAGCCAGACCTGCTGAAAATGTACTTTTTATCCGTATCCCCTCTTGTAACCTTATCTCCTTCGCCGCCCACCCCCGACATAGCTTTTCAGCTATTGTCCTGACATTCTCCAGGTTGGGAAAGACGACCACAAATTCCTCTCCACCATAGCGGGCTACTATGTCGGCTTTCCTCGTCCCGGAGCTCAGAAAGGAAGCAAACTCTTTCAGTACCGTATCACCCGCCTGGTGGCCGTGGGTATCGTTAACCTCCTTAAAGTAATCAAGGTCAGCCATCATGACGCTAAACGGGACTCCGGTTTCCTGGTATCGTCGTTCCTGTTCCTTAAGGTAATCATTTAAAAAAACACGCTTGTATAGTCCGGTCAGGTCATCTCTAGTGGCCATTTTCCACATCTCACGCATCTTGTTAGCCCTGACACGAATGCGCTCCACCGTTTCACTGTTGAGATCTTCCACGCACTCATCTGCGCCGGCTCTGTAGCAGCCGGTTGATTCGCACTTTCCTACAACAACGACAGGCACCGATGATAGCCTATACTCCCTCCGCAATGCCTTTATTGTCTCTATTACCCCTTCGCCCGCCTCAACAAGCACGGCAACGGGGCTCTTACCCACCAGCTCATGGATAGGTGTGAAACCTTCATAAAAGAAAAACCCCTTTGGCAATTCGGCAGCTTTCCCCTGCTTTTCAGGATGAAAGTTAGTCGGAGAGGTAAACTTTAAATGAGCCTCCAATTCCAAAAGCGCCTTATATATTTTGCCGGATACCACAAATATGGGCAGTCCTTTTTCATCCCATTCATCTCTCCAGCTTTTTTCGATTCCACCGGAAACAAATATTTTCGTATTTCTGTGCTCCCTCGCCCAAGAAGCCGCTTTTGGTGCCCATTCGCTTGTGATTATTACTGCGTGAGGGGCGAATTTATCAATTAGGGGAGTGGTATCCTCAATAGAAGATACCTCTGCGAGGATCTTAACGCTTACATTTTTCGCCGCCTCACGGCACTCCTTAATAAAATCAAGGCTTCCGCCTGCTATTATGGTAAACATACAATCAACTCTCCCCGAAAAATGACTCAAGCAGTTCCCTTTCTTCCTTGCTCAAATAAATAGATAATTTCCTTTTTTGTAAAAAAGATGGCTTTATCCCTGTCGGCAACAATTCACCTACAGGCATTCCTTTTTCCCAACCCTGCATGTGGTAAGAAAAGAGGGACACCACTTCCGGCAATCCGTCGTCTCTTTTCCTGATCTCACATATATCCATCAGCCGGCGGTGAATTGGCAACCCTTCATCTTCCTTCAACGGCGCGAGGAAAAACACCACCTCCACCGCTGTTGTTTTGGCCAAGCTATCCCGTGAATCGCCACCAAGAAGCTCGGCAAGGCGTGTCGGCACTTCCTTGGGTCCGTCGGCATGTGTGCTTGACATGGAGGAGTGTCCCAGATTCATTGCCATGAGCGTGTATTTGGCAGTCGTTTTGTTTCGGCACTCCGAAACCATGAGCCTGTCAGGCTGTTGGCGCAGCGCTTTTTCAAACAGCTTTTCCTCTGATACTTCCCCCTTGCCCTCGGGGTTAGCCGGTCGTGGCTCATAGACGTAAACGAAAGGCGCCGGCAGGTCCGGCCTTTCCGGATCTGGCAGACCAACCCTGGACTCAGCCGGGTTTTCTATGAAAATCAAGATTTCATCCTTCCCTACACAGAGCAGCAGGGCGTTTAAGAATGTATTTTTACCAGAACCCATGGCGCCCGCCGCAAAAATATTAAGCCTGGACTTCACCATCAGTTTAAGCATGGGCAGCAACCGAGCTGGAAACAGACTTTTTTCAGCCAATTCCTCCAGGGTAAATAACCTCGGAAATTTCCGCACTATTACAGCTGTACCCCTAGTAGATGGTTGAGGAACCACTATAGAAACCCTTGAACCATCATACAGCCGGCAGTCTTCCGCTGGATTAGCTTCGTCGAGTCTTCGTCCGGATGCCAATGCAATCCGTTCCGCAGTCTTGCGCAAATGCTCTTCCGACTGAAAAACATTTTCCCACCGCTGGCGCCCTTGTTCACTTTCATACATTATCTCATTGTGCTTGATCCAGATATTATTTACGGATTTGTTATTCAATAGCTCGCGTACCGGCCCCCAGCCATAAGGGTCCAGCATAATCTCATCAAGCGCTTTATTAATCAGGTTTTTCTCCTCAGAAAAAAGACGGTCGGTCAAGACCGTCTCAGCCGTCCGGCGGAAAGCCTCCCAGTTATTCGAAATCGAAAGATCCTGGAGGGCAAGGGGGTTCTGGTGGGAAAGCCGGATAAAAATTTCCGTGCGGATCTGGTTTAAAAGAGCTTCACTCAGCATGACCGCACCTCCATTTTTTGCAATATCGCCGCCGCGATTTCTCCGGCCGCAGCATCCAATTCCACGCTCTGGCCGCAGGGCGAAACACCCCGACGCTGGGCAGAAATAACGGCGCGCTCTTCGTCCACCGAGCCGGGAACTCCAATGATAGTGCCGATTCCATACCTCCCGAATTCACCCTGACATACCTCCGCGCCGTTTCCCAACCCAGGAAAAGTCCGGCATACCACCAGGACGTCCGGGACGACTCCCGCCTCCAAATATTTTCTGGCCAGGTTAAAAGATATTTCCGAACGGTCGATAACCATCACAACGCAATCCGAAAACGAAAACGCAAGCGAAACCTCTTCTAAAGGAGCATCGGTACCAACATCGATCAGAAGAACAGGCACCTCACCAGGAACTCTACTTTTCAGTGAATAATATTTACCTGAACCTTCAGCCTCCCCGGTTGATTTACCGTAATAACACCAGGCGTCAGGCTCAAGGGACAATTCAAAATGCACCGCACCATGCTCCACCAAAATCCCTGTAACGGTCGCAATAACCGCGGACGTTCCCACTCCTCCTTTAATGCCGAAAAATAAGCAAGCACGTCCTGCTTTATTAAGAATTTCTATAATTCCCACTTGCAGAAAATCGCTCCTTTCCGACCTTAAAGTCACGTTACTGAAGTGAATAATAATAAGCCCCAAGAATTAACATCCCAGGCGCTAATGAGGTAGTTAATATTGAGGTAATTACTATCATTCTTCTTGAAAACTGCAATACATAGTGCAAAACGAGCGAGGATATTCCCAAGAATAAACCTGGCATTAAGACAGCCACCGCTGAGACTGGTATGGGGCTGTCCTGCAGTTCCGGAACCAGAAGATAATACCCAGTTGCAGACATGTAAAAGACCATGAGGTAAAACACCCACTTTCCGGCTTTATATAAATACTCAAATGTCTTGTTATCAGGCTTGTTGCAGATCACAAGCAACTCTTTAAACATCACTATCCCCGCAACAAAACCACATACTCGAATGATGATGACAGGTGGAAGAATAAACAACTCTTAACGCTCCTTTTTATACTTTATTCACCTGCGTCTTAACCCGGCCAAGCCCTTCCACCTGGAAGGCTTCAATTCACCAGGCGTCTCCGCGAACCCGGACAACTCTTTTTCGAAACACTTTGTCAAGGCGTTCCCGACGGGTGAAACTGTGTTTACCGGGAAGCGCCGGGATTTTAAACAGGACATGACCGTTTTCGGGTCATCCGGAATTTCAGAGAATTCCGCAAACCCGAATATCTTGGCAATATCCCGAGGCCTATACAACTGTCCCCGTTTAACCATGTTGACGACCATGGACATCCTGTCACGCCCGGCTAATTCGGAAGCCTGCGAAAATATCATGCTGGTCTGCGACACGCTTTTTTCACTCAAATCCGAAAGCAGAAAGATCTTTCCGGCCATCCGCAGCGCCGCGACAATATGGGTAAGCCGGAGCAACGCGTTTAAATCGGCGACTACCACGTCGAAACGACTGGCCAAAACGCGCAATATTTTCTCCACAACCGCGGCATCCGGCAACGGGCCTCCAACCAACGTCGTTCCCGGCAGGACAAAAAGGTTGGGTAAATTGGGGTGCTGAGAAACATGCTGAACCGGGTCACCCACAACATCCGCCCAATTTGAAACCGTCACCCTGGGCGGGCCATATGTATCCATGTATGAGGTATGCCATAGATCGGCCTTATCGGGGTCCAGGTCAATCAGAGCAACTTTTACTCCTCGCCCCGCCAACCACGCAGCCGCATTAACCGCAAGAAAAGTTTTACCAACGCTGGTGCTGGGAGAATAAGACGCAAGGATGTTGTTGAAAACAACATTGGGACTAGCGGTTACATCCAAACGTTTAGGTCCTGCAACTGGATGTGGTGGGGAGTTAAGAACCTTTTTTTCGTCAGTTTTACCTTGCGGGCATTCCACCACGTCTGTCATGCCGGGTTTCGGCAACTCCGGCGGTTTCTCCAACGTTTCGACTTCGGGAAGCTCATCTATTTCTTTGGCCAACTCACCAGGTACCTGTCCCAGCTCGCCGGGCTGAGTATGGGCGGATGGGCAAGGCTCTTCCCCATTCCCAGTAGTTTTAAAAAGTGCGGCCACAATATCTGACTGTTCTTCATGACCATTTTTTTCGTTCCCGGGAGCATCAACGGCTTGTTTCTCACCGATGAATTCCACCACCGCCTTTAACGCTGCTATATCTCTCAAAACGATAATGCCTAAAAAAGCAAGGCGGGCAACATTGAAAAAGCCCAACTCACTTTCGGCGTCCATGATAAAGCATATTTTTTTTTCTGACGCTATGGCTACTGCCTCTTCATAAGAATCTTTACCGAAAAAGGCGGCAGCATCTGCCTCCCCCGAGTTTTCCGTTGTTCTAAAACCAAGTGTATGAAGCTTTTGGGCGTTATTGCTGAAGAACAACAATTATTTACCTGCCTCCTCCCTTGCTCCCAGGAACACTTCCGGATCGCTCCAGGTTCCGTTTACATTGACACCGAAATGCAAATGGGGTCCGGTGCTGCGGCCGGAGCTTCCTACAGCTCCTATAACGTCACCGGCCACCACCTTGTCCCCCGGCTGTACGCAGCTGAATTCCAAATGAGCGTACTGCGTCTTATAGCTGCCGTGATCAATCACAATTTCCAGTCCAAAACCGTCGTTCCACCCTGATGAGAGCACCGTACCGTCATTCACCGCAAGGACCTGCGTGCCCAGAGGCGCGCCAATGTCTATTCCCTGGTGAAACTCCGTTCTCGTGTTATCGTACGGATTGGGGCGGTTTCCGAAAGGAGAAGTGATAAGATATACGTCCTTCGGCACCGGCAATCCCTTTGCTGTAGCATCCGGAAGCATTTCCGAGGTAAAGGTGGATGCCACATCTAATATTTTGTCCACGTACCATTCGGCGTGGTTATATGCGTAGATCGCTTTTCTTGGATCCTCGTGAAATCCGTTGGCCTTCAAAAGGTGAGCCGCCGCAAAAACAGCGTCCCAGGGGTTGTAAGGGTCGGCCACGCCGTCCCCATCGGCGTCTTCCCCATAGCCCCCGTAACTTGCAATACGCTTGGGATCGGTATCATATGACGGCGCCGACGGATCATCCCTGGCCAGAGGGTCTCTATTCCCGGACCACGTTGTCGGCATAAACTGCATAAACCCCACGGCGCCAACTACGGACAACCCCGGGTCGGGACGAAAGTTGGATTCCACGCTGGCGATTGCGGCCAGGACGTTCCAAGCTACATCATATTTCTTCTGAGCCGCCATGAATATCTGTAGGTACTCCGGTGGAATTTTGGCTAAAGCGTAAACAGATGGACTCCCGCCGTTAAATCCCTGTTCCTGTATAGGCATGAATAAAAGAATCAAAGATACCAGTAAAAAAAAGAATGCCCCCATACCAACCAGGGGCGGGATAAAAACTCCCCACCAGTAGTCCTTGTATTTAAAGGCTGTTTCCGTAGCTTTCTCAAGCAGTTTATCGCCAATAATTTTTTTGGCGGCGCCAACCCTTCCGGAGGCCATGCCGGTAGTAGCCGCTACCGCGTCGGCGCCCCTGAAGGCAACCCGGGCCGCTTTTTCAACTTCCACGTCCGTCACCCCCGGGTTAGTGTCGTTTTCTTTCATCACTATTGTGCCTATCCGGGTCGGCTGTTTCTTCTCTCGCGCGAATATATGGGTCTGCTGTTCGGACGTCCGTTTTTTCTTCCTTCGCGAACTCGGGTTGACGTATAGTCTTTTCATCGGTATCTTCTGGCGGATGGGTGCCGGGAGAGTACCTGGCGCCAAAGTCCACCGGCCCACGTTCCCTCCTCTGGGTTGGATGCGATTTTGCCCTCGTACCCCGAGCTGTATCAGCAGGACTATTCCGAAAGTCGCCGCTGGCAGGCCTACCCGGTGCCTGAGCCATTCTTAACGGAATCCTCCGGCGGGTTGCCGTGGCCGCCTGGTTTGCACTCGGCTGCGGAACTGGCGGTGATTCCGGCGCTGAGTAACCCTCCGGGCGAATATTCTGCGAAGCTTGCGGTGCAGTTTGTTGCCCCGCCTGCTGCTGTTTTTGCGCTGCGTTGTCAACACCAACCTTGCGTGCAAACACATTGCCTGCGTTATCCCTCATTATCTGGTATGCGCGTGGGGTCCTTTCTAAAGACCAGTAGTTCTCCCTTAAAACAGGCCCATGAGGAGTTTCTTCCCACGACCCGTACACTTTCTGTTTTCTGCCTTCTTCCGTTACCACGCTGTAATTGACCGGCTTTCTGGCATCCTGCGGGATCTTGTCCCAGGGCCCGAATACCTCCAAAACATCTTCGTCCTGGCCGCCTCTTTGCCCATCCGGAGCAGACCGCCAGCCAAAAGACTCCCTGGCCTTTTCCGGCATTTGCTCCAAGCCCTCAACGGGAGTTTGAATAGTTTCAGTTTCAGTTTCAGTAGTGGGCTCCTCTCCCGGTGATTTCTTCTCTTCCGGGTCTTTTGTGGGAGCTTTGGGTTCTCGGCCTCCGGTGTGTTTTGTCTGACTAGTGGAATCTTCCAGAGGATTCCCGGTCGTACCAACATTCTTCCCGTTATCCGGCTTCCCGTTATCCGGAAGTGGGGCGCCGGCGTCCCCAAAGGCGCCTTTTTCTTGCCTACTGCCGTCCTTTTTCTGTCCGTATTTCTCTTCACGCAGTTTCTGGTATATCTCCCTACGTGCCTCCGCTCTTTTCCACAGTTTTCCATAACGCCACTGCGCCATTGGACTGGAGGGATTCTCCGCAATCTGCTTGTTGCCCCACTCCTCCACCCGGTTGTTTAACGTCAACGCTCCCTTGTGTATGGCACCAACGGTTGCATCCATTAGTTTTTTTCGTAGTATTAGAGCCCCTACAAATACGCCTATTAGAATGAAATATGTGAAAATAAGCATGCCGCATCTCCCCGCTTTAGCTGGTTAACCAGAAAACAAAGTTTATTATCAGCACAATCACCGAAAGAAAAATACCGTACACAATTTTCGTACTGAGTGCCGCGACTGCCATCCTCACTGCCTTGTAGCCGAAATTCCATCCAACCTCGGGAACCAGAGCAACCAAAAAGATTATCGGCAATAAGAGCGCCAAGCCCAGTAAAGTAAATTGCGCCAAGATCATCGAGCCCCCGATGACCACGCTGAAAATTAAAAACGCTGTGGCGGGCAACCAAAACAGAAAGGAGAAAACGATACATTTAATTTTGTTGTAAGGAAGTAAATTTTCCCTGGCGATAGCGTGCCTGCCGTGGTCAACACTCTGATCCGCCAGGACATTAACGATCTCACCCCTGGCCACGTTGTTAACAGAATACGAAAGCACAATCTGATCAATCCTGGACCCCGGCTTGATCCAGCCGGCGGTAAAAGGGTTTATCTGCTTAGGAGGGCTGCTGTTCGGGTCGAAACTGTTTTCGGATATTGTACTGTTGGATTGCATCCGCTGGTATTCCGCGTCAGTCAGTATGAGGTCTTGCGGTTTGGTCGTCCCGAATTCCAGAGCAGCCCAGGTATTGGCCACCAGCCCGCACCACATTGAATTGCCGAAACTCTGGAGCATGGAGTCAAAACCGCTCTGGCCCGTCTGGTCCGGTTGGCTGGAAAAGGCGCCGCCGACAGCCGACAGGACGAAACCGCTCAGGGCATCGGCCGTGTTCGATACGGACAGAAGGACTCTACCGGCGTTTGCAAAATACACGAACGCAAGCACCAGGATCAGGATGGTTACGCCGGTTGTCTTCACAATCTGCATGAGCTGCATGCGGGCAAGGTAATACAGGAGGTAACCGAACAGCACCATCATGCACAGTCCGAAGAGAGAGCTATTGCCCATTCCCAAGCCGAAAAGGCTTTGCCATAAGGCAAGCGTTGGGGCAGTCACCTGGGATGCAAAGGCTGCAATCCAGTTCGTTCTAAAAGCCAGGTAAATAATCTCGATACCCCAGTTGACGGACATACTGGATAACTGGAAGAGGCCGTCGGCAAACGAGGCGAGCACGCCGCCGACATTTTTGCCGGTCACCCTGGCAAACACCCCTACCCCGTGATCCTCAGCCGTATCGAAACGAAGCCTTGACATCGGAACGTTCAGCCAGGAAGGTTCGGTTACATTTGCAAGGAGATCATCCTTACTTATGTATGGGGCATTTTCGAGGGGCATCTCCTGGTTTTGAATCTGTTCATTTCGTTCGGCTGCGGCGCTTCCATTTAAGTCAAAAAAAACAACCCCCACGGGGGTTGATAAATCGTCCTGGGTTGGCGGGCCCACTGACTCGCAAAAGGCCGGTTCCGGAGCCGTAAGTAAAGCGACCAGAACCAATAGTAAGGAAATAAGGGTTTGCAATTCTTTTCTCCCTGTCAAACGCATTCGGCAAACACCCCTTTGCCTGGCCTGGTGTCGAATATATCCAGCAAATAACCGGGCTGGGGAGTGATCTCCACTTCAGCCACCCTGTTTTTCATGTCCCGCATAAAGCAATGGCCCTCCGGGAGAGAATTCATTTCCTCAAAAAAGGCATCCATCTCTTTCTCGTTCTCCAGGGCCTCGTTCTCCAGGGCGGGAAGCCCCAGCAGTTTTCTCGCGTTTGCTGCTTCATCGCGGGCCTTCATACGAAAGGCAAAAGCGTAACCGAGGTTGTTCCGTATGCTTTCGTCAAGATCGGACGGGTTCTGGGTCATGAGGATGGGTATTATGTTTAACGACCTGCACATCCTGAGTATATCCATTACCAGCCTGTAGCCGGCCGGTACGCGAAGCAAATGGTACACCTCGTCCAGGTACAGTACTTTAAGAGCCTCTATACTAACTCGAAACATCGCCTCCCTGGCAGCGGAGGCCACCAGAAAAAGAAGGGCGACCGCGATTTTCTCCGAATCCGTTACATGATCGTATATTGTCGGAGTATCGTTTACTTTCGGCAGGGGCAGTTCTTTGAGGTTGAAAATGGTCAACTGCTCCCTGGTTTCCAAACGCGAGCCGCTTACGTCCCGGCCAAAGATCATTTGGCCCAGCGCGCTTGACTCAATAAGCCGGGCGAGGCGTGAACACACGCGCGCTTCTTTGATTTCCTCCTCTTCCATGGAGCCGCCGGGAATTTTTCCAGCCATCTCGTCCAGGCACTCCAAAAACACATACATGTCTCGCCTGTCCCCACTCATCACTTTTTGTACGGCATGGCTGATGATCAGGCGGCGAGCCGCCATGTCATCCTTGTGCGCTTCCAGGAGGATGCCCAGAAAATCTTTCGCAATGGTCTCGGCCCGCCGCGGGTCGGGGCTGAAAGTAAAGGGGTTTAAGCGAAATGAGCCGCCGGGCGAAAAATCTACCTTTTTCATGGAGAAAGGTAGATCCTTAAACGCCTTCAATTCGTCTTTCGGGTCAACTCCGAAGCCTATGGCGCCGCAAAGCATGCAGTAGTGAAGGATGGTCTTGCCGAGCATCGACTTCCCGCCACCCTGGGTGCCTGTTATGGCCACCGCGCCGGAGCCTTTCTGCATCGCAAGCCCGGGCATGAATAGTACGGGAGAGTTGTTGGAAAAACCAAGCAAAAGTCCTTTTTCATCTCCCACCTCCGTCCCCGCCATGGGTACGGAAGAGGCAACGTACCCCGGATCGGCGTGTATTCCCGGCAGAGACTTGTGAAACTCCGCCCCGGGGAAAAACATGTATAAGCACTTCAGCATGTCTCCGGGGGGCGTGCACACTTTGATGCCATGGCCGAATTTTTGAAATATAACGTCGGTATACGAACGCATCTCTCTAATGTCGCGCCCGGCAACAGCGAGAACAACGCCGAATCGAATCAGGGGCATGCCGTCATCAATTTTCGCCTCCAGGTCGCCGGCTACCGTGGCCGCCCACTCCTGCGCCCGGGGGGCCTCACCCTGGCCGGCGAGGTGTTCTTCAAGCTGCTCTTTGAGCATGCCTTTTTTCGCGGATACTTTTTTCTTTGCTGCTTCCGGGCGGATGACCTCGAAGTGAACCACGGCGTCCACGGGGAATTCACAAGTCCGATCTATTGTAGCTAGCCATTCCCTCCCCACGACCGGCAGGTACCTCGGCACGTCGGCAAAGGTTATGAATGTCTGGTAGATTTTTTTGTCATTGACGTCAGAAATGAGATATCGCAGTTTTGCGTCTAAAAACGCCCCAGCTGTAAGAGCCGTCAGCACACCCGGTGAAAGGGAAACCTCGCTCCTGTCCGGCACATTGCGCGGCAGTGGGCCGTAACGCTCAACAACTCGCCTGACAATAAACTCAAAATCCTCAAGTTCCGCCCTGGTCAGTTCCATTTCATTACTGATGGCGTTGTACATTTCCGATTCAGCCACCTTGGCTGACTGCACGCTCTTTTGTGTTACCAGGGCCGACTTGCGCAGGGCGGTAAACCATTCCAGGAACTGATCCCGCACGTCGTGAAGTGTATAAAATTCCGCCTGAGCCACCGGTAGTTGAAGGCAAAGGTAGGACCGGCGCCGCTGAGCCCGGGCGTACGCCAGAAAATTAACGGCGGAATCAACATGCCGGCGCGCTTCTTCCCGCAGCTCGGGGGCAGGGCTCAACGGGACGCCGTCCACGTACTCGTTGGCGGAAACGTTCAGTTCCTCCGAGAGGTATATGATTTGTCCCCGTCCGGAAAAGTTCCTTAATACGTTGTGAAAAGCATAGACATATTGCTTTTTCGCCTCGTCGGCCAGGTGCCAATAAGAAACACTGCCGAAACGATACAAAGCAAAAACGGAGTTTTTCGTAAAAATTAAATTGTCCTTGACTCCTTTGGCCGGGAAATCGATTATTTGCACCCCCCATAGATAGATATAGGAGAGCAACCAAGGCTCTCCTAATCCAGCAGGAAATACTCCCCGTTTTCTCTTTTTCTCCTGTCCGGCCTGAACGGGCTGCCCACCCTGTGCTTTTTCGGCAGGATATAAAACTGAATAATATCCAGGATGTAAAAGGGAAGGAACTTACCGGCCGGGTCAAAGTTGGTGAAAAAGTACGTAGCTCCGACAGAAAACGCAAAATCCGCGAACCATACATCTACGTGGAACCCGGCTCTTAAGACAGGTCCCAACAGCCAACTCGGAAAATAAAGCAGGGCGTACATAAAAAGAAAAATAATTATGGTGTCCACCTTTACCGGTCCGGGCAGCCTGGTCCGCGAGTCAATCCTGTGAATTGTCCCGGCGAAGCGAAACAAGCTCCTGTATGAGGTCCAATGTTGCTTTATCACTGTGCGCCAGTCCAGGTCAATCCAAGTTTGGTTGCGATGCCTTTTGCGACCTGGATCACAAAGTCAGAGTTTACAACCAGCAGGATGATTACACCAAAAAGAATGATAATCACAAGACCCATCATCTGGTGCTCCCACATTTTCTTTATGCTGGTGATTAACAGGATCACGAAAAGAAGAAATACGCCCCCGTTTGCCAGCAACTTCCACAGGCTGTCTATTGGCGCAATTCCAGTATCCGCAAAAGCAATTTGCGGAATCGCAAGCAAGCTGAGGACTAAGAAACATAACAGCAATAACGTGCGGGCATGTTTGTTTGTACCGAACATTCTTCACCCACCCTTTCGTTTAATTTCGTTTAATTTGGTTCCGGGCTCAATTTTGAGACAAACACCTGCCCGTTTTGCGGCTTTAAAGACAGGTATAGTTGCTGCTGAATCGTAGAATCACCCCTGGCCACCGTCACGTTGACCATGGCCCTGGTAGGCGAGGCGGCCACGTCCACGAAGGCGCTATCCAAGCTCTTTAGCTCCCACCCTCCTACCGGGGTTATTCCGCTTTCCGGCGTAACGAAATTAACCAGGTCCGCAGGGTTGGCGCTGGAAAAATAAACTTTTAAGAACCCTGTCAGAGCGGAAACTACGGGTGCGGAGGGCTGCGACGAGTAGTCGCGTTCGATTTCAACAGCAGGAGCTGCTGCCGCAGCCACCAGTACCGGGGCGTTTAGAACGTATAGTTTACCGTCCTTTTGTGCCTCGGCTACCTGGACGGTCATCTGGCTACCCTCCCAGCCTTTTTGTTTGGGCTGCACGCCCATATATCCGGTCTGGCTCTGGGGCGCAGGATTTTTGTACGCTTCCGGAACGGCGTCGGGATTGTTCAAGTCACCGAAGCGCTGAGTCTGCAGGAAAACCGTGATCAGGTACCTCCCCGCCTTATTACGCTCTACTGAGACCACAGAAGCTGACAGGACGCGGCTGACGCCCCCTGCCGGCGCCGGAATAAATAAAGACGGGTTAAATACCTTCAGCCTGCGGGCGTAGTCACTGGCGTCACCGGTAAACGTGGCCCACTGGGTGACAAAATTTTTGGCGAGTTCTCCGGCTTGCTGATAGTCCAGGACGTCGCTTATTGTGGCGCCGCTGCTTGCCTTCTCATAAAGGTAGGTGGCCGATTTGTTTGCATGTACCGCCGTGGCGACCAAAAGTATGATGACCAGCCAGACGAAACCCGCGAGACCATACCGGGAATGGTTATGGTTGAGTCTTATTTTGTATCTCCCCCTTTCTTCTACTTTTCCAGAAGAGCACTAAGCGTGGTCATTGTCGCGTCGTAGCGTTCTTCAGTCAAGACCGTGCCAACACTAAAATACCATTGCTTTGTTGTCGGGTCCTGAACCCGCGTACCGGAAAACCAGCAGTATACTGGGTTTCCGCTGTTCAAGCATTGCTCCGGCAACTCTAAAGCTTCCCATTTCACGGGGTACCCGAGAGATTTCCCCCGGAATATATCCATCCACTCTGAAAAGGAGTCCCCTTGGACACCTTTTACATAAATTCCCGTATTATTCTTCTCAGCGATACCGAATATCGTAGCCGGCGCCTGTTTATGGGGGCCGTCGCCTTCCCCCCAAATACCCTTTGCTTCGGACATAAACCGTTTGACGTCGCTCTCCCGAACATCGGCATGATGCACAAGCATGTTCTGTAAATTTTTCGCCGATGTCACGAACCCGAACTGCCCCGATCCGGCTCGGATATCGGCCAGCGCCTTATCACCGTCGTAGACAAGCGGGCGGGCAAGTAAGACCTGGTTTGTTTTGTACTTCAGCGCTGCCAATCCTCCGTTTTTTTCTGCCCGGGACAGGAAGTCTGATATATTTTCATCAGTTGGCAAATCAAGCGCGTTAGCTAAGTCTGAGAGATTGGTCACCCAGTCCGTCAAGGCAGCGCCTTCTCTACATTCGAAAAAGTGACCGGCTTGGGTGTTGTCTATCAACCCCCAACCTATCCAGGAAGGCGCCTGTGGTACCGCCTGTGCGGACGCTTCCAGGCTCACCGGTGAAAAGAGTCCCTGCCCGGTTCCGTAGATGGAGTCAAATTTGCCGAACAAGGAGACCGTTTGACCGACGGAGGCGCGTATTGCTTCCCTCACTGTTTCCGTCGCTGGGATAACGACCTGAAACCTTTCCGGATTGACGTTCTGTCCCTCGGGGGCGGTACCCGGTAAATGAAACGTGCCGTGCACTATGAAATCATTTCCCCGATCGGCGTCTACAAAACAGTTGAGAGTCACCCTATCCGCCGAAGTGGGGCTGTCTGTGTCAATACCATGCGGAGCCACCGCCGCCGGTTCTGTTAAAGGCTGCCCCCCTCCGGGTGGAAGTGTATTGCCCGTTTGCCCTGAACAGCCGGAAATGATAATAAGTGTGGTCAGGAAAACCCCGGCTATGGCCCGTTTGTCAGCAAACACCGCTACTCACCCAGCCCATCAAAAAAACACACCCCCAATTTTTTTGTATAGTATAAACAGGAACAACGATGATACAGCAGGGAAGACCATAAACCTCTCCAGGATGCTGCCGGTTGACGCGATGGGTACTGCTAGGCGTCCCTGTACGGGCCAGAGCAACGGCACTCCCTCCGGGGTCAACATGTCCAGAAGTAGGTGTGAGGCATAGCCCCAGAATATCCAGTAATTAAGTCCCAAGCTCAGACCGGTAAGAACCTGTGGTAGATACCATTGAAATAACACATAAACTGCGCCGGCTGCAGCCAGAGAATGCAGTGGCCCCCTATGGCCAAGTGTCATCCTTATTGCAGAAGGTGCTAATGGCACTCTTGAACCCAGGAACGACTTTGGCGAATCAATATCCGGCAGAAGTGCCGCAATACCTCCGGTTACTGCGGCTATCACGGTCGTTTTAGCATCGCCGTTGGTAGAAAAAATTAAGGCGGTAAGGGCGCCGCCTACAAAATGAGTAGGGAAAAGCAGGTTACCCCCTCCTTTAGACAGACATTTTTAATCCTGACAGCCCGCGTGAAACGTATGTAATCGGTATGTCAGCTTTATTCGTAAGTTTTTTTATGCGGCGAGCGTAATTGTGGTTGACATATCCGACTACAACTATGACTAGACAGACTCCTTTCGGCAAACACGTTGGAGGCCTTGCCCGTCGGCCATTCCAATGGACTATTTCCGTGACCCCATAGATGTTTTGCAACACTCTACCGGCAGCACCAATTCTATCGCTACCAACAATTAAGCAACTTTTCATGGTAATACCCCCTCCCCCAAAAAAGCCCTGGCGGACTGCTCCAGGGCATGGATGGGGACAAATGGTAAGAACCATTTGTCCCGTGAACTACCCCTCCCTTCGCACAGCTCAGGAAGGGGCTTCCTAGACCAGGCAAATTTGTGGGTTTCCTGCTTCATCTTAAAATTTAGGCACACTTGAAAATTTTGGGTATTCGGATTTTCAGGTTGAAACTGGGATAGCAATTTCCAGTTGGGCAACCCGACTGTCGTAAAAAATGTGCACTAACTCATTGCCGCAAATAATGCAGCTTGACACCTTTGTTTTGCTGTAGCATGAATTAAACCCCAGGTTTCATCAATAACAATATTACACAGTGCTTTAATATAACTGTTTTGTAATCCTAAATTTTTAATATGCTCTTCCAGTTCATAAGCATCATCGATATTGGTACTGGGATTAAAGTGTATGGTGGTATAACCAGTGTATTTTTTGCCGTTATATGACACGCCTATACCTGTAGTTTCGTGCATCCAGGCATCCGCCTTTTCTGGTGAACAATTGAATTGCTCCGATGGATTCATCCACCAATTACCTTGAACTGGTATCCACTTATAAACCTTTAAAGCTATTAAGATATTCAGCTCTTTATTGCTTAAAGCGAATATTTTCGTAATATCCATTACTTACAACTCTCCTTCGCTTTATTACCAAAATTTACATTAATTATTTTTACTTTTATGGTTATCTAGAAATTTACTTCAACCCACTAATCCGATTACCCAAAATTTTCATATTTCACCTCTTTCAAGCGCTTCTTGCATCGTTCTGTTGTCTGGTTTTGTAAGTATTCAGTGAACCAGCCCACCCTTTTTTTTTGTTGATAATCTAACACAAGATTAAAAAGTTTTACTGAAGGGCTGGACACAGCTCTTTTTTTAGTGCATAATCAGGACATGAACACTTCAACCTGCCTTCAACAAAAGCTTAATCAGCCTTACACCGCCACTAATTGTTCCTTTCCTAATTGCCCCATTGTCAGGCAACGGGATAGCGTCATAGAGCGTCTGAACACTGAAATAGAGCAACTCCAGAGAGAAAAGGTCCAACTGGCGGAGGATTATGATCGTCTAAAAGCCTTGCTCAATAAGCGTAATAGCTCTCTTTTTGGCCGTTCATCGGAAAAATCGCCGGAGCCTACAAATGATCAGAAAACGAATGATCATGATAGCGTCAATAATTCTGTGCCAGCTCCGGACAAGAAGCGAGGCGCCAGATTTGGCCACAAGGGACACGGACGCAAGATTCCCGACCTTCCCGAGGTAGAAGTAATTCACGAGATCCCGGATGATCAGATGTATTGTCCTATTTGTGGAAAACCCCGGAGGATCACAACCCTTGATGAAGTCTCTTACGAGATTGACTATGAAACAAGGTTCGTATGCAAGAAGCATGTACGCAAGAAGGCCTTCAGCACTTGCAACTGCCCCGGCCCCAGAGCTGTGACTGCCGGTAAACCGCCTCAGGTCATACCCAAGGGGAAATTCTCCAACGCTTTTCTGGCCCATATCCTGATCATGAAATTCTTTTTCCAGATTCCCCTGCACCGGATGGTCACGATTATGCGGATGCAGGGATTGGCAATCAGTGAGGGCGCCTTGACCGGCATGCTCCAAAAGCTGGAACCGCTCCTTTATCCCCTCTATCTCTTGCTGGCGGAAATCAATCGCAGCGAAAGCCAATGGCATGTTGACGAGACCGGCTGGATGAACTTTGTCCAGGCGAGCGGCAAACAGGGCTGGCACTGGTGGCTGTGGGTCTTTGTCTCGCCCATGACGGTGGTGTTTGTCCTTGATCAGTCCCGCTCCAGTGATGTCCCCCGGAAACATTTCGGCGAGGATGCCAGGGGCATTGTCAGCTGCGACCGGTTTTCCGCCTACGGCAAGCTGGCAGCTCTCATTGAGGGATTGGTCAGGGCGCTCTGCTGGTCTCACTTCCGTCGGGATTTCGTTGATGCCGGTAAATCTCTTAATGCCCTCAAAGCATGGGCGGAGCTTTGGGTATCAAGGATTTCCGCCATCTACCGCCTGAATGATGAGCGGCTGGCCGTATTGGATAAACCGGAACTCTTTGCTGCCGCGAATGAGCAACTGGAAAGCGCCCTGGAATCAATGCTGAATTCGATTAGTGCCGAACTGGCAGATCCCAGCCTCCACTGGCAGCAGCGAAAGATTTTGCATAGCGCTCTGAAACACTGGGATGGGCTGACGGTCTTTGTCGATAACCCCTATGTGCCCATGGACAACAATTTGGCCGAGCGTATGTTAAGGCCTGCCGCACTGGGGCGTAAAAACTATTATGGAACGCACTCCGTATGGAGCGGCAACCTGCTGGCCTACTCCATGTCCGTCTTGCAGACGGCAGCAAAACATGACCTCGATGTCGAGGCTTATCTCAGGTATTACCTGGACGCCTGCGCCGGGTGCAATGGAGCGCCGCCTCATTTGGAACGCTATCTTCCCTGGAACATTCCGGAGGAGATCATCCGGAAATATGGCATGCGCACCGGGGGGAAGCATCATGCTGCAACTGGCTGACTTCCCCCGGACTATCTGCGGCAAGCTCCTTAGCCTTGCTGACCTGGAAATAATCCGCCGGATTATTGATGCTAATCCATCCGCCACCCGTGCGCAGATCTCACGGGATGTCTGTCTGGCCTGGTCATGGCGCAAGCCGGACGGAGGTCTCAAAGACATGAGCTGCCGGGTGTTGCTCTTAAGGCTGCACCGCTGCGGTCTGATCACCCTGCCGGAGCCCAGGACAACCAATGGCAACGGGCAGAAATTCTCCCGCCGGACGAAGCAGGGCGAGGTTAAAGAAAACATCGCCGGACAGCTGCAGTCCCTGCTACCCCTGGAACTAAAGCGGGTTGCTTCTAAAAAGGACTCCTCCCTCTGGAACGAGCTTATCGACCGATATCACTACCTTGGCTACACTCCCTTGCCGGGCGCCCAGCTCCGGTATCTGATCAACTCGCCGGCCGGCTATCTATGCGCCATCGGGTTTTCTGCCGCAGCCTGGAAGGTGGGGCCCAGGGACGCCTGGATCGGCTGGAGCGCAGAGCGCCGGGTGCAAAATCTGCATCTTTTGGTCGGTAACTCCCGCTTTCTGATCCTGCCCTGGGTGCGATGCCAACACCTTGCCTCAAAGATCCTGTCTCTCTGTGCTAAAAGGTTGCCTCTGGACTGGCAGGAGGTCTATGGCTACAGGCCGGTGCTCATGGAGACTTTTGTTGAGAAAGATCGTTTTGCCGGTACCTGTTACAAGGCGGCCAACTGGATTTATGTCGGCGCCACCCAGGGCCGGGGTAAACTGGACAGGTTTCATAAACACAAGGTACCGGTAAAGGATATCTATCTCTACCCTCTTGATAAAAACTTTCGCATGTTTCTGGTTTAACCTTGCTTTTATTATCGGCGTATCCTTCCAAGGGACGCTTTTTTTTGTTATAGTGATTAACGAAGATGGCCGGCTGGTGTTAATTATATTTACGAATGATTTTAGCAAGTCACCCGCAATTTACGCAGATTGGAGAGGTTGGCCGATGAAGCTGACCAGGGAAGATACGGTCTGGTTCTATGAAGTATTCTTTAAACTGATCGATTACACCAATGGCTGCTACCAGGTGGTACCCGGGCTTAAAAATACGTCCGGTGCTGATGACGTCGACCCCACCGCGATTATGCCGGTCCGCGACAAGCTTTGGGAAAGCGATGATATTATCAACCGTATAGTCACCGATAACCCTCTTTGCTTCTCTGAGCGGGAACTATCACTGGTGGTGAGCTGGAGAAAGAGGGTCATTGGTGATTTTCTAATCTACAAACACCTGAAGAACTACTCTGTTTTCATGGGTAACGGCAAGCTCTATGGTGTAGTCGGCATAGCCAGTCACATTGAGGAACTGTTTCCTTCTTATGCCCTGCCTCTTTATTCGAAGGCGGTCCTTCTTCCCTTTGAAGGTAAAATCATTTATGACAGTTTGATAACTACCTATAATATTACTTATGGCAGCGGCATACGAAAAAGATTTAACGAAGAGTATCGGGAACTGAAAAATACTGTCGGGGTTATCACAAGTTTATAGCTCCTGCTACTGCTACGTGGTTTACTGAATAGTTACCTGGTTTTGTATATATGGCTGTAGTATTGAGGTTAGAATGTCCCAATACCTGGGCCACTGTCACCAAATCTGCACCGCTTCTAATCATATTTGTGGCAGCAGTATGACGAAGGATGTGAGGGTGAATATTTAGACCGGCGAATTGCCCCAGGTTCTTAACTACCTGCTCTGCGTACCGCGCTGATATATATTCACCATTCCGGCTCGGGAAAAGCCATGGAGAGTTAGTATAAGCCGGTAATAACTCCCTGTATGCCAACCACTCACGCAGTGCTTTACGAGCATCTGGCGGTATAGGCACCTCTCTCCACTTGTTTCCTTTACCTCTCACGATTACCTGACCGTGCCTCTCTCCTATATCCAGATCCATAAGTCGAATGGCCACGGCCTCACTCACCCGCAGGCCACAGCTCATCAATAATCGCAATAGAGCAAAATCCCTGGTATTGCAACGCTTCTCCGCCTCTCTTAACAACCGGTTCTGTTCCGTGCGACCCAGGGACTTCGGCGGAACCTTCTGCTCCCTGATCGTTTTTGGGAAATTTGGAAGGCGGGAAATATATCCGGCCTGTTTCACCCACTTAAGATACTTTTCCAGCGCTGCCATTCTTCGATTTATCGTTGCCGGTTTTAATTCTTTTTCATTTTGTAGGAAATTTTGATACTCCCGGAGGTCGATGCTGGTTATCTGTTCCGGATCTTGTAACTGATCGTTTACTTCTTCGTACCATTTAAAAAAATATGTCAAGTCTTTTCGGTACGCTTCTACCGTGCTTCGGGCCGCACCCTCAGAGTAAATCTCCTCAAAAAATTCATTTAGAATATTTCCCGAAGTATTTTCCATGCATTAATCACCCCCTAAAATACAAGAAACCCGGCTTACCGGGTTGATTTTGTTCGGGAAAGACATATTTACCGAATATTTTTCTTGAACGGGAGGAGATTTACTATTCATATTGAATTTTCCATTTAATAACTATTGGCCTATTCTACAATGCATCTCAATAAGCAGAAACTCATGGAGCTAGATCAACTATACATACTACTTAAATTTTTTCGTACCGTAATGTTTTGTCTATAATGCTAAATTTAAGAGGAGTTATATTTATGAAGGATTTCATTCTCGACGAAGAAATAAAAAATGTTACTAGCAAAAAAACCAAAGTCTATTTAGAAGAGGTGCTGTCGACTTACTATAATGGCAATTATCGTTCTTGTATAGTAGTTTTATATTCAGTAGTTTTATTTGATTTAATTCAAAAACTAACAATACTTAAAGAGTCATATAGCGATAAAAAAGCCGAGGAAATATTAAAGGATATCGAAAATAAACAAGCCATCGACGAAAGGTATTCGGTGATTGAAAATACATTAATAGACAGAATATGCAATGAAACAGCATTGCTAAATAGTATTGAAAAGAAGCAATTACGGGAAATGCCGGTTGGTTATTGCTACCTTTATTATGCGTAACTATTTTAGTATCGGTACGAATACTGGGAGGGCCAACACCTATGATTGCGTGCCATGAATTCCAGTACAGCAACTCCCATAGCTCATAATCTCCATATTGACGCATATTTTCCAGTGCAGCTACCATTCGTTTTGATATTTTATTTTCCAACGGCTTCACCTTGCCTTAATGCACATAATTAACAAAACGTGCAATATTAGCATATATAGAATTAACGGATTTATAAAATCATTCAATGTTCACTAATGAGCAAGGGCAATAGCCATAGTCACCCAAACAGATAACCTTATACATTTTTTTCCTGTCAACTACACCAATCTTTTCCCAAGCTATAGGTGTAAAGATTGTTTCTCCTCTCAGCTTGTCTTTGCAGTACACGAACACACCCTTACCCAGGTCCCCAAGCAACCCATATACTTTCCAATCGCAGATCATTCCGTTATTCAACTTCATCCCACTATTACAAGTGTAAGGGTCCGTTGAAACGCCTCCACAAACAGGACAGCGGAAACCTTTGTCTCCAACACTTTGGAGCATTTCTCTGACCGTTTCAAACGCCCGTACATAGTTGCTTCCTATTTCCGGCTGGTTAAGTTCGTGGTAATAATTCATATACCAGTAACGTCTATCGGCTTCCCACTGATTAAGCACATCCTCCCAGTTAAGCCCAAGTTTTTCAGCGTAGTGCTTCGCCCGTTCTATAACCCATTTGAATGTATCGCAATATTTGTGGAAACAATCTTTGCCGCCCGGCTTATAATTTTTGTTATCGCATCCGTTAGGATTGAAGCAACCGCTTCCCTCATTGCAGTCTTTTTCGACTGCAGCTTTTAATTTTTCATAACCTGTTAACTTCTCCATCATGGAACCTCTCTTGCTTCGCTTTCATATCAAAATCACTCTACATAGCCCACCTGTCAGAGCCAGTGCAAAGCTCCGGCAAATTAGCCCGACCTAACGCCTCGGCAAACTGAGGCGGCACCGCATTTCCGCACTTGGCCACCTGCTCAGCCTTGGTGATCGGTTTCCCGCTCACTTCAAAACCACTAAAGATGTATGTGGAAGGAAACCCTTGCCCCAAGTACAATTCATGCGGTTCTAACATGCGGAATCCAATGTCAACAATCTGATAAGGCGTTCCTTTAACCAGCACCAGTCCAAAACGGTGTTTAGTCGGAATAGTATGTAGTGGCTCATTCAAATTCTGGCCAACATTAGTGCCATAATACTTAATTAACAAAGCCCGCACTTCTCCAATGTGCGTTCCGCCGGCTGAAATCGTTGGAAGTGGCTCACTGGTAGCCGTACCGTAGTTGTCTCCCCGGAACTTGATCAGATGACTTGTCACCAGTGCAAACCTATTTGCCGTGCTAACAGTGTGCAGGGGCTCATCCAGACGTTGACCGCGGGCCTCAGTTGGCGAAACTTCGCCGTAATACTTTGACAAGAAAGCTACAACCATATCCGATTTATCTGTCAAATTACCGGCGGCAGCATCGTCGGGAACGATAAAAGGATCATCGCATTCGATCACGAAGCGTCGTATTCCTTTGGCTATCCGCTTGAGCGTTTTTTCTACCAAAGGTTTTCGGCGTTCAAAGATGGAGGGACATGGTAAAGACCAGTCTATGCAATCAGCCGCCGTCTTCCAGGGCATCAATCTGCCGGACTTCACCGCTTTGCTTTTTGGATCTCCATGGGTAGGCTTCGGCCACACAATAGGCCTTCCGTCACAACGCATGACCATAAAAAAACGCTCCCGACTTGTAGGAGCTCCAAAATCACAGGCACGGAGAATTTTTGTTTCTATGGTGTACCCTTGCTGTTGCATTGCACTTACAAAGGTGCGATATGTCAGACCTTTAAGTTTTGGGTCCGGCTGCCCGTTTTCCATCAAAGGCCCCCACGATTGAAATTCACGAACATTTTCAAGGATTTGTACCCTCGGTCGAACAGCTTTTGCCCATTTCACCGACAACCATGCTTGCCCGCGCAGTTGTTCGTTTTTTGGTTTTCCTGCTGCCGCAATACTGTGATGCGTGCACGACGGGCTCAGCCACATTAGGGCGACAGGGTGCCCTGCACAAACTTCATACGGATCAACGATCCACACATCTTCCTGATAATGCTTGGTCCCCGGGTGATTTATTCGATGCATAGCGATGGCTGCGGCGTCGTGATTGACAGCGATATCAACCGGACGACCGAATGCGTTTTCAAGCCCCTCGCTAACACCACCACCGCCAGCAAACTGATCAATAACAATTTCCTGTAATAAAGGTAGCTGCATTTATTCACCCCTCGCTGTGCGGTGTATTTAATAACAACTCACGATAAAATCTGTCTGGCTGCCGCCCTACACATATTCATCACTTGTGGATCTACATCAGTTCGCCCCTCAAAATACTCGCCAACTATTTTCAGAATATCTTTTGCCGCCTGTTTAGGCTCCCGCATACCTTTTATTATCTCTTTAGCTATGAACTGCACCCCACCGGCTAGGGCATCACCATGGACACACCTGGGAGTACTGGCAAGGAATTCTGTATGAATACTCAATTTCAATACCTCCTCCTAAAAAGCCAGGATCGAAGTGATTCTAAAAAAGGCTCTTGAGTTGTTGAACTCAGAGCCGTTAATATTGCTTCAGGATTGAAGCCTTGGTATCCCAGCTTTTTCTATAGGTAGTGACATGAGGTCAACTCAGCCCTTATATCCTAAAAAGACCGTCCTTTTTATAGTTACCTTTGTTTTTAACGTGCCCATGTTTGCCCTGAGTTGTAGAGTAGACTCATCAAGAAGAGTAATCAAGCACTAAGAAAGGCGGTCTCTTGTATCCTTATCCCACTGATGTGTAATTTTTGATTTTCCCATTGTTATACTCCTCCCACCCTTTCTTCTTGGCCATGGTATTTAGGTCACTCTGGGCGTCATCAAAGCTCTTTCTCCATTCCAATTTGGTAATACATTTCCATCCGGATTTACCTGGTTTTTGATATCTAGCCTTATAATTATTTTCTCCAAAGCCACGCATAACCCGGTAAAGCCAGCCACGTTGATCCATATATATCTTTATAAATCGACACGGGGTTACTTCTGACTTCATCGGTCCAGTCGGGCATTGGGTCTTTTGAGGTCTATTTATATTCGGACACATACAGCACCTAAACTCTCTATATTCAGGCATATTACCATCCTCTCTGCTACGTTTTTTACAGATCTGTAGCCGCCTCGACGCAACTACTACAAAGGTCAGGTTCAACCCACCAACATCCTTCTGGACAGCCGTATTGATCAGTACATCCGCAAACGCGGCATACACCTGGGCCTGGGGGAAGTATCTCAGTACCGCAAAATCGACACGCCAGGATACTTGTCTGATTTGTACTTAAACATTCCTCACCACAATTCGGACAGATTCGTTTCTTCATATCCGATTACCTCCTTTGCTTCACGTTAAAATGCCTTTCCCATGTGTTTAAATATTTTTTCCACCATCTTTAGCAAATTTTTTGGAGAGAAATATGAAAAAAAGTTCGTGTCAATCCATTCCTGTGGTATCCAATCCCCGAAGAGCTCACCCATGCTGACCGCAAATATCTTTGTAGGCTTTTTTAGCTTTTTAGGTTTACCTAATTTATCAGGACAAAACGTAGGGATAAAACCGGCGGAAATACTTCTCCGTAGACGGCGATTTTAAGGCTTATGTTGCATTTGTCGAAAAGTTGCCGTATGCCAGCAGGTGTTTCACGCAGTCGCACAGGCTCTTTGACTTATACTTATCAAACCTTTTCTAGCATAACAAATATGAATGAACATCCGTGCAAGCACGGTCAACGGATTCCAGGTGTAATCGCACCACTTAATTTTTGTCCGGTTCACGCCCAAAGCACCATAACATTATTTTCATTTGAATATTTTTTGGCTATCTCAATTGCCTTGTCGGCAAGAATAGTGCCTGTATCAAGCACTACGTTTTCTCCAGTGCTCCATGCAATATCTTTTGTTTTACTAATGCACCAATTTCCAGTTTGGGGATTAATAGCAAGGTAATAGTGCATAAGAAATACCTCCACTATTGCACAACATTATTCTTCACTTTCTTAAGTTGGTTTTTACCGGGAAAAGTATGTTTTTAGTTTCAAGTTGATTTTTATATTTGTCTTATATCCCCTTTTTTATCTCTGCAGGATTTTGATTTATAGCAGCTGTGTATGTCTTCAGCT
This sequence comes from Pelotomaculum schinkii, assembly GCF_004369205.1. NCBI lineage: Bacteria > Bacillati > Bacillota > Clostridia > Eubacteriales > Desulfotomaculaceae > Pelotomaculum > Pelotomaculum schinkii. The sequence continues at coordinate 179,559 of NZ_QFGA01000003.1, read as the reverse complement.
ACTCTGGCATCTGTCACCCGGCCACCAGAAAACGGACATATAAGGTTATATGGGCAAATATAAACGTATTGCTTTTCTATGCCGGTACCATAGACGTCAAGTATTTCTCCGTCGATAGCAGAATAAACGCAACGCCAGCCGGTCGGTCTATTGCCAAGTACAATGATTTCAAGAGGGTATTTGTAATGTTTTTCATAGGTTTTCAGGGTACGGTAAATATTGCTTGCCTCCCGGTCTAGTCTCTCGGTATAGACTTTTACGGGGGTATCCCCTGGTATTATGTATGCTTTTTCCAGCTGCCCCCGTACCTCGTTTAAAGTGCTAAGATTTATTTGCATAGTCTATACCTCTTATACATTTGTTTCTTTTTCAACTACAACAGTCTTTTCCCAAGCTATAGGTGTAAAGATTGTTTCCCCTCTCAGCTTGTCTTTGCAGTACACGAACACACCTTTACCCAGATCCCTCAACAACCCATATACTTTCCAATCGCAGATCTTTTCGTTATTCAACTTCATACCGCTATTACAGGCGTAAGGGCTCGTTGAAACACCGCCACATACAGGACAACGGAAACCTTTGTCTCCAATACTTTGGAGCATTTCGCTGACCGTTTCAAACACCCGCACATGGGTGCTCCCTATTTCCGGCTGGTTACTTTCCTGGTAATAATTCATGTACCAGTAACCCCTATCTGCTTCCCACTGATTAAGAACATCTTCCCAATTTAACCCAAGTTTTTCTCCGTAATGTTTTGCCCTTTCAACAACCCACTTGAATTTGTCGCAATAGCGGTGGAAACAACCTTTGACGCCAGGTTTATTTTCAGCGTTATTGCAACCATTAGGATTGAAACATCCTCTACCATCATTGCAGTCTTTTTTAACTGCCATTTTTAACTTTTCATAACCTGTTGATTTTTCCATCACGGAACCTCCCTTGCTTTGCATTCTTACCAAAATGTTCACTAACCGACGCGATAAAATAGTATTCCAGTATTCTCATATATCAAGCCCAAAACGCCCGGATCAAGGTGCTTATCATTAAAAAAAGGCTCCTGAGTTGTTGAACTCAAAGCCTTTAAAAGAGCTTCGAAGCCTTGGTATTCCCAGCTTTTTCTATAGGGTTGTGACATGGGGTCAACTCAACCCTTATATCTTAAAAAGACCGTCCTTTCTATAGTTACCTTTGTTTTTAAAGTTCCCACGTCGCACCAGTAACCGGGCAGCACCAGGCCGAAGAGAGGCTTCTTTTCCCGCAGCAACAGGGGAAACAGGTCCTTGCTGAAGTCAAACTTTTCTCCCGGCGCAAAATAGTCCAGCGCCTCGGGTTCCAGGACGTAAATGCCGGTGTTGACAGTATCGCTGAAGACCTCGCCCCAGCCCGGCTTCTCAAGAAACTGGGTGATCCTGCCGTTATCACTGGTGATAACCACGCCGTATTCCAGCGGGCACTCCACCCGGGTCAGCACCAGGGTGGCCATGGCCCCCTGTTTCCTGTGAAATTCCAGGGCTTTGGAAAGCTCCAGGTCAGTCAGGGCGTCACCGCTGATGACCAAAAAAGTCTGGTCCAGGAAGCCGCCGGCATTTTTAACGCTGCCGGCCGTACCCAAAGGCGACTCCTCAACAAAATAACGCAAATTGACCCCATATTCCGCCCCGTTGCCGAAGTAGTCTTTGATCACCTCCGGCTGGTACTGCAGGGTGACCCCTATATTTGTAAAACCGTGCTCATTGAGAAGCGCTACAATATGGCTCATAATCGGCCTGTTTAATACCGGTACCATTGGTTTAGGCCTGCCGCAGGTCAGGGGCCTCAGGCGGGAACCCTCACCACCGGCCATGATAATGGCTTTCATGGCTTTAAAACCTCCATTTTGTTGCACTTGGATTATCTGGCGCGGAGACGGTTGAAGCGGCTGAAAAAATTGCCCTGCCGCTGGTCAAACCACGGAGTTCCGCAGTGCGCTTCCCATACCTCATGGTAAACCGAGGCCGTCTGCCGGGCGATAGTTTTCCAGTTGAATTCATTTATAGCCCTGTTGTAAGCCCTTTCTCTCAACATAGCGCCAAGCTGCGGCTGCTGCAGCAGGGCCAGTATATTGCGGGCCAGGGAATGACTGCTGCCGGTGTTGGCCTTCAGCCCGTCCTCACCGTGTCTGACGATCTCACTGATACCGCCGCAATCTGAAACGACCACCGGGGTGCGGGCGGCCATGGCCTCCAGCGCCACAATGCCGAACGGTTCATAAAGGCTTGGGAAGACGGCCGCATCGGCCCAACTGTACAGACTGTTCCTGACCTCGTCGTTGATATACCCTGTGAAATAGACCCTGTTGGCTATACCCAGGAAGGCCGCCTGGCGCTTTAAAGCATCCATGAAAGGGCCTTTGCCGGCAATCACAAACTTGGTCTTGGGGTGATGGGACAAAATTTCCGGTGCGGCATCCAGGAGGACCTGGACCCCTTTTTCCATGACCAGCCTCCCCACGTAAAAGACAATTTTTTCATCGGGCGCGGCATACTCACTTCGCCGGGCAGTCCTGCTGAGGCCCTTGAAGCTATTGACGTCGACACCATTGGGAATTATAGCCACTTTGTCATTGGGTACCTGGAAAACCCGGCGCACCTCATCTTGCATAAAGTTGCTGCAGCAGATGACCTTCCAGGCCTCATATGTAATCCACCACTCGATGTCACTGATGTGTCTTTGCGTATCGTTGTGCAGCCCGTTATTGCGGCCGTATTCAGTGGCGTGAATGGTAACCACCAGCGGCACCCGGGAGGCGTACTTGATCGCCCTGGCAGCGTAAGCCACCAGCCAGTCGTGGGCATGCACGATATGGAATTCGGTGTTGGCCAGGAGAGGCATGGCCCGCTCCAGCAGGGCAACGTTGAACTGGGCCACCCAGGTTACAAAGTCCGGCGAAGACACCTGGTAAGGTTCCACCCGGTAAACCTTGACCCCGTTAACATCTTCAAAAAAGGGGGCGCCCTGGCCTCCCGAAGTAATCAGGCTCACCTCCACCCCGTTTGAGGCCAGAGCGCCGGTCAAGTCATAAACGTGCTGGGCCAAACCACCGACGCTTTTAGGCGGGTATTCCCAGGACAACATTAAAACCCTCACGTATATTCTCTCCCTTAAAACCGCTCACTACCTCCTGGTTGTGCTTGGGAGGTCCGGCGGTTAATTTTATTTTTAAAAAATCCCCACCGGACTGCAGTGGGGATTGTTCCGTTTAGTAGCGGTTGCTCCCGTTATGAATCTGGAAGCTCCAGTCGACACTGCTGTTATTGTCCCAGTGGTCCGCGCCATCCTTAAAACACAGGTTAAAGCGCCCCTCATGCTCCGGCATCACCACGCTGGTAACCCAGCCCCAGCCGGTTTTCTCCATTTTCATATCACTCACGTTGCGCCAGCTGTCGTGCTTACCGAAACCGTAGTGCAGATAAACCTGTCCCTGTCCTTCTTTGCCGAGCAGTCCGTTGTAAAAAACGGTCACTTCTTCCCCGGCGGTTATCGGCACGGGGTCAACTACCACTCCACCGGGGTAGTCGACTTCATGCATAGCTTTGAGCCTGGCCTCGTTGTCGCCGAACCTGCTCCGGTTCGCCAATACAGCCACCTCCTTTTGAAAATTGTATCCATAATAGTATGGTTGACAGGTGGATATATTATGCAGCCAGGCCGGCTGTTTGACTAAATTATGTAAAAAAAGCAGGGGGACGGTTCTTTTGCTTCCTTTTTTTCAAAGGAAGATGCGTGAGGAATAAAAAAAGCATGCTATTCTGTGGTATTATTATCGAATTACCCAGAAAGAAGCATACTTTAAGTTTATTTAAGTTAATAATCAATATTTGAAGCATGGAAGCAGGAGAACCGTCCCCCTGCTTCTTTTTTTACTCCATCGCCTCGATGATGGCGTCAGCCATGCCGCTGGTGCCGGCGCTGCCGCCGAGGTCATAGGTCAGCGCTTTTTTCTCTTCCAGTACTTTGATTACCGCGGCCATAATTCTGCCGGCGGCTTCCATTTCACCCAGGTGCTTGAGCATCATCACCCCGGGCAGCAAGGCTAATCCCTCTTTCCAAAATAATCTTCGTAAACATACATTAATTCCTTGTCAAACAGGTTCCGCTTCAGTGAAATGGTAACAGAACGGATTTTTGGGAGCAGTTCCTGAGCCTGGTGGTCCGTCAGGACAATCCCGAACTCAGCGAATTTGGCTTTCAGGGCTGCCGTACCCGAGTGTTTGCCAATAACGATCTGGCGCAACAGGCCGACTTCCTCCGGCTGGAAAGCTTCGTAGGTTTTGGGGTTCTTCTGTACTCCGTCGGCGTGGATGCCGGACTCGTGGGCAAACATGTTGGAACCCACAATGGCCTTCCAAGCGGGAAGCTCCCGGCCAGAGGCGCGGGAAATGTATTCCGCCACCTCCACAAACATTTCAGTTTTAAAGTTGAGATCAATATCATACAGGTGCTTGAGGGCCATGACCACTTCTTCCAGGGCGGCGTTACCCGCCCTCTCGCCCAGGCCCAGCACGGTCACCCCGACGTAGTTGGCGCCTGCCTTGACCCCTGCCAGGGCGTTGGCGGTGGCCATGCCGAAATCATTGTGGGTGTGCATTTCAATTTCAATGTCCACCTTGTCCTTGATGCGCTTAATCTGCTCATAGATGGTAAAAGGCTCCATAATGCCTACGGTGTCGCAGTAACGAAGACGATCCGCCCCAGCCTCCTTGGCGGCCCCGGCAAACTCCAGGAGAAAATCCAGTTCGCTGCGGGAAGCGTCCTCTGCGTTGACCGAGACATACATGCCTTCTCTTTTGGCAAAGCGGGTGGCGTTCACCATCTGCTCCAGGACCCATTCCCTGGATGACTTTAACTTATGCTTAATGTGGATGTCCGAGGTTGAAATGGAGATGGCCACCGCATCAACCCCGCACTCGAGGGAAGCTTCGATGTCTTTAAGCACCGGCCTGTTCCAGCCCATAATGCTCGCTTTCAGCCCGGCTTTGCAAATGGCCCGGATCGCTTCTTTTTCATCACCACCCATAACCGGAACACCGGCCTCAATCTGGGGAACTCCGATCTCATCCAATAGTTTTGCGATCCGGACTTTTTCTCTATTGGCAAAAACAACCCCCGCCGTCTGCTCCCCGTCACGCAAGGTGGTATCCACTATGACAATTCCTTTTTCGCTCATTAAACCAAACCACCTTTTCAACTGAATAAATATTTGATTGTTACCTCAGACATCCGGAGGGAAATTTGTAATACGTATAGTATCATAAATCCACGCAACATAGAAGTATCATAGTTTGAAAATATTGTATACATTTAGGCGTCTTGCTGTGAATTTGTGTCCATAAATTAACTGAAAAACTTTGTATCTAATATTTTTGAATGCCTAATAAGTCCTCTATTCTGTCACTCATATATTTGTATGAATCATAAACAAACACCTTGATTGTAAAATTCAGGCGCCAATTTATCAATAAAGAAATCCAAAATGGGACCTGCAGCCAAATTTTTCTCCCCATCGTATTATCAACAATTTTTCCGCATGATCCATTAATATAAGACAAGGCGCCCTGAAACCCTATGTTAACCGGGTTTAAAGACGCCATTGTCTACAGATATTTTATTCATTTGGTACGGCCGCCATAACTACGGGGCTCATGTTCACCTTATTTATTTTAACATATTCTCCTCAAATCACATACATTTATTGAAGCTTTTCCTTAAGCAGCCTGTTGACAAGGTCGGGATTGGCCTTACCTTTGGTGGCCTTCATGACCTGGCCCACCAGGAAGCCCAGCGCCCGTTCCTTGCCGGACCGGAAGTCCTCCACTGATTTGGGGTTGTCTGCCAGGATTTTGTCCACGACAGCAACAATAGCCCCCTCGTCGCTGATCTGGACCAGCCCTTTTTCCTTAACGATCACCCCGGGCTCCTTGCCGGTGGCAAACATCTCCTCAAAAACTGTCTTGGCTATCTTACCGCTGATGGTGCCTTTATCCATAAGCTGCAGCAGAGAGGCGAGCTGTTCCGGCCTGATCCTGCAGCCGGTAATATCCACGGCGCCTGAATTCAAGAGCCTGGTCAGGTCACCCATGACCCAGTTACTGACCACCTTGGGGTTGGGGTAGGCTTTGACACAGTCCTCGAAGTAATCGGCCAATTCCTTGGTATCGGTCAGGATCGTGGCGTCATATGCCGGCAGACCGTACTCTCCTATATATCTCTGCCGGCGGTCATCGGGCAGTTCCGGCAGGGAGCTGCGGATATCCTCAACCCACTCCCGGTCAATGATCATGGGCACCAGGTCCGGGTCGGGCAAATAACGGTAGTCATGGGCGAACTCCTTGCTGCGCAGGGGGAGCGTTATGCCCTTGCCCTCGTCCCAGGTGCGGGTCTCCTGGACAATCCGGCCGCCTTCCTCCAGCACTTCGGTCTGGCGCTCGATTTCGTAAGCCAGCGCCCGCTGGAGGGCCCTGAAAGAGTTCAGGTTTTTAATCTCGGTCTTGGTGCCGAATTCGGCGCTGCCGGCCGGCCGGAGAGAAATATTGGCGTCACAGCGCAGGCTGCCCTCTTCCATCTTGCAGTCCGAAACACCGGTATATTGAATGATGGCCTTTAACTTTTCCATATAGCGGCGGGCTTCCTCAGGCGAACGCAGGTCAGGCTCGGAGACAATTTCTATCAGGGGGACCCCCGCCCGGTTGTAGTCCACCAGTGAATAAGGGGTGGTCGTAATCGTTCCCTGGTGCACCAGTTTGCCTGTGTCTTCTTCCATGTGCAGCCGGGTGATCCCGATCCTTCTGGTCTCGCCGTCCACCTCGATATCCAGGTAACCATTCAGGGCGATCGGCAGGTCGTACTGGGAAATCTGATAGTTTTTCGGCATGTCGGGGTAGTAGTAGTTTTTGCGGTCGAACTTGGAAAATTCGGCTATGCTGCAGTTAATGGCAAGGCCGGCACGGATGGCGTACTCCACCACGGTCTTGTTGATGACCGGCAGTGTCCCGGGCAGGCCAAGGCAGACCGGACATACGTGGGTATTGGGGTCGCCGCCGAATTCGGTGGTTGAGTCACAGAATACTTTTGACCTGGTCTTGAGCTCTATATGAACTTCCAGGCCGATAACACTTTCGTACTGGGCCATTTGAAACCCTCCTAGGTCGGTCCTTAAATTCGCATTCATTCCCGCACCTGAAAACATAGTAAAGGAGTAAAGGTCATTGTTAACTGGGTTCTCGAAAAGCCTCATGCGTAGTGGGTTTGGGGTTATCCTCCGCTCGCTCCGGATAACCCCAAACCCGCAAGTCAAGCCTTTTCGAGCAAAATTTTTGAGACAGGTGAGGCAAATGACAAGACATATGTCTCTCCATTGACACTCCCCATTGCCTTGTGCAATTGAAATCGCATCCACATTGCTAAGTTTTAATTCTCTACTGATACCACGGCTGCGGCGTGTACTATATCTTTGGACATCTCTAGCAAAAAAGGGGATTAAAATAACTGCCTAAAGTTCGGGAAACGCTTTATGGTAGTCGGTATTTTGCTCGAAGGTGTAGGCTGCCCGCAGCAGCGTTCCCTCGTCAAAGTGCCGGCCCATAAGCTGGAGCCCGACCGGCATCCCCTGCGCAAACCCGCAAGGGATGGACATGCCCGGGATCCCGGCCAGGTTAATCGAAATAGTGCAGACATCGGACAGGTACATCTCAAGCGGGTCGTCCGTTTTTTCCCCAATCCGGAAAGCTGTTGTAGGACAAACCGGCGAAACCAGCAGGTCGTATTTTTCAAAGGCCCGGTCAAAATCCTGCTTAATCAGGGTGCGTACCCGCAGAGCCTTCAGGTAGTAAGCATCGTAATAACCGGCGGAAAGGGCGTAAGTCCCCAGCATAATCCGCCTTTTGACCTCGGAGCCAAAGCCTTCGCTGCGTGTTTTCATGAACATGTCGATGACATCGTCGGCGTTTTCCGCCCGGTAACCGTAACGTACTCCGTCATAACGGGCCAGGTTCGAGCTGGCCTCAGCCGGCGCAATCAGGTAGTAAGTAGAAAGGGCGTATTCGGTATGCGGCAGGGTGGTGTATTCAACATGCGCGCCGAGTGTTTCCAGACGGGCCAGCGCCTCTTCGATTACTTCCCGTACCCCTGGGTTAATGCCTTCGGCCATGTATTCCCGGGGAACTCCAACCTTTAGGCCACGCACGTCATTTTTCAGAAAGCCGGTGTAATCCGGCATATTATAACTGGCCGAGGTTGAATCAAGAGGATCATGTCCACAAATGACATTCAGCATCGCTGCGCAGTCGGTCACATCCCTGGTGAAAGGACCAATCTGGTCAAGTGAAGAGGCAAAGGCAATTAATCCATAACGGGAAACAGCTCCGTAAGTCGGCTTTAGCCCAACCACTCCGCAGAAGGAAGCCGGCAGGCGGATGGAGCCGCCCGTGTCGGAACCCAGGGAACAGATAGCCTCACCGGCTGCAATGACCGCGGCGGACCCCCCGCTGGAGCCGCCGGGCACCCGTTCAGTATCCCAGGGATTGCGGGTTACAAAGAAGGCCGAGTTTTCTGTGGAAGATCCCATGGCAAATTCATCACAGTTGGTTTTGCCCAGCATGGTCGCTCCGGCCCCATCCAGCCTTTTGACCACTGTGGCGCTGTAAGGAGGGACGAAATTAGCCAGTATTTTTGAGCAGGCCGTGGTCCGGACCCCGTCTATGCACATGTTGTCCTTAATCGCTACCGGGATCCCGGCCAGCGGTGAGATTTTATCTCCGTTTTTAATCTGCCTGTCCACCGAGCGGGCCTGCTCAAGGGCCCTCTCTTTGGTCATGGTAACGTAGGCCTTAACCCTGTCATCCACCGCTTCAACCCGGGTAAAAACGGCAAGGTTTAATTCCTCCGCCGATATTTCCTTTTTTACTAGAAGATCGTGCAGTTCATGGGCCGTCAGCCGGAAAAGCTGCAACGCAAATCGCCTCCCTGATGATGGGTTATCAATAAACCAATCGTCTATACAATTTTAGGAACCTTGAAGCAGTTTTCCTCTACGTCGGGGCCGTTGGCCAGGACCTCTTCACGGGAAAGGTGCTGCCCCACCCAGTCCTCACGGTAAACATTTTTAAGCGGTAAAACGTGGGCAGTGGGCTGGACATCTTCGGTGTTAAGGCGTTCCAGTGCCTGGAAATGTCCCAGGATATCGTTAAGCTGCCTGGTGTACATCTCCCTTTCTTCCTCGGTCAATTCCAGACGGCCCAGGAGAGCAACATGGTCGACGTCCTCTTTCGTGATCAAAATATCACCTACTCTCTATTTGTCGGGATACGGACAGGATCCCGCTGTTATCAAGATAATCACACAAAAACCTACAATATTATACCATTACCCAACATATATTTCAAAGTCCTGGCAATGCTGAATAATTTTAAATATAACCGGGCTGCTGCCAGCGACTCTCTTTGACATTCCCGCCAGATTTTTAATAAAGCAAAATTACCCGGCTCAACCTCTTCCCCAAGGCTAATCAAAGCTACCTTTATCATAAAACGTCTCAAGGGCTTCCAGGTTTTTTCTAGTGGTATTCATATTTGATATTCCTAAATTCCATTTGCCATGAATATTCCCTGCGTTTTGCATAATGGCCGCATTTTGAACATCATTACGCAATTTTTCTCTTAAATAATTACAATAACTCTCAACCTGGCTAAGTAAATCTTTTTCACTTCTGCCTTCAAACCCTATGCCTCTGATCAAGAGCGATATATTACCGTTAGCTCTTTTAATGACAGGCTTAATAAAAGACCAAAAATAATAAATTATCCCAACTGCATCACCGCCGTGTATTAATAATTTATACAAACCCCGGCGTTCTTCTTACGTCCGGGCCAAGTGGCGGACAGTGGAAAAGCCCTCCCTGGGGCGACCCCGACGCGCCGGGTGGGCGAATAAGGGCGTAACCAGAGACGGATACCGGTTTTCCAGGCTCTCAACTCCCGCATCAGGTCTTGCGGATACTTTACGTAACAAAATCTCCTTCTTACACATAAAATGCAATATATATTTATTTTGCAATAAAGGACTGCCACCGATAATCCCATAGTGAACCAGATTGCTTTTGCAGAGGCAGGAAATCACCTGGAGGTTAACAATGCCCCTCTTAATAAGTCCTTTTAAATTGGTAATTCAATATGGAGGCAAAATTAATTTAGGAACTCTTATCATAACGCGCGACAAAGTTCCCATAAACCAAAATGCTGACGATAATGCTTTTAATACCGGTGATGCTTGTCTTATGATAAATATCGGCAATAATGAACCAACTATTTCGCTAGCTAGTCCGGCTAGTAATTTATTCGATGACGATCTAGTGGATTAGGCCTCAAAAGCAATTAAGCTGCTCTTTAAAATACGTCTTGATACAAAGTAATGTTATCTGTGATATAATGGTAGTATATATTATTTTTTTGATAATAAAGTTTTTTTAACTCTATCAAGACTTTGCTGCTCTTTTTGGACTATTGCAGTTACACCGTCTCCAGAGCAAAAAGAATTGCCGCTTGCCGACAACCTAATTTTGTTGGAAGGCAAACTAAAAATAATGTCTCCAATATTTAATACCGCACCTGAATTAATGCAATTTATTTTTAAACTACCTATTACTATTTGTGCCATCGAACCAACCCTTTAATCATTGAATTGCACCTCATATCACCTTAATACTATCAGCAAATTTCATATTATATTATATTGTTAAAAAGTCAAAAGGTGATAACAATACCTTTATTCATAAACCATATTAATCCTTGGTGGTTTTTCAGGTTCTGTATGTCCCAAGGAATTTTCCTTCTTATCAAGACTCCATTTCAGCTTCGAGCTAGGATATATGGTTCCAATATTCATTGTTCCCGTAAGATTTTCCACTGCGACAGAATCAATTTTGTAATTAGTTTCAATCTTTTCACAAACAATTTTTTCAACAACAACTTTATTTATTTTTACAATCTTTCTATCATTTATTTGTAATTTAATTTGTTCAATTTGATTTTCTAATTCTTGAATCTTATCCAAGTAACCGCTAGCCTTTGAATCTCGAAAGATAATTTTTTTTAATTTTGAAAACAAGAATTGCTTCATATTTTCATATCCTTAATCAGATTTCAAATAAAAGGCTCCGGAATTAGCGCAATCAAATTTCCAAATTTTCATAACCAGTACACAAACTATAGAATTTTATTCATCAATAAAAGCATCAAGGACTATCTGATTAAAAAAATATTAATAATGGGCGGGATATTGCCCGCCCCGGCAGTATTGGTCAATCTCCGGCAGTTAGCTCTTTGAATTCCTCTTCACTCAGTATGGTCACGCCCAGCGCAACCGCCTTGTCATATTTTGAACCCGGTTTTTCTCCTACCACCACGTAGTCGGTGCTGCGGCTGACGCTGGAGGTAACTTTTCCTCCCAGCTTTTCGATCAGTTCCCCGGCTGCCTGCCGGGTGAAATCCTCCAGGGTCCCCGTGATTACAAAGACCTTTCCGGCCAGCGGTTTTTCTCCGGCCTGGTCATCTTTCTCGGAAGCTGTGTTAACCCCGGCCTGGATCAGCTTGTCAACCACCTGACGGTTCTGAACGCTCTCAAAGAAAGAGACGATGCTGGCGGCGATTTTCGGCCCGATTTCAGGAATCTCCGTAAGTTCCTCCTGCCGCGCTTCCATCAGCGCCTGCAGCGACTCATAACGTTCGGCCAGGATTTTAGCGGCTCGTTCGCCCACATGGCGGATGCCCAGGGCAAAAATAAGCCTGGACAGAGGATTGGCCCTGCTGGCGTCGATAGCCTCCAGGAGGTTTTGGGCGGATTTAGATCCCATACGTTCAATTTTCACCAGATCATCATAGCGGAGGGCATACAGGTCGGCCGGGTCATGCACCAGTCCGGCAGCCAGCAGTTGGCCGGTAACCGCGGGTCCCAACCCGGCAATATCCATGGCGTTGCGGGAGACAAAGTGGATCAGTTCCTCCCATAGCTTGGCCGGACAGGCCATGTTGGGGCAACGGACAGCCGACTCCCCTTGCGCCCGTTCTACCTGGGAGCCGCAGGAAGGGCACTGGGCGGGCATGCTCCAGGGCGTTTCCTGCCCCGTCCTTTCCTGCGTTAGCACGGCAAGCACTTCAGGGATAATGTCCCCCGCTTTTTGCACCAACACGTGATCGCCGACCCGGATATCCTTTTCTTTGATAATATCCTCGTTATGCAGGGTAGCTCTGGTCACGGTAGTGCCGGCAAGCTTTACAGGTTCGAGTTCAGCGCCGGGGGTGAGCACTCCTGTGCGCCCGACCCGTACAAAAATATTCTTAACGACACTGACGGCCTGTTCCGGAGGAAACTTATAGGCAATAGCCCAGCGCGGGCTTTTCATTGTTGCCCCAAGCATTTGCCGTTGGGACAGGGAGTTGACCTTGAGCACCATCCCGTCCACTGCGTAAGTGAGGTTAAAGCGTTTGTTATGCCACGTCTGGCAGTACTCCACAACTTCATCAATGGCGCTGAAGACTTGATACCCCTGGGCAACCTTAAAACCCAGCTCCTGCAGCAATTCAAGCGTCTTGACATGCTCTTGCAGGTCAAGATCGCTGTTGTAGCCAATCTCATAGGCAAACAGGGCCAGATGGCGTGAAGCGGTTATTTTCGGGTCAAGCTGCCGCAGCGTGCCCGCCGCAGCGTTACGGGGGTTGGCGAAAAGAGGCTCACCGGTTTCGTCCCTGGCTTCGTTGAGCCGGGCAAAAGCTTCTTTGGGCATATAAGCTTCGCCCCTGACCTCCAGGGCCGGGAGCGGCCGGCGCAGGCGCAGGGGCACGCTGCGGATGGTCTTCAAGTTCTCCGTGATATCCTCACCGGTTTCTCCATCTCCGCGCGTGGCTCCCCGCACAAAAACCCCGTTTTCGTAATAGAGAGAGACGGCCAGCCCGTCAATTTTTTGCTCCACCACATATTCCACTGTTTCGCCAGGTAAGGTCTGCCTGACCCGGCGGTCGAAATCCTGCAACTCGCCTCCGTTGAAGGCATTGGCCAGGCTGAGCATCTGGGTCAAGTGGCGGACAGTTGAAAATCCTTCCTTCGGGCGCCCCCCGACACGCTGCGTGGGCGAATAGGGTGTAGCCAGAGACGGATACTGTTTTTCCAGTTCCTCAAGTTCCCGTATCATCTGATCGTATTCGAAGTCGGTAATGGTGGGCTCGTCCAATACATAATAACGGTAGTTATGCGCTTCAAGTTCGCTGCGCAGAGCCTCCGCCCTCTCCCGGGCCTGCTCGAGAGACTGCGTCATCTGCCTGACACCTCCTGTTGTTTGGGACGTGGGACGTGAGAAATGCAGATATGAATAAATATTAAACAGTTTATACTCTTACCTGCATAGAACAATCAAGTTATTGAAATCGAAAAAGATTACAAGGCAATATAATAGCGCCCCTTATCAGGGATTTGGTAACTTCATTATGGAGTGCGCCCTTATTTCCGGGCGCATTGTCCTGTTTACGCCAGCAATGACGCCATATATTTGATGAAGTAGGCGGACGGGACAAAGATCAGCTGGGCGAAACCGGTGCCCAAAAGCCTGGTGATGGACAGGTAGAGAGCCATTTGCTTGACGTCGTCCTCGCTGCGCTCCCCACGTAAGGCCTGGTCGGTGATAGCCGCCGCGGTGGGGTCCACCACCGTTGCCGACAGGATAGTGGCAAGACCGTTCACGACTGCCGAAAGCGTTGCGGCTGCTGCCCGGAAATCAGGGAAAAGCGCTCCGGCAAAGAGCGCGGAGAGGACCCCGGTAGTGTATATACCGGTTACAAAGAAATTAAGGATCAGAAACATTTTGGGAATGGCCAGGCGCCTGACGGCCGCCAGCTTAAAAGTTTTTTTCCCGGGCAGGCGCATCTCCCCGGCCAGTCCAAAGACCCGGCGGGGAGAAAAGATGACCATCCCCAGCATCCTCGGCACCGAACCTGTTTCCTCAAAAAGATAGATAGCCCTGGTAAAAATATTCACGAATGCCGGAATCAAGGCCGCTCCGATTAATGTACCCAGAGTCGCGGCCGCGATGACCAGGCGGATATTGTGATCAATAACGGATAGTTGGACCTGATAGGCAGGGTGATGTACCAGCTGTTCAAGGACAGAGATACCTGCTTGTGTTTGGGCGGTCTTGATTGCTTTTTCCACTATGGACGCCAATAAAAAGCCCTGAATGCTGTTGGCGGTGCTGGCCAGCAGAAAGATTACGTTGAAAAGGGAAAAAGCGGTGGCCAACCGCTGGGTACGTACTCCCGAGATGCGAACCGCATAAATCAGTGTATTTATCAGGTGAATAATCGCCGTCAACACAGCGACAGCCAGGAGTCGCTCCATACTGCCTCCAAAGGTTGCTTAACTTTAGGTAATATATATAAGTATTACCAGAAACGCAATAAGCTGTTCGTAGTTATCAGCCAAGGATCTTTTTAATACGCTGAGCCATAAGGCTTAATTGTCTTTTCGCTTGTTTCGGGCCAAGGTAACAAACGCCAGGTAAAAAATCATGGGAATTACTGCATACCCCGCATTCGCCCGTCCGTCTGCAGCAAGGACAAAGATCACGCCGCAAATTGTTAGTATGCCAAAAATAACACCTGGTATTTTTCCCACTCTGCTACAGATACCTCCCCCCCAAGGTTACCGTAACTCCGAATGTGTTGTTCGTACGCATCCGGCAGGTTTTGTGCCAGGCTGCGTTCACCTGGCAGCCCCGTTCTTTTACTGTTGCCCTAGTTGGCCCGCTCAAGCGGGGCGTACTTGGCCAGCAACAGCTTGATACCCTGGTCCGGGAAGGCTACTTTAAACTCGGCATTCACGCCCTCCCCCTGGATCCCGACAATAACACCGACGCCCCACTTGCTGTGCTTCACTTTGTCCCCCAGCACGAACGCTTCCAGCGCCTGGGGACTTCTTTCGCGGAAATCCCTTACTGGCGCCGGCCTGGAGGATTTACTTTTCCCGGGTCCGGACAGAGCATCGTCACCCTCCATAAGGTGAGGAGGGATCTCTTCCAGAAAGCGGGAAGGCTTGTTATACCGCTCCGCCCCGTACAAAGTCCGCTTCCAGCAGTGGGTAAGATAAAGCCTTTCCCTGGCTCTGGTTAGACCCACATAGCAAAGCCTGCGCTCTTCCTCCATTTCACCGGGATCCAGGAGCGAACGGCTGTGGGGAAACACTCCTTCCTCCAGACCGGTCACGAATACCACAGGGAACTCCAGGCCTTTGGCGCTGTGCAGCGTCATCAAAGAAACGCGGTCTATTTCCTCGTCCAAATTATCCATGTCCGTGACCAGGGCTATGTTTTCCAGGAAACTTCTCAAATCCTTTTCCTCAGCCAGCCGGTCAAACTCTCCGGTGGCGGAGAGGAATTCATCCAGGTATTCCAACCTGGTGCGGGACTCCACCGTGTCTTCGGCCACGAGCTCCTGGCGGTAACCGGTCTCTTCCATGACGGTCCGGGCCAGTTCGGTAACCGTTAAGTTTATCGATTCCTCCGCCAGCCGCTGGATGAACTCTCCCAAGGCGGCGCCGGCAGCCCGGGCTTTGACTGTCAGGCCGGCTACTCCTGCCGCGCCGGCCATAGCCTCAACCGGACTGATACCCTTTTCCCCGGCAAATGCTATTATTTTGCTTAAGGAAGCCTGCCCGATGCCGCGCCTGGGCACATTGACAACTCTAGCCAGGCTTATCGCGTCGAACTGATTGAGGATTAGCCTCAGGTAGGCCAGGATGTCCTTAATTTCCTTGCGCTCGTAGAATTTCTGACCGCCGATGATGATATATGGTATACCCGCCCTGACGAGGATATCTTCAAATACACGCGACTGGGCATGGGTACGGTAGAAGACGGCAAAGTCCCCGTATTTACGGTTTTCAAGTTCCTTTAAACGTATGATGCGGCTGACCACAAAATCAGCCTCGGCATGTTCGTGTTCCCCAAAATAGTTTACCAGGGGGGCCCCCGGCCCGGCTGCAGTCCAGAGCCGTTTTTCCTTGCGGTTGGAGTTGTTCCGGATCAGGTGGTTGGCCGCATCCAGGATGGCGGAGGTAGAACGGTAATTTTGCTCCAGCTTGATTACCTTTGCCTCGGGGTAGTCACGCTCAAAACTCATGATGTTTTTAATATCAGCTCCCCGCCAGCTGTAAATCCCCTGGTCGGGGTCGCCCACCACGAACAAATTACGGCTGGTTTTAGCCAGTAAGTTGACCAGGACATATTGGGCATGGTTGGTATCCTGGTATTCATCCACCAGGATGTGGCGGAACCGTTCCTGATAGTAGGAAAGGACTTGCGGATAGTCTCTAAAAAGCCGTACGGTCAGAAATATCAGGTCGTCGAAATCAACAGCGTTGTTCTGGCGTATTTTTTCCTGGTAGCGATGATAAACACTCGCAGCGTTACGGCTTAAGATATCATAGGCGCGCTGCTCGAAGTCGACCGGGCTGTATAGCTGGTTCTTGGCCTGGGATATCACTGCGGCTACCGCTCTGGGCGGGAACTTTTTATCATCCAGGGCCAGATCTTTCATGCATTCCTTTACCAGGGTCAGCTGGTCATCGGTGTCGTAGATCACAAAATTGCGGTCACGCCCGTAAAATTCGACCTGCCGCCTTAAGATGCGCAGGCAGGCGGCATGAAAGGTGCAAATCCAGAGGTCGCGGGCCGCCTCCGGCGCGAGTTCCGCAACGCGGCCCTTCATCTCCTGGGCTGCCTTGTTGGTAAAGGTGATAGCTAAAATCTGGCGGGGAGATACCCTCATCTCCTGTAGAAGGTAGGCTACCCGGCTGGTCAATACTTTGGTCTTGCCGCTGCCTGCCCCGGCCAGCACCAAAAGCGGGCCGTCGCCGTAAACCACGGCCTCTCTCTGGTCAGGGTTCAGCTGGGATAATAAATCCATTCATTCCTCCGCTTAATCTTTTAATGTAATCTCTATATAATAATAAAGATTCTAATAAAGATGTGCAAATCCTTCATGTCCGGCAACGCCAGGAAAAAGTCCCAAGCAGAAACCGCCCGTATAACCACCTCAACAGCCGCGTCGAAAGCCTCCCCTGTCAGATGGTTTTACCGGGTGGGATCTTCGGAGAGAAAGCTGAAAAACATTTTTTTCCAAATACTTTTCTGTTGACAAACGCGCTTCATTATGCTACTATCAAACACAATATTCGAGGAGTGCTGAAAATGACAAAGCTATTGTTTGCAGCGGAATACTTTTATTTTTACTTTACTTCTTTTTGGGGTAAGGTTAATTTGAGTTTCACTGCAAGCAGGTATCGATATTTGATTTAGAACGAAGCACAGTGTCTAAATTGATACCAAAGGGTTCAGCAGTGAAATGCAAATTCACGCTGGACCCTTTTTTATTAAGAAATTAAGGAGAGAAAAAACATGATTGTCATACTGAAGAACAACAAACCGGTCCAAAAGCAGCTGGAACCTCTTGTTGCCTGGCTAAAAAGCCTGGGCATCAGCACGCATTGTTCAGTTGGAAAACACCAGACGATCATCGGCTTGATTGGTGATACCAGTGTCGTTGATATTGGTCTGATCAAATCGCTGGAAATCGTTGAGGATGTTAAAAGGATTCTGGAGCCGTATAAAAAAGCAAACCGCAAGTTTCACACCGATGATACTGTGGTTGATGTCAACGGTGTCAAAATCGGCGGAGATAATTTTCAAATCATTGCAGGCCCGTGCTCAGTAGAGTCGCGTGAACAAATTTGTTCTGTTGCGCAAAGCGTTAAAGCATCCGGAGCATCTATGCTGCGCGGCGGCGCTTTTAAGCCTCGCACCTCACCTTACTCTTTCCAAGGTATGCACGCCGAGGGAATTGAACTGCTGCTCGAAGCAAAAGAGATGACCGGGCTGCCCATTGTGACGGAAATCATGAATATTTCACACCTGCCGCTTTTTGAAAAGGTAGATGTGATTCAGGTCGGCGCCAGAAACATGCAAAACTTTGAACTGCTTAAAGAACTCGGCATGATTAAAAAACCAATCCTTTTAAAGCGCGGCCTGGCAAACACGCTGGAAGAACTGCTGATGAGCGCGGAATATATCATGGCCGGCGGAAATGAAAATGTAATTCTGTGTGAAAGAGGCATCCGCACCTTTGAAACCGCGACAAGAAACACCCTTGATATTTCAGCGATACCTGTGCTGCGCAGTAAAACACACCTGCCCATCATTGTCGATCCGAGTCATGCGGCGGGTATCTCCGCACTGGTAAAGCCGCTGGCGCTTGCTTCAACCGTTGTGGGAGCGAACGGACTTATGATTGAAGTCCACAATGACCCAAGCAAAGCCCTTTGCGACGGAGCGCAATCGCTGACACCGGATGCTTTTGCTCATTTGGCCAATGAAGTCCGCAATGTTTTACCTTTTGCGCAGTGAAAAGTCTGCTTTTGATGAGGAGAGTGAACAATGAATATCGGGATTGTCGGTCTTGGATTGATTGGCGGATCAATAGCCAAATCAATCAAACAAAACACGGATCACAAAGTGTTTGGCACAGATATCCAGGAATCGGTGATTTGCCTGGCGAAACTAATGGAGGCAATAGACGAGGTGTTGAGCGACGAGCTCCTGCCGCAATGCGACATGGTTATTGTGGCGCTTTATCCAAATGACACAATCAATTACATACAAGCGCACGCCGGCAGCTTTAAAAAGGGAAGTGTCGTATGTGACTGCTGCGGGGTTAAGCAAATGGTTTGTGACGCCCTGCAGGATCCCGCAGCTAAAAATGATTTTGTCTTTATCGGTTGCCACCCAATGGCCGGCAAGGAATTTTCCGGATTTAAACACTCTTGCACGCGCCTGTTTCATAATGCCTCCATGATTATGACTCCTTACTTCAGCGCAACGCCTCTGGGGCTCATTGAAGCCATGAAAAAATTTTGGCTGAGCCTGGGATTCTCAAACATCACCCTTTGCTCTCCCGCAGAGCATGACCAGATGATCGCATACACCTCCCAATTGGCGCATGTGGTTTCCAGCGCCTATGTCAAAAGCAGCCTGGCGCATAAGCACAAAGGTTTTTCGGCAGGCAGCTACCAGGATATGACCAGAGTGGCAAAGCTGCACGAAAAAATGTGGACCGAGCTTTTCTTTGAGAATAAAGAAAATCTTATAGGCGAGCTTGACGGTTTGATCGAACGGCTTGTCGAGTATAGCGACGCTTTAAAATCCGGCAACCGGGGTAGCGTTGAAAAACTGCTGCAGGACGGAAGAATAATGAAAGAGTCTATCGACTATTCATACGGGATGGGGAGCTTCCATGAAAACAGTGACCGTTAACGCATCCAGGAGTTATGACATTCTTATCGAAAACAAAAGCCTGCATAAGGCAGGAAAGGAAATATTAAAAAGAGTCCCCGCCTGCACGGCTGCGATTGTGACCGACAGTATTGTCGATTCACTATACGCGGAAGCGCTCTGCGAATCTTTGCGGCAGGCAGGTTTTAATGTCGTGAAATTTGTATTACATAACGGAGAAAGCTCGAAAAATCTTGCTGTTTTCGGTCAAATTCTTGAATTTTTCGCGCAGCGGCAGCTGACCAAGACCGATCTTGTCGTGGCTTTGGGGGGCGGGGTGACCGGAGATGTGGCCGGTTTTGCTGCTTCCGTTTACCTGCGCGGGATTCGTCTGGTGCAAATTCCAACCACCTTTTTGGCGGCAATTGACGCCTCGGTTGGCGGTAAAACGGCAATCAATCTCGCCGCAGGCAAAAATCTCGCGGGCACTTTTTACCAACCCAGCTTCGTGCTCTGCGACCCCGCAACCTTTTCCACATTACCGGAGACCGTTTTCGCCGAAGGCGTAGCTGAAGCCATAAAATACGGCGTGATAGCGTCCCCAAAGCTGTTTGACAAACTGGCGGGCGGAAATGCGCATTGTGACCTGGAAGACAGTATTGAACAATGTATCAGCATTAAGCGTGATCTGGTCATGCGGGACGAATTCGATAACGGGGATCGCCAACTGCTCAATTTCGGACACACCATAGGACACGCCGTTGAGCATTGCAGCGGCTATTCAATCACGCACGGCTATGCCGTAGCCATCGGCATGGCGCTTATCAGCGCTGCGGCCTGGCGGCTGGGGCTTTCCGAAACAGACTGTTCCGGGCTCATTAAAGCCTGCCTGGCAGCCAACCATCTGCCTGTTTCCTCTCCTTTTACCGCCGAGCAGCTGGCCGGGGTTGCTTTGCGTGATAAAAAACGTCGCCAGGACAGCATTACCCTTGTCATTCCCCAAAAAATCGGTCAATGTGTTCTCTATAAAATGCCGGTGTCTGCCCTGCCTGATTTCATCCGGCAGGGTATGGGAAAGGAGCCGTAAAATGAACATTCGCATCACGCCGTCGGCTTTGCGGGGCAGGGTTGAAGCAATCCCCTCAAAATCAGACGCCCATCGCATTTTGATTGCAGCTGCTCTGGCAGATCAGCCCACGGTTGTCCGGCTTGGCTCCTCCTCCCGGGATATCCAGGCCACAATGGAATGTGTGAGGTCGCTTGGAGCGAAGATAGATCACGATGCGCCGGGGTTTTTAAATATCTCGCCCGTTTGGGGCAATACTGGTGATTTTGCCAGCCTTGATTGCGGCGAAAGCGGCGCGACACTGCGTTTTCTGCTCCCTGTCGCGGCGGCGCTGGGCGTCCCGGCAACTTTCTCGGGACAGGGCAGACTGCCGCAGCGCCCGCTCCAACCGCTGGTGGAGCAACTGGAAAACCACGGCTGCCATTTTGACAGGGCAGGGCTGCCGCTGACTGTTCGCGGCAGATTGACAGGAGGGCGTTATACCCTGCCCGGCGATGTAAGCTCACAGTTTATCACCGGACTGCTGTTGGCTTTGCCGCTGTTGGAAAAAGACAGCCGCATTGTTCTCGCATCGCAGTTGGAATCAAAAGGGTATGTCCAAATGACCATCGCGACTCTCAAGAAATTCAGCATCGCCATCGAAGAGCATGCGCACGGCTATCAAATCAAAGGCGGACAAAAATACCGCTCGCCTCAACATCTTAGTGTCGAGGGGGATTGGTCCAACGCGGCATTCTGGATTTGCGCAGGTTGCTTGCAAGGCAATGAGATCCTATGCGGCGGCCTTGCGCAAGACTCATGGCAAGGGGATAAAGAGATCATCAACCTGCTGCGCGGTTTTGACGCCAATGTGTCTTTTTTTAAAGATACCGCTTACGCAACCGGAAAACCACTCAAGGCTCTGCGTATTGACGCGGCCGAAATCCCCGATTTAATCCCTGTTATGGCAGTGGTGGCGACAGCGGCAGCCGGAACAACAGTCATCTACAACGCCAAACGCCTGCGGATCAAAGAAAGCGATCGACTTGCGGCAATTGCGCAAAGCCTGTCACAGGTGGGCGCCGATGTTACCGAGAGGGAGGACGCGCTGCTCATCCGCGGGGGCAAACCTTTACGCGGCGGAGTTGTGCAGGGATTTGGAGACCATCGCATCGTGATGTCAATGGCGATCGCTGCAGCGCTTTGCGAAAGCGAGCTGATCATTGAGGGGGCGGAGGCGGTAGATAAATCCTATCCACAATTTTTTGATCACTTCAAAAGGCTTGGAGGAATTGCAGATGTCATTTGATACGATTTCCATCAAGGGGCGACACGACCCTTGTATCGCGCCACGTGCGGTTCCCTGTGTTGAGGCTATAATAGTGATTTAAAACGTGTTGGGAGGCCAAAAAATGGATATCAAAGAATTGAGAGAAGAACTCAGTCAAATTGATTTAGAGTTGGTTCAGTTGTTTACCAAACGGATGGATGCAATCGCCAGGATTTCAAAGTATAAAATACAAAACAATTTTCCTGTTTTAGACAATGAGCGGGAACGCGAGGTTTTAAACCGCGTTGCAGAAATTTCCGGAGAGAAAATGGAAACATATGCAAAGAGGCTGTTTAATACCCTGTTCGACCTGAGCAAAAGCTACCAAAATCAGCTTTTGTCGCACAACTCTCAGCTGGCGCAGGACATTAAAGCAGCGACCTGCGAACTGGCCAGGCAATTTCCTTCAAAAGCAAATGTCGCCTGCCAGGGGACAGAAGGTTCCTATTCCCAACAAGCCTGCGAAAAACTTTTCTCACTACCGACTCTGATGTTTTTTAATGATTTTGAATCTGTTTTCCAGGCAGTAGAAAAAGGGATGTGCGAGTACGGTTTATTACCGGTTGAAAATAGTTTGGCAGGTACGGTGATCGCCGTATATGACTTGATGGAGAAACATAAATTTCATATTGTCCGCAGTATTAGGCTGAGAATTAATCACGCCTTGCTCGCCAAAAAAAGCGTAGTTTTCGATGATATTAAAGAAATTGTTTCGCATGAACAGGCCATCGGCCAATGCAGCGAATTCTTGAAAGCCAACCCGCAAATCAAGGTTACATTGTTCAGCAACACGGCCGCCGCAGCAAAATACGTCGCTGAGTCAAGCCGTTCCGATCTTGCTGCGATATCATCTGAAACCTGTGCAGAGCTTTATGACCTTGACATTTTGACAAACAACGTCCAAAACCGGGATAACAACTATACCCGTTTTATCTGTATCTCCAAAGATATGAAAATCTATCCCGGAGCAAACAAAATCAGCATCTTGCTATCGCTCCCCCATAAGCCGGGATCGCTTTGCACACTGCTTTCAAAATTTTCATCGCTCGGGCTCAATCTGACCAAGCTTGAAAGCCGTCCGGTTATCGGAAAAGATTTTGAGTTCATGTTCTACTTCGATTTCGACGCTTCCATTTACTTGACCGAAACAGTGAATTTGCTCTGTGAGCTGGAAAACAGTCTGAGTAAATTTATTTTTTTGGGGAGTTACAGCGAAATATTTTAAGCAGTCAGGTTTGATTGGGATGAAATCGCATCCGCAGGGCAGTTGCCCATGCCGCCGGCGGCGCCACGTATGATCAAAACACCAGGTGATGTGACTGCGATTTCAATCGCACACGGCGCGCCGGCGCCGGACTTGTGTGGCTGTGTTGCATTTGTACGAATGAACTCGCACCTTTTTTGAGATTCGCTCTGCGGGCTGAACAGCTATACAGTATTTTAAGGGAAGCAAAAGAACCGTCCCCTTGCTTCTTCCCTTGCTTCCTTTTTCTAACCCCGCTGTTTTCTGCCGTAAACCTGGTCCGGGTCGAACATTTTCTCTCCGACTACTGTTACATTACCGTCCTGCTCCACCCGGTAGTGAAAACAGGTGAAATAGCCCTCGTGGCAGGCGGCGCCCTTTTGCTCCACTTTCACCACAAGAGAATCCCGATCGCAGTCGTACAAAATTTCCCGCACCTTCTGGACGTTGCCCGAGGTCTCCCCCTTGTGCCAGAACTCCTGCCGGCTGCGGCTCCAGAACCAGGTCTCACCGGTGGCCAGGGTCTTTGCAACCGCTTCACGGTTCATATAGGCCATCATTAAGACCACGCCGCTGGCCGCGTCCTGGACTATGGCGGGAATCAGTCCCGCCTGATCATATTTTAAGCTGCTTACGTCGAATGACAATCGATCTTCCTGGTTTCTGAAAGCTAAACATATCTGATTTATGCAAGATAATCCAGAAATATTTAGATTTCTCTCCCGCCGACTAACGGGAGGCAGCGTAACAGGATTCAACTGCTGAGCTGCAAGCTTTCGCTTGCATTCCGGGTGGCTTATGCCGCCGTCACCTTTCTGGTATCCGTTCTGCCCGGAAGGGGGTGTTACCCACCGCCTAGTTGTTCTAACCTCTGCGCCCGACTTTCACAGCGTGTCTTTGCGACGCATCATCGGAAGTGACTGCTAAGAAACCTTCTCTCTTTCACTTATATTGACTCAGTATTCATACACCGTTACCACCTCCTGTTACTATACTACTACAGAACAGGTGTTTGCATCAACGGTTTTTGTTATTCTTATCTCAATTTATTCAGTTATTCTGTAGCTGTTTCATTCCTCCATTGCAATAGAATAGGCGCCATTTCAATCGCACAACGGCGCGTTTGCGCCGCACTTGTTGAGGTCAATGTTACATTTGTGCGAATGAATTCGCACCTGCATTCCTCACGTTCTCATTTCCCACGTCCCACGTCTAAATACGCACGGGGATGCCTTGGGAGTGCAGGTATTGCTTGGTTTCCCGGATGGAGTACTCGCCAAAGTGGAAAATTGAAGCGGCCAGGGCGGCGTCGGCTTCTCCTTCAGTCACCCCCGCGGCCACATGCTCGAGATTACCCACTCCGCCGGAGGCAATTACCGGGATATTCAACGCCCTGACAATGGTCCTGGTCAGGGGCAGGTCATAACCGTCCTTGGTCCCGTCCCGGTCCATGCTGGTGAGCATAATTTCCCCCGCGCCCAGTTTTTCCACCCGCCGCGCCCAGGCCACGGCGTCAATACCGGTGGGCGTGCGACCGCCATGTATGTATACTTCCCAGCTTTCCGGCCCGCACTGCCGCGCGTCGATAGCCACCACGATGCACTGGCTGCCAAACCGTGCTGCGGCTTCGGCCACCAATTCCGGCTTCTTAACCGCGGCCGTATTCATCGATACCTTATCGGCCCCGGCACTGAGCATGGCCCGGATATCCTCCAGGGTGCTGATCCCGCCGCCGACGGTAAAAGGAATAAAGACCTCTCCGGCGGTGCGGTAAACCATATCCAGGGTAGTCTTGCGACCATCGGAGGAAGCGGTGATATCAAGGAAAATCAACTCGTCGGCGCCTTCCCGGTCGTAAAAAGCGGCAAGCTCGACGGGATCCCCGGCATCCCGCAAGTTTATGAAATTGGTTCCTTTAACCACCCTGCCGCCGGTGACATCAAGGCAGGGGATGATCCTTTTGAGAAGCATAGCCCTACCCTACTTCCTTTCCTTCCGCCACAGCCAGAGCTTCCCTCAGGTCTATGGCTCCGGAGTAAAGGGCCTTGCCCATGATCACTGCGTCAACACCCAGGCTCTCCATAGCTCGAATTGCCCGCAGGTCATTGAGGGTGGAAACACCGCCGGAAGCAACTACCTTTAAGCCGGTTTCTTTCGCCAACTGTCCGGTCGCCTCGAGGTTGGGTCCCTGCAGCTTTCCGTCCCGCCTGATGTCGGTAAAGACCACACGCTTTACACCCAAATTTTTCATGTCCAGGGCGAGTTCAACTGTTCCTTTTTCAACCGTCAGCCCCCAGCCTTCAATGGCGACCTGCCCGTTGCGCCCGTCGATACCCACCAGGACGGCCTCGCCGTACCTGCCGCAGGCTTCTGACACCAGTTCAGGGTCCACAATGGCTACCGTACCCAGAATAACCCTGGCTACACCCATGCCCAAAAGGCTCTCGATGGTCTCCATGCTGCGAATGCCCCCGCCCACCTGAACGGGAATATCAACAGCGGACAGTATCTCCTTTAAGACGTCAAGGTTTTTGGGAGCGCCGGCAAAAGCGCCGTCCAGGTCCACCACGTGCAGCATACGGGCGCCCTGGTCCTGCCAGAGGGCGGCCATAGCGGACGGGTCATCTGAATAAACGGTTTCCTTATCGAGTCGTCCCTCCACCAGGCGGACGCACTTCCCTTCCCGCAGGTCAATAGCTGGGATCAGCAACATTTTTTAACCATCCTCCCGAAATTTTCTAGGATCCTTAAGCCTATCCCGCTGCTTTTTTCGGGGTGAAACTGGATCCCGTAAACGTTTTCCCTCCCGACGATGGAAGCAAAGCGAACCCCGTATTCGGTCCTGGTCAAGACAACCGCTTGCTCCTCCGGATCAACATAATAGGAGTGCACGAAGTAGAAAGAAGACGCTTGGGGAATACCCTCCAGAAGCGGGTCGGCCCGTTGAATTTCGGCCTGGTTCCACCCCATGTGGGGTACCTTCAACCCGTCCGGCAGGCGCCGGACCCGGCCCCGGAAAATACCCAGCCCCCTGGTCAGGCCCCATTCCTCACTGGCGTCAAAGAGCAGCTGCTGCCCCAGACAGATACCCAGAAAAGGTTTCCCGGCCTCAACCGCCCGGTGGACGGCCTCGTCCATTCCTGACGAACGCAAATTGGTCATAGCGTCGGCAAAGGCCCCCACCCCGGGTAAAACCACCCCGGCGGCCTGGACCACCTGTTGCGGTTTTCCGGTCACGACAGCTTCAACGCCCATTTTCTCAAAGCCCTTCTGGACGCTCCTTAAGTTTCCCATCCCGTAATCAATAATAGCAATCATGTTTCCCCCTGCAATTCTTCCCGGTAGAGGACACGGAAATATAAGACCGTAACCAATCAAAAACGGCGATCGTACCGGCGCCATTCCCGGCCAGGCATTTACTTCACAATACCCTGGTTAACCCCACTTTTTGATCTTTAGGGCAATACGTCTTAAAGTTCACCCTTGGTGGAGGGAATGCCCCCGCCGACATAGGTAGTGGCGTCCTTAAGAACACGGGCCAAGCCCTTAAAAATGGCCTCAATGATGTGGTGGGTGTTGGTCCCCGCCAGAAGCCGGATATGCAGTGTGAATTCACCGCTGACGGCCAGAGCCCTGAAAAATTCCTGAACCAGCTCGGTTTCAAATTCTCCTACCCGCGCCGCCGGCATGGGCGCGTCAAAGGCCAGAAAACCCCGCCCGGAAAGGTCCACGGCAACCATGGCCAGCGCCTCATCCATGGGAATTATGGCATAGCCGTAGCGTTTTATGCCGTGTTTTTCACCCAGAGCCCGCTTGATGGCCAAACCCAGGCAGAGTCCCACGTCCTCAACGGTATGGTGACCATCCACCGCCAGGTCGCCACGTGCGGTCAACTCCATGTTAAACGAGGAGTGCTTGCAGAATAGCTCCAGCATGTGGTCAAAGAACGGCTGTCCCGTATTGACGAAGTAAACCCCTTCGCCGTCCAGGCTGAAAGAAATGTTGACTTCCGTTTCCAGCGTTTTGCGGTTGACTAAACTCTCGCGTGGTTCGGACATTTGTATCACCTCTTTATCTTATTAACAGCCTCTTTTAAGGAAGCAGGGGGAGGAAGCAGGGGGACGGTTCTTTTGCTTCCTTGAAAATAACTGTACAGCTGTTCAGCCCACAGAGCGAATCCCCGTTAGCCACACAAGTCCGGCGCGAGCGCCGTTGTACGATTGAAATCGCACCTACACCCCTTATCCAGCCAGGATTTCCCGCATACCGGCAAGGAATGTTGTGTTCTCCTCCGGCTTACCCACTGAAACCCTGAGACAGCGGGGAAGGCTAGGGCTGTCCACATTGCGCACCAGCACACCTCGTTCAAGCAGCCCCTGGTAAACCTGGGCGGCCGGCAGGGCAGTCCTGAATAAAATAAAGTTGGCCTCAGTAGGAAAGGTCTCCACACCTGGGACAGCCGAGAGCTCGGCATGCAGGCGGTCTCTTTCCTTTAAGATGGTCCCGATCCTTTCCCGGAAAGGATCGAGGTTTTTCATGACCACCCGCGCGGCAATCTGGGAAAAAGCGTTTAAATTGAAAGGTTGTTTCACCCTCAACAACTCATTAATAATCGAAGCGCCGGCCAGGAGGTAGCCTACCCTCAGCCCGGCCAGGCCGAAGGCCTTGGAAAAAGTCTTTAGTATGATTAAATTCGGATAGCGGCTTAAGAGCGGTATGCAGGACTCCCCGCCAAATTCCCCGTAGGCTTCGTCAACCACCACTAGCGCGCCGGTGCTTGCCAGGATGGCCTCAATCTCCTGCCGCGGGGTGGCGGTCCCGGTCGGGTTGTTCGGTGTGCAGATGACAACCAGTTTCACCTCCGGCTCAGCCGCGGCCTTTTGCATCGCCGCCACATCAAGGCGGAAGTCGCTTCGCCGGGGAACGTCCAGCCTGGTCGAGGAGGCGATTTGTCCCTGTATCCCGTACATCACAAAGGAAGGCGAGGCCACGACAAATTTCGCCCCGGTACCGAAAGTCAGCATCAAGTCCAGAATAAGTTCATCTGAACCATTGCCTACCATAATGTTTTCCGGGTTTACTCCGGTGTAAGCAGCCAGGCTCTCCCGCAATTCCACGGCCATTGGATCGGGGTAGCGGCTGAAACCGGCCGACGCCGTTTCCCGGTAAATCTCCTTCATCACAGCTTGCGGAAATGGATACGGGTTTTCGTTGGCGTCAAGTTTAAGCACAGACGGGTAGTAAGGCGCTTGATAGGGAAGCAGGCCTTTTAATTCTTCCCGTACCAGTGACGCCGCGTTAAATACAGTAGTCATTCTATGAACAGCCTGGTTTCTGAAAGCTAAACAAATCTGATTTATACAAGATAATCCAGATTGATTAACTTTCTCTCCCGCCGACTAACGGGAGGCAGTGTCACAGGATTCAACTGCTTAGCTGCAAGCTTTCGCTTGCATTCCGGGTGGCTTATGCCGCCGTCACCTTTCTGGTATCCGTCCTGCCCGGAAGGGGGTGTTACCCACCGCCTGGTTGTTCTAACCTCCGCGCCCGACTTTCACAGCGTGTCTTTGCGACGCGTCATCGGAAGTGACTGCTAAGAAACCTTTTTCCTTTCACTTATACTGGCTCAGTATTCATACACCGTTACCACCTCCTGTTACTATACCACCATAGAACAGGTGTTCGTATCAACGGTTTTTGTTAATCTTCCCTCAATTTGGTATTCTGTAGCTGTTTAAAACCTCCTCTTTCTTTCGAACAATTTTTCATCCTGATCCTTACCGCGTTGGCATGGGCGGAGAGTCCTTCCACACCGGCGAGATTGATTACGTCGGCCCCTACCTGTTCCAGAGCAGGCTCATTATAAGCAATCAAGCTGGTCCTTTTCAAAAAGGCATCGACACCCAGTGGCGAGTAGAACCTTGCCGTACCGCCGGTCGGCAGGATATGGTTGGGTCCGGCCAGGTAATCCCCCACCGGCTCAGGCGAGTAATGTCCCATAAATACAGCGCCGGCATTTTCCACCTTGAAAAGCCAGCGGAAGGGTTCGGCCAGCATTAACTCCAGGTGTTCCGGCGCAGCCTGGTTGGCCAGGTCAAAAGCCTGGTCAATATCACCCGTGATTACAATCGCCCCATAGTCAGCAAGGGAATGCGTGATGATTTCGTAGCGTCCGAGCCGGCCGGCCTGCCCGGCCACCTGCTCCTGGACTTTGCCCGCCAGTTCGCGGCTGGGGGTGAGCAATATGGCGGAGGCCCTTTCATCGTGTTCCGCCTGGGACAAAAGGTCTGCGGCGACATAGCCCGGATCTGCCGTTTCGTCGGCAATGATCAGCACCTCGCTGGGTCCGGCCAGCATATCGATATCCACCTGGCCGTAGACCTGCTGTTTGGCCAATGTAACGTAAATATTTCCGGGGCCTGTGATCTTGTCGACTCTTGGAATGGATGCCGTGCCGTAAGCCAGGGCCGCCACTGCCTGGGCGCCACCGGCTTTGTATATTTCGCTTATACCCACCTCGGCAGCCGCCACAAGAGTATAGGGGTTCATTGAACCGTCGGAAGCGGGGGGCGAAACCATGGCAATTTCCCGCACACCGGCAACTTTGGCCGGTATTGCGTTCATCAGCACCGAGGAAGGATAGGACGCCTTGCCGCCCGGCACGTAAATCCCGACCCGGCGCAACGGTCTGACCAACTGTCCCAGAATAGCCCCATTTTCATCAGTTTTGAACCAGGAATTGGCCTGCTGTTTTTGATGATAGGCGGTAATGTTTTTGATTGCCAGGCGGAGGGAACTCAGAAAATTTTCCTCCACCAGGCCGTACGCAGCCTTAATTTCTTCATCATTAACCCTTAGCTGGTCCGGTCGCAGTTCAGGCCCGCCAAAGCGGGCGGTTAACGCGCACACTGCAGCGTCACCGTCACCTCGCACAGCTGAGAGGACTTCCGCGACCACAGCCGCTGTTGCACTTTGGTCAAGGGCTTTTCTGCGCAGTATTTTTTCGAGAACCGGTTCATCAGCTTCAAAAATTTTAATCAACGGTTCCAATTTTCTTCACTCCCAGAAAACAAACGAATGGTTTAAAGTGGTTACATCATCTACCGGCGCTTCATCAGATTCATTATTTTTCATCATCCATTATTGGCTCCGCAACAGTCGCTTTTTCTAACCGACTATCCAGGGAAGCTTTGCCGGATGTTGAGGCAAGTCTTTCCAGAATCAGTTTATAACCGTCCGCACCGTAGTTGAGAGATCTCTTTACTCTGCTGATAGTGGCCGTGCTGGCGCCGGTACGACTGGCTATATCGCCGTAAGTATGGTTATTCTGCAGCATTTTGGCGACTTCCAGGCGCTGGGCCAACGACCTGAGTTCTGCAACAGTACAGACGTCTTCAAAAAATTGGTAGCATTCATCCGTGTTTCGTAAAAGCAGCACTGCCTCAAAAAGCCTGTCCAAAAGCTCATCTCTAAGTCTTCCTGCGTACACAGCTACAACCCCCTGGGCTGATAATCTGTTTCTTTAATATTTTAATACGTTA
This sequence comes from Pelotomaculum schinkii, assembly GCF_004369205.1. Classification (NCBI taxonomy): domain Bacteria; kingdom Bacillati; phylum Bacillota; class Clostridia; order Eubacteriales; family Desulfotomaculaceae; genus Pelotomaculum; species Pelotomaculum schinkii. The sequence goes on along the minus strand of NZ_QFGA01000003.1, from coordinate 149,058 downwards.
AAGAGGAAAAATCAAGACAAAAAAAGGCGCTTTTGGTTAACTAACAGCAGGCGTTGCAGCCTGTGAGGATGTTAGGGTTCCGCAGTGCCATTTGTATATAATGATTAACGGTTGCGCAAATGCGCCAAACCATGGTTCCATCAGCTATCTATGAGAGCTCTCTCGCTATTTTAAACGCTCCAGCGCCTTGCGCCCCACGTCATGCCGGTAGTGCATGCCGTCGAAATGGATTTTTTCCACTGCCGCGTAAGCCCGTTCGATAGCCGAAGGGATGTCCGAACCGGCTGCCGTCACACCCAGCACCCGCCCCCCGGCGGTAACAATGTCCCCGTCCTTCGCGGCGGTGCCGGCGTGGAAGACGAGCACTTCCCCGCCTGGGTTTTCCAAACCTTTGATGACTTTTCCCTTTTCGTAAGAACCGGGATAGCCTCCCGAGGCCAACACTACGCACACTGCGGCCTGTTCCTTCCACTTGATTTCGATTTGGCCCAGGCGCTTTTCCAGGATGGCCTCGATAATATCAACCAGATCAGTCTCCAACAGCATCAGGACCGGCTGCGCTTCCGGGTCGCCAAAACGCGCGTTAAATTCCAGTACTTTCGGTCCGTTTTCATCAACCATCAGCCCGGCGTAGATAACACCGCGGTAGGTCCGGCCCTCATTGTTCATAGCCTGGACCATGGGAATTAATATTTCCTCCATGGTTTTCCTGTGCACATCGGCAGTATAAACCGGAGCCGGGGCATAGGCTCCCATACCGCCGGTGTTCGGCCCCTCGTCGTTGTCATAGGCGCGCTTGTGGTCCTGCGAGGCAATCATGGGCACTACGCTGACCCCATCAGTGAAAGCCAGGATGCTGACCTCTTCCCCTGACAGGCGCTCCTCCACGACCAGACGCTCCCCGGCCGCCCCAAAGTCTTTGTCCATCATAATCGAACGCACCGCATCGAGCGCGCTTTCCTCATCAAGGGCCACGATTACTCCCTTGCCGGCGGCCAGGCCGTCAGCCTTGACCACACAGGGAGCGCCGGTTCGTTTGATGTAAGAAGCGGCTTCAGCGGGGTCGGTAAAAACAGCGTAAGAAGCCGTGGGGATACCGTACCTGGCCATAATCTCCTTGGACAGCACCTTGCTGCCCTCAATCTCAGCCGCTGCCTGTGAGGGCCCGAAGATTTTCAGCCCTGCCGCCTCAAACCGGTCGACAATACCTGCGTTGAGCGGCGCTTCCGGTCCTACCACAGTAAGGCCAATTTCGTTTTTAAGAGCGAAATTCAACAGCCCCTGTACATCCTCAGCTTTTATATGAATACAGTCAGCGTCCCGGGCTATGCCTGCGTTGCCCGGAGCACAGTAAACTTTAGTCACGCGGGGGCTTTGCTTCAGCTTCCACACCAGGGCGTGTTCACGTCCGCCGCCACCCACAACCAAAACCCTCATACACTACCCTCCCAATTCGTACATAAACATCGAAAGGCCGGTTAGATACTAAAATTTTAAACCGTTTAGGAAGCAGTCGCAGGCCGTAGGGCGCAGGGCGTAGGTTTAAGCATTTCTTTGGGGTTGACACGGGAAGCAGGGGGACGGTTCTTTTGCTTCCGAATTCGGAAGCAAAAGAACCGTCCCCCTGCTTCCTTCGGCTGCTTTATCTTACACAACAACCAACGTAACAAACTAACCCTGCAGCCCATTCTTTTTACGCCTTACGCCCTACGGCCTGCGACATCATTCATCCTGCTAGTGTTTGAAGTGTCTCATGCCTGTGAACACCATGGCCATACCGGCCTCATCACATGCTTTGATCGACTCCTCGTCACGGATGGAGCCGCCCGGCTGAATGATGGCGGTGATGCCGGCGCGGGCTGCTTCAAGCACGGTATCGTTGAAGGGGAAGAAGGCGTCCGAGCCCAATACGGCCCCCGCAGCCTTTTCCCCGGCCTGGTTGATGGCTATTTTGGCCGAACCCACCCGGTTCATCTGGCCCGCTCCCACACCGATGAGCTGGCGTTCCTTGGTCAGCACGATGGCGTTGGACTTGACGTGCTTGACCAGGGTCATGGCAAAAATGAGCTCGTCCATTTCATTCTGCGTCGGGGTCCTTTTGGTAACTACTTTCAACTCAGGCAGCTTAAGTACCTCACGGTCGAATTCCTGCACCAGGAGACCGCCGTTTACCTTCCTCATATCCAGGCGGTCGTTGGTTTGGATGGTTAAGTCGCCGGTTGAAAGCAGCCTTAAGTTCGCCTTCTTCTTCAGAATCTCAAGAGCTTGATCTTCGTACCCCGGCGCAATAATCGCTTCCACGAATAGTTTGGCCATCTCCTGTGCGGTGGGGGCGTCCACCACCCGGTTTAGCGCTATTATGCCCCCAAACGCCGACACCGGGTCACCTTCCAGAGCCTTAAGGTAAGCATCTGTCAGTTGTGCCGAAACAGCACAGCCGCAGGGGTTGTTGTGCTTGACAATAACCGCGGCCGGCTCTATAAATTCTCTTACCAGCTCAAAAGCCGAGTTGATATCCAGGATATTGTTATACGACAGTTCCTTGCCCGCAAGCTGAACAGCATTGCCGACGCAGGGCCCGGTCACGGCCGGGTCGCGGTAGAAGGCAGCCTGCTGGTGGGGATTTTCTCCGTAGCGCAGGACCTGGACCCGTTTGAGCGAGAGATCCATGGTCGGCGGAAATTGCTCCGCGCCCTCACCTATCCCGGAGAGGTAAGCCGTGATAGCTGCATCGTAAGATGCAGTATGGGCAAAAGCCTCACGGGCCAGGGCCATCCTCAGCTCCCGCCCGGCTTCACCCTTGCGCAGGGCTTCCAGCACCTCATGATAGCGTTCCGGGTTGACGATGACCAGCACATTTTCGTAGTTCTTGGCTGCGGAACGGACCATGGTGGGACCGCCGATATCAATATTCTCAATGGCTTCCGCCAGGGTTACCCCGGGCTTGGCGATGGTCTCGCGGAAGGGATAAAGGTTTACCGCCACCAGGTCGATGGGGGTAATGTTATGCTTTGCCAACTGGCCCAGGTGATCAGGATTTCTTAAAGCCAGGATGCCGCCGTGCACGGTGGGGTGCAGGGTCTTGACCCGGCCGTCCAATATTTCCGGGAACCCTGTGACGTCGGAGATATATGTAACAGGCACACCCGCCTCACGCAGGGCTTTAGCCGTGCCCCCGGTGGAAACAATCTCCACACCCAGTTCCACCAGCCCGCGGGAAAACTCAATTACACCAGCTTTGTTCGATACGCTGATTAAAGCACGTTGAAGAGCCAAGTTATTTACCTCCTATGATTTATTTTACTCACGTATACTTTCCTGCCTTCAATCCTCAGCCGTCCCTCCGCATAGAGCCGGATAGCTTCCGGGTAAATCTTATGTTCCTGCTCCAAAATACGGGCGGACAAGTCATCGGCCGTATCTTCATCGTAAACCGGAACCACAGCCTGGAGAATAATCGGCCCGGTATCCATGCCCTCGTCAACAAAATGGACGGTACAGCCGCTGAATTTGACCCCGTAGGCCCAGGCCTGTTCCTGGCCATGCAACCCCGGAAAGGACGGCAGGAGCGCCGGGTGGATGTTCATAACCCTGTTCGGAAAAGCTGCCAGGAGTACCTTGCCTACAATTCTCATATAACCGGCGAGACAGACCAGTTCCACTCCATGCTGCTGCAAAAGTTCGACAATTGACCTTTCATACGCATCCTTGGATGGGAAATCACTGTAATTAATGTGTCCGGCCGGGATACCCGCCATCCTCGCCCGCTCCAGCGCATAGGCATCTTTTTTGTCGCTGATGACCACGGCTACCGCGGCGTTTATTTTCCCGGCAGCAGCCTGGTCCATGATGGACTGGAGGTTTGAGCCCCGGCCGGAGGCCAGAACGCCCAGGCGTAGCTTGCTCACTTGATCCCCTCCTTAGCCAAGCCCAATTTTCACATTTTCACACTTCACTTGACCACTACAATGCCGCTCAAAAGGAAGCAAGGGGACGGTTCTTTTGCTTCCTTGAAAAATAACTGTACAGCTGTTCAGCCCATAGAGCGCCCCCCAAATATAGCTGCGAATTCATTGCTACCTTTCCACATAAGCCCGGCGCGAGCGCCGTGCGCTGCTGAAATCGCGCCTGCATCGCCTGGTTTTCACTCTCTGCTGCGCCGTGATCGCGACTCCCTGTGCGGGCGCAAATCAAGGCGTGTTTAGGTGTAAGTTACTTCCCGTTTGCCTTCCACCACTTCGCCGATCAGGTAGCTTGTCTCGCCCCTGGCGGACAGGTCAGCCATTACGGCGCCTGCCTCCGCACGGGCAACCACCGCCACCAGGCCGACACCCATGTTAAAAGTCCGCAGCATCTCGCTTGCCGCAATATTACCCGTCTCTTGAATCAGGTTAAACACCGGGGGCACGGGCCAGGTGCCTAAACGAAACTCGACCCCGGTACCTTCCGGCAGAGCGCGTGGCACGTTTTCCGTCAGGCCGCCTCCGGTAATGTGGGCCAACCCCTTCATTTTAAACCGATCCAGTAAAGGCAGGATAGCTTTCACATAAATCCTGGTGGGCTCGAGCATTTCCTCACCCACGGTCCGCCCCAGTTGTTCCAAATATGTATCAACACCGTACCCGGCGACCTCCAGCAGGACTTTACGGGCCAGAGAGTAGCCGTTGCTGTGCAGCCCGCTTGAAGGCAGGCCGATTACCAGATCCCCCGGCACAATATCCCGGCCGTCGATAATCCTGCTCCGTTCCACCACTCCTACGGCGAAACCAGCTATATCGTATTCCTCCGGTCCATAAAAACCAGGCATCTCGGCGGTCTCCCCGCCGATTAAAGCGCAACCGGCCTGGCGGCAGCCCTCAGCCACGCCGCCCACGATAGCGGCCACCTGTTCCGGCGACAACCGGCCGACTGCCAGGTAATCAAGGAAAAAGAGCGGCTCCGCCCCCTGCGCCAGGATATCGTTGACACACATGGCCACCGCATCTATGCCTACTGAATCATGCCTGCCTGTCAACATGGCCACCCGCAGCTTGGTACCGACGCCATCCGTACCGGAAACCAGCACCGGCTCCCGGTACCTGTCCTTATTGAGGGCAAAAAAACCGCCAAAGCCGCCGATATCGGCCAAGACCTCAGGTCTGAAAGTGCTGCGCACGGTGTCTTTCATCAGGTGGACCGCCTTGTTGCCGGCTTCAATATCCACCCCGGCATCGGCATAAGTGAGGCCCTTCTTCTTTTCGGTCATGTATACCTCCGTATTTAGACGTGAGTCGTTGGACGTTGGACGCAGGCAAAAAAATACTTTGTTTGAAAATAAGTTAAAGGTTGTATATTATTGTCGCAAGGCGTAGGGCAAACCTAATATGAGAATCTTATGTCACAATATCGTTGAGTTTAGTCCCGTCATGCAGCTAGCCTTTAGAAATAGTTTCAAGTACCTGCCGGGCATCATCCGCACCAAGCTGCTGCCGGCATGTTCAGCCCCTGTACTTAGCCGCACCCGTGCTCCTCCTCGAATACCAGCTTGCCCTGCAGGTTGGGATCGGGCACATAGGTGGGGTAGTCCCCGCTGAAGCAGGCAGTGCAGAAGTTGCCCCGCGCTTCACCGAATATTCCCAGCAGGCCCTCCTGGCTCAGGTAATGCAAGCCGTCGGCGCTGATATACTCCCTGATCTCCTCAACCGTTTTGTGGGCGGCAATCAGTTCACTGAGGGAGGTATCTATGCCGTAATAGCAAGGCAGCTTGGTAGGAGGAGAACTCAGGCAGAAATGGACCTCCCTGGCGCCGCACTCCCGTACCATGCTCACGATTTTGCCGCTGGTGGTGCCGCGTACGATGGAGTCGTCAATCAGTACCACCCGCTTACCCTGCAGTATATGCCGGACCGGGTTCAGTTTAAGCCTGACTCCCAATTCCCTGATATCCTGCGTAGGCTGAATAAAGGTGCGGCCGACATAGCGGTTCTTCATCAGCCCCTCCTCAAAGGGTATGCCGGATTCCCAGGCAAAGCCTCTGGCGGCGATCGTCCCCGAATCCGGCACCGGTATCACCAGGTCCGCTTCAACCGGATATTCCCTGGCCAATTGGCGACCCATCTCGTACCGGACACGGTTAACGTTGAACCCGTCGATGCGGCTGTCGGGACGGGCAAAGTAAATGTATTCAAAGATACAGTGCGCTTTCCGGCGGGGAACCTGCAGTGACTGAAGCGATTGCAGACCGTCCTCGTCAATCACGACGATTTCGCCCGGCTCCAGGTCCCGTACAAATTCAGCTCCGATGGTATCCAGAGCGCAGGATTCCGAGGCCAAAATATAAGCGTCGCCTTTGCGTCCCAGGCACAGCGGGCGGAAGCCGAAGGGATCGCGTATGCCAATCAGTTTGTTTTCCGTCAGGACCAGGAGTGAGTAGGCTCCTTTGAGATCGATCATGGACTTGACGATGGCCTCAACCAGGCTGTTCTGACTGTAACGGGCAATCAGGTTGACAATGACTTCGCTGTCGGTGGTAGATTGGAAGACCGAGCCGGTCGAGGACAATTGCCGGCGCAGTTCGGCAATATTGGAGATGTTGCCGTTATGGGACAGGCCAATCATCCCGCGGGAATAATTGAAAACCAGAGGCTGGGCGTTGGCCGGGTTATTAGAGCCGGTAGTGGAGTAGCGTACGTGTCCTATCGCCAAGTGCCCCTGGAAGCTGCCCAGTTTCTCGTCGTTGAAGACATCTGAAACCAACCCCATACCCTTAGCCAGTCGAATCTTGCTGCCGTTGCCGACAGCTATCCCGGCGCTCTCCTGGCCGCGGTGCTGCAGGGCGTAAAGACCATAGTAGGTAAGCCTGGCTACGTCAAAGCCCGGCCCGTAGATACCGAAAATACCGCATTCTTCCCGCGGCTTGTCAACCACCGGCAAGACCTCATCGTATCCATTTCCAAAATCCCCGGCCATTTTGCTCCTCCATTCCCACATCTCTATATTTTCTCTTCTCTAAAACCTTGTTAACGATATGGGAAGTTTAACTAAAACTCTTCCCGGTCAGCCGTTTAAAAACCTCTTCGTAAGCTCCTTCAACATTGCCCAGGTCGCGGCGGAAGCGGTCCTTGTCCAGCTTTTCGCGGGTGTGTTTATCCCAGAAACGGCAGGTATCAGGAGAAATCTCGTCGCCCAGGATAACCGCACCTTTGTGTATACCAAATTCAAGTTTAAAGTCTACCAGATCGATATTTTTGTCTGCCAGGTATTCGAGCATGATACTGTTTACAGCCAGGGCAATATCCCGGATCCGCTCCATTTGTTCAGGAGAAGCCAGGCCAAGCGCCCTGATATGGTAGTCGTTGATCATGGGGTCGCCCAGTTCATCGCTCTTGTAGTAATACTCAAGAACCGGTGAGGACAGGACGGTCCCTTCCGCCAGTCCCAGGCGCTTGGCCAAGCTGCCGGCGGCAATATTGCGGACCACAACCTCCACCGGTACTATTTCCAGTGTTTTAACCAGCATCTCCCGGTCGCTGACCAGTTCTACAAAGTGGGTAGGTATCCCCCGCTCTTCCAGCATGCGGAAAAACACTCCCGAGATCTGGTTGTTAAGCACGCCTTTATTTTGTATGGTCCCTTTTTTGGCGCCGTTAAAGGCAGTGGCGTCGTCCTTGTACTCCACCAGGTATAAATCCGGATCATCTGTGCGGTAAACCCGCTTGGCCTTTCCTTCGTAAAGTCGTTCAAGTTGACGAGGCACTTGTCAAACCTCCCGCATCTTAATTTTTGAAAATAACGGAAGCAGGGGGACGGTTCTTTTGCTTCCTTGAAAATAACCGTACATCTGTTTAGCTCGCAGCGCGAATTCATTCGCACAAATGTCATGCAGGTCCGGCACCAGCGCGCCGTGTGCGGTTTGAAATCGCCCTTGCATCGCCTGGTGCTTTCATGATACGTTCGCCGACGGGGCCCGTGGGCAACCCATTTCATCCGCTGCTGCGGGAACCACGACGGTGTTATGTGAACTACAGGCCGAACCTGCTGTATATTAAATCAACATTTTTCAGGTGGTAGTTATAGTCAAAGAGTTCATCAACCTCCTGAGGAGTGAGGAGCGAAGCAACATCACCATCCTTCAGCAGCAGGCTGCGGAAGCTCTCTCCGGTGCGCCAGGACTGCATAGCGTTGCGCTGCACCAGCTCGTAAGCACGCTCCCTGGTCAGGCCTTTCTCTTCCACCAGGGCCAACAGCACCCGCTGAGAAAAAATCAAGCCATGGGTGCGATCAATATTCTTCAACATGTTTTCCGGGTAAACCTGCAGGTTGGTGATAATGTCGGTGAGCTTGGCCAGCATGTAGTCCAGAGTAATCGTAGAGTCGGGGACAATGACCCGCTCTACCGAGGAATGAGAGATATCACGTTCGTTCCACAGGGCCACGTTTTCCATGGCGGCCAAAGCGTTGCCGCGCAGGAGGCGGGCCAGCCCGGAGATACGCTCGCCGGTAATGGGATTGCGCTTGTGCGGCATGGCCGAGGACCCTTTCTGACCCTTCTTGAACTGCTCCTCAACCTCAAGGATGTCCGTACGCTGGAGGCTGCGCAGTTCGGTGGCGAACTTGTCCAGGGAACTGCCGATAACCGCGATCGTGGTCAAATACTCGGCGTGCCGGTCGCGCTGCAGCACCTGGGTACTCACTTTGGCCGGCGCCAGGCCAAGCCTGGCGCAGACATGCGCCTCTACACGCGGGTTAATGTTGGCGTAGGTCCCCACCGCTCCGGAGATTTTACCCACGCTGATAATCTCCACCGCCCGCTCCATTCTCTGGATACAGCGTTCTACCTCGTCTACCCAGAGCAACATTTTTAAACCAAAGGTGATGGGCTCGGCGTGGATGCCGTGGGTACGGCCGATCATCACGGTGTTGCGGTGCTCCACGGCTTTTTCCAAAAGAGCTTCCTTCAGCTTTTCCAATCTTACCAGCAGATATCGCCCGGCCTCTTTCATCAGGACAGCCATAGCCGTGTCCAAAACGTCCGAGGAAGTCAGGCCGAGGTGGATGTACTTGCCGGCTTCGCCCACATACTCAGCCACGTTGGTGGTAAAGGCAATGATATCATGGTTGGTCACAGCTTCAATTTCGGCAATACGCTGTACATCAAAATTCGCTTTTTCCTTGATTTCAGCCAGCGCCGCCGGCGGCACCTGACCCAGCTCGGCCAAAGCTTCACAGGCATAAATTTCAACGTCCAGCCACTTGCGGAATTTGTTTTCCTCGGACCAGACAGCCTTCATTTCAGGCAGAGTGTATCTTTCGATCATTGTTAATCCTCCATACTCAACAGCTTTTATGCCTTATTTTCTCGACCGTTCCAGATACCCGTCGATGCCCAGTTCATTTAAAAGGGCGTCTTTTTCAGTGACCTGTCTGGCCAGCTTATCCTTAAAAGCCGTTACCCTGTCTCTCACTGCAGAGTCCGTCGCGCCAATGATTTGGGCGGCAAGGATACCGGCGTTCTTGGCCCCGTTGATAGCCACGGTGGCTACCGGAATACCGGAAGGCATTTGGACAGTGGCATAGAGAGCGTCAACCCCGCTAAGAGGACCCGACTGCAGGGGAACGCCGATAACCGGTAGAGGAGTATGGGCCGCTATTACGCCCGCCAGGTGGGCAGCCTGGCCGGCCCCGGCGATGATTACCGCAAGGCCCCGCTCCACAGCTGTCCTGGCGTATGCGGCGGTCTTGTCCGGAACCCGGTGGGCGGAGGATATGACCACTTCACAGGGAATTCCCAATTCCTCCAGCACATCGGAGGCCGCTCTCATTACCGGCAGGTCGGAATCACTGCCCATGACTATGCCAACCAGGATTTTTGACATTTTTAGTTTCTCTCCCTTTGGTAATACATTCATACCAAACACCATATCATTTGGCCTGATCATATTATTAATATCAAGTAGTATCCCAATCCCCAAAAAACATAAGCCCGGACGAATAGGATTTCGAGTGAAACCTACCCGCCTGGGCTTTTCTCCCTGATCGGTGTAACCATAAGGAAATGGCTGCAGACACAAACCGAATACCGGCCAATTTCCATCAGGCCTGTGCCGCTTGGACCGAACTGCCTTCCCTAAAGGCTGAAGACATGGAACCCTAGGCACACTTTCTCCCCGTTTGTGGTTCTAAGTTATACAAAACAATATGCCCGTATGCAAAACGGGCTGGATTTATTACAGCCTTATATTAACAAGTTTATAGAAGAATTTCAACATCAAAAACCCTTTTATTTTAAGTTTATGTACATTTCATACTGTATTTCTATTGGCTTGTTGTCCAAATAACGGGGATAAAGCTACAGGAATTTTTTCCGGTGAGCCGTCATATCCCTTAATTGCCACGGGAATACCTTCCAGCACCACAGCCAAACCGGAAAGATGAAGGTTCTAATGGGGTATGCTCTTTTGTATGATACATACATATTTTATATAGATATACAAAGTAGTTCCACCCGCCGCCAGCGCGGCGCTCCGCGCCATGAAAACACCAGGCAGGCGGCATGGGGGCTAATGTAACTTCTTTGCGATTGAATTCGCCCCTGCATTTTGGGGGATTCGCTCTGAGCCGTAAAGCTATTTTCAGGGAAGCAAAAGAACCGTCCCCCTGCTTCCCGTCCCCCTGCTTCCGTATTTAAACGAGGTCTGCGAGGTGGATATATATGTCCCGTCCACTGTACCACTGGCAACAACAGGCCAACCCGGCCGAACCTTTTTGGCCGGAGCAGGCCGGTCCACCACAAGAGGTCAGCCTAAAACCTTACCCCAATGTCCCCCAAAACATCCTGGATACTGCGATCCTGGAGGAAATGCATAAGAGTCAAATCGTCGGAGTTTCCGCAGCCTTTGTCAAGGACGGCGGGGTGGTCTGGGCCAATGGCTATGGGTGGGCTGATTTAGAGAAAAGCCGCCCGGCAGGCCCCGATACTATCTACAGGATAGCCTCGGTTTCCAAAACAATTACCGCTACCGCACTGATGCAGCTCTGGGAGTCGGGTCTCTTCCGCCTCGACAGCGATATCAGCAGTTGCCTGGGCTACCCGGTTAGAAACCCGCATTATCCTGATGATAAAATTACGTTCCACATGCTCTTAACCCATACCTCCAGCATCCTGGATACCGGCGGATATGCGGCGGCTTTAAGTTCACCCAACCCACCTCCCTTAAGGGAACTCCTGGTCCCCGGCAGTGAGGCTTACAGCAGTTTGACCTGGGGCGACTACCGGCCGGGCGCCCGTTTCAACTACTCCAATTTCGGCGCCGGCATCATCGGCGCTCTGGTGGAAATGCTCTCAGGGGAACGTTTCGACCGGTATGCCATAAACCACATTTTTAAGCCGCTGGGGATGGATGCCAGCTATGTGCCGGCCGATATCGTCAATCACCAAAAAATCGCCGTTCTTTATGAAACGAGCGGAGACGACAGGTTTTACCCGGCCTGCGATTACTATCCGGAAGGCCAGAGGCCATCCAGAAGGACATATCAACACCCTTTGGGGAACTTCTATATCGGCCCGGCGGGGGCGGTCAGGACAAGTGTGCTTGACCTGGCCAAGTTCACGATTGCTCATATGAACGGGGGAGTTTATGGCGGTGTCCGTATTCTAAGTAGAGCTGCTGTTGATCTGATGCACCAGATACATTGGTGCGGTTTCGGGTTGGCAGGGTTCTTCAGGCAGATGGGTCTAATGTTCCACATCACCGACGCCCTGGCGGGCAGGAGGCTGACCGGGCACGCCGGGGATGCCTGCGGCCTGGTCAGCGACATGTATTTTGACCGCGACGAAAACAACGGGGTTATTTTCGTGACCAACGGCGGTTGTTATGAGTTTTTAAAGAGCGGGTATAAAAACATCGAAGAGAGTGTAATCAACCGGATTTACGCACAGTTCGCCGGCCCGCCCGGACCGGCCCCATAAGCAAGTAAAGCAACCAAGCGCTGTTAAGCCTTAAACCTAACGTAAAAAGTTGTCCCGTTGGAATCAGTCGCTATATCTATCCTGGCATTATGCCTCTGAGCAATGCTGTAGCATATGGCCACTCCCAGCCCGGTGCCATTCTCCTTGGTTGTAAAGAAAGGCGTGCCTATTTTTTCAAGGACCTCCGGAGCAATCCCTGTCCCACGGTCCTGCACAGCAAGGACTACCTGAGCGCGTTCCTGGAACGTCTTGATGGTTATACATCCTCCTGCCGGCATTGCCTCGAGACCGTTAAGAACAAGGTTAAGGATAAGCTGGTGAATCTCATTTTTATCAAAGGTTACATACGGAATATCACCAAGTTCCAGTTCAATAATTTTATCTTGTTTCATGGCTTCGGCCTGAAGCAGAGGGAAGAGGGTCTCTATTATCTTATTTAGACTTTGGCTCTTCAATTCAACAGCCTTATTTTTGGCAAGGGCAAGGAACTCTGTGATAATTGAATTAGCCCGATCCAGCTCCTCTATCATCAAAAGTATGTAATCTTTGTCCTGGGCATACCTTTCCCTTTTCAAAAACAACTGCAGGAAGCCTCTGACAGTGGTCATTGGATTTCTTATCTCATGAGAAATACTGGCTGACATTTCTCCGATTAAGTTTAGACGTTCTAAACGCTCAATTTCTCTCTGGTAACGTCTTAGTTCTGTAATATCATTAGCGATTGCCAGGGTGCATTGCTCATTATTCCACATAATGATAACCCCTGACAACAAGGCTCTCCATATCTCACCTGATTTTTTGCGAAATCTGACATCATAGTTATTGATGGAACCTTCTTTTTTAATATCCTCAATAAACTCAAAATACTGATTTATGTCAACCCAATGATGGATATCAATCATCCTGACGCCCATTAATTCCTCTTTGTCATAACCGTTTCTTCTGATGAAAGCTTCGTTAACTTCCACAAATGCTCCATGCTTCATTGACACTATAATCATCGGAAGCGGGTTCGTATTAAAAGCTTTAAAAAACAGTTCTTCAGATACACGCAAATTCTCTTCAATTATCTTACGTTCTGTTATATCTATAAAGGAAGAAAGTAAACACTTCTCGCCCTCTACGTCAAAAATATTAAAAGAAGAAATTGCATAAACGCTCTCTCCCGACCTTTTCTTGAACATAATTTCAAGATTTTTGACATAACCATTTTCAAACAGTTTTCTCAGCATATCCTGTCTTTCTTTCAGGTCCGCCCAGATATTCAGTTCATAAATAGTTTTACCTATAAGCTCTTTCCGGTCGTAACCCAAGACTTCCGCAAAAGTCTTATTCACATTAATTAACTCGTTATCGCTAAGCCTGGTAATAGACATCATAGCTTGACTGTTATAAAAGGCTTTTGAGAATTTTTCTTCAGATAAACGGAGGGCCTCTTCCGATTTCTTACGCTTTGTGATATCCCTAATAATCGTGCTGGCTAAAATACGGCCATTCTGATCCTTAAACAGGTTCGAAGTAACCTCACCCGGAAATTTAGTTCCATCCTTGCGCAACAATGTCATCTCGCTGTTGTAGCTTCCTATCTGGTCTCTCTCCTTAACAGCTATCATAATCCTTGGGTCATCCAAATCAAAGATGCCATTCCTGCCAACAGCACACAACTCTTCTTCTGTTCCGCCAAACATACGACAAGCCGCGGGATTGGCTGATATTATTGCACCTTCTACATGACTCAAGATAATACCATCGTGGCTGTTATCATAAATGGAACGGTAATGTTCTTCACTTGCAGACAGCTTTTCTTTAAATCTAACATGTTCAGTAATATCACACAAAGTGAGAATCAACAAATCGACCTCTCCGGACGAATCAAGCACAGGCGCAAGCGTCCAATCCCAATAAGTAACCCCCCGTTCGGGTTGGTCGCCGCAGATGCAAGGTCTTGCAGAAACCTTATAGGTTTCTTTCGTCCTCACAACATGATCAAAGATTTCTTTAGCATCGGAGGGGTAGAATTCAAAGTAATTATGACCGGGAAAGACATCGACGTTACGCCCACCTGCTTTTGCATAGGCTTCGTTAACACGCACAAAAGTATAATTTCTGTCAAGGATAGCTACCGAGAAAATTGTATGTTTTAATAATATTTCTAAAATCTCTTCCGACTTTTTTATTCTTTCAACTTCCTCTTTAAGTTGTAAATTGACTGCTTCAAGCTCTGAAATGTCTGGAGTCTTTTCCCTGGTCAAGCCGGTACCGTCCGAGTTGGTAATGTCATTGCATTTTATTAAAACTCCGGGAGCTGCCTCTCTTATGATACTCAAATGACATTCATCCTCTCGACAATAAGTTATATGTTTTGCTATTGTACATAAGTTCTGTTTTTACCTTCGGGGAATGTGTCGTTATTTGTCGTGGATAAAATATTTCGCATTTATCATGCTTTCCGAAAGGGGGCTGGATTTTTCCTGACGGAAAATCCAGCCCCCTTTCGCTTGTGGGAAAGCATCCCCAAACCCTTTGAGCTGCTGCGCCGCGCTTTACTGCGTGAAAAAATCGTCGTATGCGATATCCAAGATGGCCTTGAATGCGTTTAATTCTTTTACGGAAATATGGCGGATGCCCGCTTCGATTTTTGCCAGCGTCCCGCGCGAGATGTCACAGCCGCACACCTGCAATTGCGCCGAAAGTTGTTCCTGCGTCATGCCTTTGGCGTTTCTCCACTTGCGGATATTTTCGCCGATATTTTTATCGGCCTTGATGCTTTGGCCCATTTACGATCAACCACTTTTCTTTGTTCTAAATACGGAGCATTTTCTTCTTGATTATAGAAAAGAAATGAGTTATAATTGCTCTGATAACGGAGCAAAGGGGAGATATACCATACCCGACTACAAGAACATGTATTTTTCGCTTTTCAACGCAGTGAAATCCGCCATCGATCAACTACAAAAAGCCCAGCGGGACGGGGAAAACGAATACATCGAAAGTGAGGATATGCCTCTTATTCTGCCCAACGTGATAGACGAAAAACCAGAGGTCAACGAATAAAACCGCCGCCCTCCGGCTGTATTATGCTTGCTGAATTAGAGCTTTCAACGTCACCAGTCCGAACTCGGGCGAATATCCGGGAAAAGCCTGCAAGAGGACGATCCTAAATGTTCTTCTTTTCAATCTGTACTTTGCCCGAATAAACTTCCCTCTTGGCAGGCGCAGGTCGAATGCGTTAGACTAATAACAAGGTCTAACGCATTCGACTTAGCAGAGAACTAAAATGGATAATTTGCGAATATTCGACGCCGAATACCGCTTCATGTGCCTTTGGTAAAACGGAAGTAAAGGCGAGGGTGAATAATGTGCTGCATTATAAAAAGCCCGTGTTTTGGGTAAGCGCCGCAGTAGTTGTGGTTGTTGCTGCCATCAGCCTTTCTCTTTTGGTCAGCAGGCAAACGGAAGCGCCTGAAGGCTTACCAAATCAGGACGGCGGGCTAAGCTCAATATCGGAAAGCCCTTCAGAAGCGGCATATCATACGGAGTATAACAGAGTAAAAATTGAGTTTCTCTCCGAAAATAAAGGCTTCAAGTCGGCAAACGAGTTTGAAACGACCAATTCCCGGATAGTGGCATACATCGATTCGACGATCCGGACCAGCCTGACGTCTGCACAGGAGGATGACCTGAATAACAATCATACAAATCAATATACAATAAAACTGTCTAATGAGATAGGAGGATATAGCTGCGGACTCTACTATGATACGCTGTATAAAAAAGCCTATATCCTGAAAGACGGCGGCCTTTTCGAAACGGAGACGGATTTTGCGCGATATATCGATTCATTTCTGGAGAACACAGACATCACCGCCCACATAGACGACGCCGACGCTGTGGCGCTGTTTAAGGAATATGGTTGGACGCTCGATTATCAGATCAGCGCAATGAAAAACAAGCTCAACAACATTAACGCCTTATCTGGTTTTAATCCAAACGCATATTATTTCGCATATAACAATGCGCTTTCAAAGGATATCGGCTTGGACATGAGCGGATACTCCAATACCGCCGCCATTGACGTTGAAATATATAAGGTCCATGAGAGTATGCCGCAGGAGTTTTATCCGATACAGAATTGCAGGGGTATTGTTGTAAAACACAGCGACAAAATAATCGGTGCATTTATCAGTGCCGGGAGGCACAGCGCTTTTAACGCTTGTAGTCTGAAAGGAAACAGCTTTGAAAAAGTGACAGGCCGAACGCTCAACGAATGGCTTGCGGAAATGATTCAAGCGGATAGCACCGAAGAAAGTCTTTCCAAATTAGAGCCGGAACAGGTTATTGAAGAATATTTTGTGGCGCTGGATAAAAAAGACGCTAAGACTGCTGGATATTGTCTCTCGAAAAAAACGCTGCTAGGAAATTTAACCTCAAACATGCCAAACGAGGAATTATTTAACGAAGGGGTCGGATTGCCTTTGACGGATTCCGGGGTCGGAGCTCCATCAAACTTTGATAATCTGAAATCCGTAAAACTATTGAAAGCCGAACTGATTGACGAGCCGGATAACAGCACTAAAATCTTCAGGGTAACGATGGACATTCAATACAATGAGGATAGGATCATCAGCAGCGGAGAGCAGTTTTGGGATTGTAGCATGGTTTATGAATCTCCTCAGACGGGATGGAAAATAGAAGGTTTTGGACATTAGAGATTATAGCAATGCAGGAAAAGAAATCAGACATCCATTCACATAATTGTGAATGGATGTCTGATTTCCTTGTGCCCCGTACCGGTTACCCCCTCGGTTCAGTATAGCACTACATAAGGTATTGCCCTTGACTATTCACAATCCAAACGCTGAATTATGCGGCCTCTATCTGCTCTGCCCCGGTGGTTTGGGCTCGGCGGCATGTTAAGATAATCAAGCAGCGCGGTCTCGAGCACCCTCGAATAATTTACGCCCTTTTGCTCGGCAGCCTCCTTGAGCCATGCCGGCAGGGTGATATTGGTCTTTACCCGTTTATTGTCCAGTTCATTTTTCACCATGTCAGGGAAAATAACAACGGGAGAAACCAAATAACCGGGCGCTGTATCGGGGTCTATCTCCGGCACTTTTGAAGGCTCCGGAATCGGCTCTCCGTCTTTTTCCATCCCATAAATGTGCAGCCCGAGCGCGTCCGCCGCCTCACGCTGTGCCTCTTCAAAGGTCGCTCCAAAGCTGACGCAGCCAGGGAGCTCCGGAAAGTCAATTCTTTTTTTAACGTTTTTCAATAAAAGAGAAATACTAATGTTGATTTATTAAATTATTTCGTTTATAATGAAAATATTGGAAGGAGTGGTGATATGTCAGTATCCGAACAGCTTAAAATACTGTGTGTCAAGCTCGGGATAAGCGTTTCCGAACTCGGACGAATATCAGGGAAAAGCCCGCAAGCTTTCAGCCAAAAAATGAAACGGGAGAGTTTTACGGTCGACGAATTGAAGCAAATTGCGGAGGCCGCTGGTTGCCGATATGAGGGAGCCTTTATTATGCCTTCCGGCGAAAAGGTCACGTACTGAAAGGGGGATCGTTCAATGACTTTATATGATAAAATCGACCGCTACAAGGCGTCGATTGATGAGCATCGTCCTTTTGAGGGCCACCTGCTTAATGAAATAAAGGGCTATTACCGTATTGGTCTCACCTGGTCGAGCAATGCTCTGGAAGGAAATACCCTCACTATTAGCGAGACAAAGGTGCTGCTGGAGGATGGGCTGACTGTTGGCGGTAAGCCGCTTAAAGACACATTTGAGGCACTGGGGCATGCGCAGGCGTATGACTTTATGTTCACGCTGCTGGGCAGCCGCCGTATCACCGAGGCTGATGCTCTAACAATGCACCGTATGTTTTATACAGGAATAGATGCTAAAGAAGCCGGCCGCTATCGTGACCGCCCTGTCTTCATAGCCGGTTCCCAGTATAAAGTGTGCGACGTGAAGCTGATCGGGCAGGAGATGGCAAAACTATTTCAATGGGTCGCAGAGAAGCGGGACAAATATCACCCAGTCAAGTTCGCAGCTCAGTTACACAAGCGATTTGTATTTATTCATCCTTTTATCGACGGCAATGGTCGAATTTCCAGACTGCTGATGAACACGGCTCTCATTCAGGACGGCTACATGCTGGCTGTGATCCCGCCGGTTTTGCGTCAGGAGTATAACAGCCTGCTGGAGCGAGCCCATAAAGATGACCGACCATTTATGGATTTCATTGCTGAGCGGGTATACGAAACACAGAAGGAAATCATGCGGTTGCTGCACATTCCATTTCCTAAAATGACATAGCCAACCGAGCGGGCATTCTTCCATCTAGATCCCGCAGCAAACACAGAACCGCCCGTACATTCCCAATATTTTGAATATGGTTTATTAGGGTGCCGTTGAGACATTAAGGTATTGCCCCTGACTATTCACAATCCAAACGCTGAATTATGCGGCCTCTATCTGCTCTGCCCCGGTGGTTTTGGGCTCGGCGGCATGTTAAGATAATCAAGCAGCGCGGTCTCGAGCACCCTCGAATAATTTACGCCCTTTTGCTCGGCAGCCTCCTTGAGCCATGCCGGCAGGGTGATATTGGTCTTTACCCGTTTATTGTCCAGTTCATTTTTCACCATGTCAGGGAAAATAACAACCGGAGAAACCAAATAACCGGGCGCGGTATCGGGGTCTATCTCCGGCACTTTTGAAGGCTCCGGAATCGGCTCTCCGTCTTTTTCCATCCCATAAATGTGCAGCCCGAGCGCGTCGGCCGCCTCCCGCTGCGCCTCTTCAAAGGTCGCTCCAAAGCTGACGCAGCCAGGGAGCTCCGGAAAGTATACGCCGTATCCGTCCTTGCTGGGCTCAAAAACAGCCAAATATGACAACTTGCGCATATGCATAAACTCCTTTCTCGCGGCAGGTGGGGCTTGGTTATTTTAGCCCTGCCTGCTTTTTTATGCTGCGTAATGTCCCGGTGGGCATATCGCCTGAATGGTTTGGACAGTGACTTTGCCGGGCTTTGTTGGATGCTTCCCCTCCTTACATTATTCATTATACGCCCATTTTATGCGTATATCAATAAAAATGTGCGTATATTTTATGCGCATTATTCTTTATTTGAAGAACCATCCGATCAACAAAATCGAGGCCACCCATGTTCGCAAATGGTAAAATGAGTTATGAAACGATGAGCTGCAAAAAAAACTCACGCCTCCGGGAAAATAGAACCAAAGTAGAACCACGAATAAAAAAATAACCCCGGAAGCCCGCATGATTTCAGGCTTCCGGGGATTTTTTCCTTTACTCCCACTCAATTGTCGCCGGGGGCTTCGAAGTGATGTCGTAGACCACCCGGTTGACTTCCTTGATCTCGCTAACAATGCGTGAGGAGATCGCTTCCAGCACCTCGTAGGGCAGGCGCACCCAGTCGGCGGTCATGGCGTCGTTGCTCATAACGGCCCGGATGGCGACCGTATAGGAATAGGTACGCTCGTCCCCCATCACGCCGACGCTCTTCATATCCGGCAGGATGGCAAAGGACTGCCAGATCCGGCGGTAGAGGCCGGCTTTGCGGATTTCCTCCTCCACGATGGCGTCGGCTTCCTGTACCACCGCCACCTTCTCAGCGGTGACCTCGCCCAATACCCGTACAGCCATGCCGGGACCGGGGAAAGGCTGCCGCCAGACCACCTCTTCCGGCAGATCCATCTCCTCGCCAAGCGCCCTGACCTCGTCCTTGAACAGCCAGCGCAACGGTTCCACCAGTTCAAACTTCATGTCCTCCGGGAGGCAGCCCACGTTATGGTGGCTTTTGATCACCGCCGCTGTGGCCGTGCCGCTCTCCACCACGTCCGGGTAAAGGGTGCCCTGGACCAGGAAATCAATATCGCCGAGCCTGGCGGCCTCGTCCTCAAAAACGCGGATGAACTCCTCACCGATAATCTTTCTCTTCCGTTCAGGATCGGTAACCCCGGCCAACTTGGACAAAAACCTCTCCCTGGCGTCGACATAAACCAGATTTATCTTAAATTTTTCCCGAAAAGTCTTCTGGACTTGTTCCGCCTCCCCTTTACGCAGGAGACCCTGGTTGACAAAAACGCAGGTGAGCTGGTCGCCCACCGCCCGCTGCACCAGCACGGCGGCAACCGAAGAGTCGACCCCGCCGCTTAAGCCGCATAGCACCTTTTTGTCGCCTACCCGCCGCTTAACCTCCGCCACTGCCCGCTCCAGAAAGGAACCCATGGTCCAGAGGCCGTGACAGCCGCAGATATCGTAAAGAAAGGCCTTCAACACATCCTGGCCTTTGGGGGTATGCACCACTTCCGGATGAAACTGCACGGCATAGAGCCTGCGGTCCGGGCAGACCATGGCTGCAACAGGGGAGTGATCCGTACTCGCGGTAATAGAGAAACCGGGTGGAGCTTTTTCTACGCGGTCACCGTGGCTCATCCAGCACTGCTCCACAGGTTCCATACAACCCAACAGCTTGTCCCGCTCCAGGACATTAAGCCCGGTCTTGCCGTATTCCCGCTGGACGGCCCGGGATACCCCGCCGCCAAGCTGCTGGGCCATCAACTGCATCCCGTAGCAGATACCCAGGATAGGGATACCTGTTTCATATATGGCAGGGTCGCAGGCCGGCGCCTTGTCCTGGTAAACACTGGAGGGGCCACCGGAAAAAACGATGCCTTTCGGCTTTTTGGCGGCGATTTCCGCCACCGGGGTGGAAAAGGGCAGCATCTCGCAGAAGACCTTCAGCTCCCGGATGCGCCTGGCAATTAAATGGCTGTACTGGCCGCCGAAATCAAGGACGATTACCAATTCCTGCTCGGGCAGAGTCATGTTTTTTTCCCCCTTTGTATACGTCCGGTTTTAAAACCATGATGCAGGGTTGATTCCGGTACAGCCCGTTAAAGTCAAGCCCGTAACCCACTACAAAATGGTCCTCTATTTTGAAACCGTTATAGTGAACATCTACATCAACAACACGCCTGGATGGTTTGTCCAGCAGGGTGCAGATCTTTAGACTGGCCGGTCCGCGGGTTTTGAGGTTTTCCACCAGATAGCTGAGGGTCAGGCCGGTATCAACAATATCTTCCACGATGAGGACATGCCGTCCTTCGATACCCTGGTCCAGGTCCTTCAAAATCCGCACCACTCCGGAGGACTTGGAGGAAGCCCCGTAGCTGGAGACAGCCATAAAGTCAAAACAGGTGGGCACGGAGATATTTCGCACCAGGTCGGCCAGGAAGATAACCGACCCCTTCAGGATACCGACCACCAACAGTTCCTTATCTGCGTAGTCGCGGGATATCTGCGCGGCCAGTTCCTTTACTTTTAAACGTATTTCTTCTTCTGTCAAGAGGATCCTTTCACAGTCCGGATGCATCCACTAAAGCCCCCCGTTAATGAAATACACTTCACATTTAACATATTAATATATAACAGTTTTGATGAACTCATGTCAATTGCGACTGGCGCGATTTCAAGCGCATAAAACTGCGGATTGGTTTAAAGTATTCTACTAAACCATAATATACTGCATTTCCATGGGGCCGTGTGCGAATGAATTCGTACCCACATTTTTTTTGGGAATTGCTCCGTACGAATAAAAAGCCGCCCCAGGGGGCGGTTCGCGACTCAGCGGCAGGAATGTAATACCTTAAACGGGCGGGTTAATGGGAGGGACTTTATCATAGTCCCAGAAACGGAGGTTGATTTCGATACCGCCCTTGGGATTGTGCTTATCTTTGGCCTGCAGCACAGCCTGGCGCAGGCGGTAGTCCTCCGGGCTCAACCACACCTTATAATAATAATCAGTAAGCCGCAGTTCTAAAAAGGGATCCATCAGGTTGGGGCGCATTTCCAGCAAGAGCAGCGTCTCTCCGTTGACTTTCTCTGTCCCCGCATATTTTAGTTCGGGGACGTCCTTGAAATTAAAATAGGCCAGGGGGTTCAGTTCGGCATAAAAAAGCTCGGAATCCGCCAGCCTGTTGCCGGTGAGAGTCACCCACCTGCCGCTTGGCTGGTCCTTAAAATAGGAGCTGTCGCCCACCTGAATAAACTCAATGGGTGTATTCATCATGGTACCCTGCATGTGGATATTGGCCGGGGCAACCATTTCTCCTTCCACCTTGCTAAAGAACTCCATATCGCTCTTACCTTCCGAGGTCAGCCTGGTTTCAGCCTGGTAGCGGAAACTCACGCTGGCTTTCGTCTTTTCCAACCCGGTCTTGAGCATTTCCCGGGGTGGAACTTTGCCGGCTCCGCGGGAAATCAGCTGCCCGACGCCCCAAATCACCAAAAATAATACCAGAGCCAGCGCCAGTGAAGGAACAACCGCTCTCCTTTTCAGAACCAACCAACGCGGACGCTGCACGGTCATCCCCCGTTTCTTGAGAAAAATTAAAACTTATCCTATTTTACTGATATTGTGAGGTAAATATGACAGTTCAAGAAGGCCCCGGGCTAATAATTAGTTAAAAACATCCTAAACTTGCGCGAGAGAGAGAAACAGGGTAAAATTTACTCATACCAGTTCCAAGTGGACTTTATGGAGGAAATATATTTGGAAATCAAAGATATGCAGGCAGAAGTAGATAATTGGATCAGCCAATTCGAAGAGGGTTACTGGAGCCCCCTCTCGATGATGGCGTGCTTGACGGAAGAAGTGGGAGAACTGGCGCGGGAGATTAACCACCAGTACGGGGAAAAGCCTAAAAAACAGGACGAGCCGATCGGTGACCTGGCGCTGGAAATTGCAGATATTTTGTTCATCCTGCTTTGTTACGCCAATTCCCTCAATATAAACCTGGAAGACGCTTTCAAAAGGGTTATGGCCAAGTACCGCTACCGTGACAGTGACAGGTATACCAGGAAGGAAAACCCGTAGCAGCGGTTCTCAACCAACCATTATCACTCAAGTGGTCGATAGTTTTATTTACTGGAATCATGGAGGAACTATTGAATGGCAATAATTATTCCGATTCAGGGTTTACGCTACAATCCGGCCAAAGCGGCCAAACTGGATGAGGTGGTCACACCGCCCTACGATGTCATCGACGGCGCTGCCCAGGAGGGATTCTACCAGCGCCACCCTTATAACATCATCCGTCTGGAATACGGCAGGATCTTGCCGGGGGACGACGAAACCAACAACCGCTACACCCGGGCCTCCGCCGATCTCAGCGCCTGGCTGAAAGAGGAGGTGCTGGTCTCCGAAACGGCCCCGGCCCTTTACTATTACGAGCAGGAGTTCAGTCTGGCCGGCGAAAGGGTCGTACGCAGCTGCTGTATCTGCGGAGTGAGACTGGAACCGTACGAAAAAGGCATAGTACTGCCGCATGAAGAGACCATGACCAAACATAAGGCCGACCGGCTGGAGCTGATGAGGGCCTGTATGGCCAATTTCAGCCCTGTTTTCAGCTTGTACGCCGACCAGGAAAAAATGGTGGACCGTATCTTAAAGCAGGCCGCAGGAGACCGCGAGCCGGATATTCATTTCACCGGCAGCAACGGTGAGACGCACCGGATGTGGGTTGTCCAGGATGCCGGCGCCATCGGCAAGGTCCAGGAAGCTATGGCCGGCAGGCGTATTTTTATTGCCGACGGCCACCACCGTTACGAAACTGCCTTGAATTATAAAAGGGAGCGTGAGCTTTCAGGCCAAAGCCCTGCAGACAGATTGGTAAGCGCGGCCAGTTCCTGCTCCACCGCCCAGCAAGGTGTTTCCTACTGTTCGTCCAGCGCCGACCCGGCCTACAATTACGTCATGATGACCCTGGTCAACCTGTACGACCCGGGTCTGGTCATTTTGCCAACGCACCGGCTGGTCAAAAACGTTACCGGCTTTGACAGAAGCAAGTTGATTGAACAGTTAAAAGAGAACTTCTCGGTTGAAGAGTATCCCCTGGCGGCGGACAGGAGCGACCTCCAGGATTTTTTAGGTGTCATGGGCGAGCGTGGGAAGCCGCACCCAGGCGATATTAAGAAAAACGTCTTTGGTCTCTATACCGGGGACAACAAGCTTTATTTACTTTCCTTGATTAATGAGAGGGACCTGGCGGGTATAATGCCGCAGGACAAGCCCCCCGTCTGGCAAAGGCTGGACGTCGCAGTGCTGCACACGCTGATAATAGAAAAATATTTAGGCATCTGCGGTAAACTGCGGGCCAGAGCTGAACATATTACCTACACCCAGGAAGAAGAAGGAGCGCTGGCGGCGGTTGACCGGGGTGAATACCAGTTGGCCTTTTTCCTGAACCCGACCCTGGTTGAAGAAGTTACCGAGGTCGCCGCCCAAGGGGAAAAGATGCCGCAGAAAAGTACCTACTTTTACCCGAAATTTATTACAGGGCTGGTTATTAATCCGCTCTAGAAAAATCAACCGCCCGGCTTACACCGGGCGGCGGCGCCGCATTATCGACAGATCATTCGCACATTCTTTCATGCATTCGCCATCGCATTTCAGTACTATTCTATTGCCTGCAACCCGGGAGACGCTCAAGGTACAGATCCCTGTACTTTTGAATCATTTTATCTATGCTGAACAGTCGCAGAGCACGCTCCCTACCAGCTTTACCCATAGCCCGGCGCCTGGGAGGATTGGCAATCAAGTCCATGAGAGCAGCTTCAGCCGCAGCCAGGTCGGATTCGTCGATTAAAAGACCCGTCTTCCCATCCTCCACCAGCTCACTGACACCCCCGACCTTGGTGGCTGCAACCGGGCACCCCCCCAGCATCGCCTCAATGATGGTCAGCGGCAGTCCCTCCCAACGTGAAAAGAGGACGAAGACATCGAAGTCCCGCATCAGACATGCCGCTTCCTCACGCGAACCCAGCAGAAAGACACTCTTGTCAATCCCCTTTGCCGTAAGATATGCCTTGCAGCTTGACCTGAGCGGTCCGTCACCGATCATCACAAAAAAAGGCTGTCGTTGGCCCGCATAGCTGTTTTGCCGACTCAATATCCTCTCTGCCACCTGCAACAAAAATATCGGGTCTTTCTGAGGGGCCAGGCGAGCCACCGTTCCTATAACCATGTCTTCCTTGCTAAATCCAAATTCCCCTCGCAGCAAGCCATCATTTTGATCAGGCTCGGGTAGACCGTTATGAATCAAGGTAAACTTTTCGGCGGGAGCAAGCTTTAATGCTTTCCCCTTTATTAAATCTGCTTCCGAAACGCAGATCACTTTTGTGCTAACCGTCCCGGCCAACCTTTCCGCCCAGATGAAAAACAGCCTGGCAACCCAGTTCTGATATGCATGAAGTCCCCAGCCGTGGGCGGTGAAGTAAATAGCAGGGACTCCAGCCAGCCTGGCGGCTAACCTCCCCAGTATACCAGCCTTGGAGCTGTGGCAGTGAACAATATCAAAATTTCCTTTTCTGATTATGGAATAGAGCTTCCACAAGGCTTTGAAATCGTCCAGAGGCGAGATGTCTCTTTTTAGTTCCGGAAGCTCAAAAACCTCTATTGTTTCCGGCAAGCCGCGCAACCAGCCGACTAATTCACCACCAGGCGCGCAAGCCACAGCTATATCAAAAAGACCGGGTTCCAACCCGGCGGCAAGATGATATACTACCTTTTGCGCCCCGCCAATTTCCGATAAGGTTATGATATATAAAATTCTGACCGGTTTCACATAAACACCCTCGGTTTTTTTCCAACTTTATCACATTCCGCCTCAAGAGGGAATACCATATCCACATTACACGGGAAGGTGATGGTTGTGTAATACTTTAAACCTGAACTATAAAAGCAAAAAGCCCACAAGGGGCTTTTGTTTTCATGGTGGGGATGACTGGTTTCGAACCAGTGGCCTCTTGAATGTGAGTCAAGCGCTCTCCCGCTGAGCTACACCCCCATATTTAATTAATCTCATTTGGAGTGATTACTATTTTATCATATAGAATCGACGATGGCAAGGTATTAAGATATGACCCGAGTACATTCCCAAGCCGTCTCAAAATAAGGGCTTGCCAGGGCTATGATTTGACGATAATAGTGTCTCTCTGGTAGGCAGGTACTAAGTCATAGCAATTCAATCGGGCACACCATTCCATATCGGCAGCTAAACCCATACCAGCCAGTTTTTGGCCGTGTAGGGAGTCGTACAAAGCTTGCAGGGGATTGTGCGCATAGAATTCTCCCAGACGCCAGGCGGCCACAGCAAGATCGGAGCCTGGTAAAACAGTGTTTCCGCCGCTCAGGTTGTATAATTCCATCATAATCAACCCCGCTGCCACCGTGTCTTCCAGTGAAAACTCTCCTCTGGTGCCCGCGCAAATAAACACTATGTCCCGTCCTGTATTTAGAGCTTCTCTAGCCACGGCTCCGGCATTCAACACACTGCCGATTAAAACTTCCCCGCTTCCCACAGCAGCCCTGCGGATGGCCCTGGTCCCGTTAGTGGTGGTAAGAACCACTACCTTGCCTCCCACTTTTTCACGGGTGTATTCAAGAGGGGAGTTCCCAAGATGAAATCCAGGGATCAGGAGGCTTTCCCTTTCACCTCCCAGAATAACATCCGGCCGTTTTTGTACAGTGGATAATGCCTCCACCACAGTTTCTACCGGCACCATCTCCCGGCAACCACAGGCCATTGCTGTAACAATGGTGCTGGTGGCCCTTAGTATATCCAGGGCGATGGCGGTTTGACCTGACAGAGTTTCTTTTTTGATCTCGTCGGCTGTTGGAATTAAATCAATTCTCATATTATTCACCAATCTTCCACAAAAAGTCATTTCCGGGTAGTATAATTAAACCCAAACGGCAGGTAAATTGCGATAATGCGTAGAACTATTGCCCAGATAAATTTCAATTTTTCGCAGCCTTACCTTGTAGATACTTGTAGATAATATACTACTATTAGAGGAGATATCCAATGGCCAAAACTGTAACCAAGTCAAATATAACAAAAAAGACACCCACTGTTCCTAAAAAGACGCAGGAAAGCCCAGTGGAGTGGACCCACCAATTAGCTTTTTGGGGCTTAGCTATCTTACTGTTCCTGCCACCTTATTTTAGGGGTCTCTTCTTTCAGCCCGAACAGGAACGGGCTCTAATTTTTGCCGGGGTTGTTTTCTGGTTGGCCTGGCTCTGGAAATGGTCCAAACGTGACAACAACTTTCTCTCACATCCCCTGGACTACTTTGCTCTGGCGCTACCGGTTGTTTACCTGGTGTCGGCTTTTCAGGCGGTTGCTTACGGGGTCGCAGTGAACGAAATTGTCAAGACCACCTTATATTTTATTACCTTCTGGCTTGTCTCAAGACTGGTCAACAACGCTAAAGACGTCACCTCCATCCTCCATGTCGTATACTTTAGCGCTATAGGGGTGGCCCTGGCCGGACTGGCCACGGCCACAGGGATAATATCTATAAAAGATGGCTTTCTGGATGGCCGCATCTACTCAACCCTGCAGTACCCCAACGCGTTAGCCAGCTACCTGGCGGCGGTGCTATTCATTGGACTTTACCTCTGGAGGAAACCGGGACTTGAAATACCGGCCGCGTCCGGGAACAAAATGGGAGCAGCCTGGTCGAAAGGAAATTGGATCCAGTATCTTTACGCGACAGGTAATTTCCTGCTGTTTACGGTGCTGCTTGGTACCAGGTCCAACGGTGGCCTGCTGGTTTTCGGAATAGTCCTGTTAATTTTTATTATTGGCCTGCCCAGGGGCAGCAGAATCCCGGTGATCATCCATTTTACACTGTTTAGTCCGCCCTCTCTCCTGGCCACCATCATGTTCTTAAATGCCGCCACTGGTGGACACCAAGGCATCGCCTGGCTGTGGATAGCGGTTGGACTCGCCCTGGCGTGGGCCGGCCAGGCTCTTTACCACCTGGCGGAAAGAAAAGGGTTGCTGACCTGGATAGCCGCCCATAAAACAGTGCTCCTGGCAGCCCTGCTTCTGGTGGTTACAGCAGGTTGTATTTTCAGCGGATTTTATATCAACACCCACAGCGACACTGCAAAAAATATTATTGAGGACCTCAGGTTGCGCAATGCTTCCGAACGCTTTTACTTTTTCCAGGACGCTATGAAAATGTTTAAAGAGCGCCCAATCCTCGGCTGGGGCGGCGGTGGTTGGGAGGCAGCCTACCGCTCCTACCAGAGCTACCTGTATAACTCCAACCAGGTGCACGGTTATTACTTCCAGGTAATGGTAGAAACCGGGGTTCTTGGCATCCTGGTGGTGCTCGGTATTTGGGGCAGTTTCCTCTACCTGACCCACCGGCTTTACCACGGGGCCAAAAGCAATGCCCCCCGGCAGGCCCTGGTCCTAACCATCACGTCTGCCGCCGTCATGCTCGGACTCCATGCTGTCATTGACTTTGACCTTTCTCTCTCGGCCATTACCCTGGTGCTGTGGATGATGTTCGGACTGACTGTCTCCCCCGCACTGTCCGGCAAAAAGCAAGATGCAAGAAAGGGTAAAAAATATGTACCTGCCAATAACACGGTTTTAGCCGGAGCCTCAGTCGCAGCCCTGGTAATCATGGTTTTTGCAGGTTGTCTGGCCTGGAGCAATTATAAAGCTGCAGAGGCGGGCAAATCCCTTCAAAAACAAGACGGCAACAAGGCGGTTGCCTATATGGAGGAAGCAATCGCCTACAACCCGGTCAACTACTTGTATTACAGCAATCTATCCCGCATCTACCAGCAGCAGGGAAAAACTGATGAAGCTATCGCCCAGTTAGAACAAGCCATTAATCTGAACCGGTACAATCCTGCCCTTTATACTGATCTGGCCAACCTTTATTTCAATAGTAAAAATTACGATGAAGCAGTCCTAAACGCTGAGCGTTCTTTAACCCTGGCCCCATTTCAAATTCAGTGGTACGAGGTTCTGTCTCGAATTTACTTTCTAGGTGGCTATATGGAATTAATCGACGGCAAGAAGGACCTGGCCAAAGATAACTTTGTCAAGGCGATTGGGGTGCCAGAGTTGATTAAGAGCCGGGTGAACAGCTTAAGTGACCAGGAAAAACGGCTCTGGAAGGACGCCCCTATGTTGTCCGCAACACCAGCGGTCAGCTTAAACGCAGGTTCCTCCCTGTATTTACTGGGGATGTGGCCGGAAGCCGAAACCTATTTGCAGACCGCCATGCAGGACGAGAATAACAAGGGAGAAGCGGCAGTCTGGCTCAGTTTATTGAAAGACAAGCAGGGCAAGGCCCAGGAAGCAAGAGACTTATTGGAACAAGCCAAGGAATTGTCGCCACAGATTGCTAATAGTTACGAAAGTCTCAAAAATCTTGAGATCCTGGAATAGGTAGAACAAAGCTCAAAATCATGAGCAACATAAAAAAACTAACCGACATCAGTAATCCAGGAGCGGTTAGTTTTTACAGAATTTAAGAAGCTCTGTCCTTCATTAAAATCACTTTGACAGTCTGCAACAGTATAGCTAAGTCTCTCGAGAGAGAGTACGACTTGGTATAGAGGAGGTCGTACTTCAGTTTATTCTCCGGGCTGGTGCTGTATCTTCCGGCAATTTGGGCCAAGCCCGTTATACCGGACTTGACATTCATCCGGTAGGCGTATTCGGGTGTATCCTTAATTAGTTCGTTAACAAAAAAAGGTCTTTCCGGGCGGGGTCCGACGATGCTCATATCACCTTTTAAAACGTTTAACAACTGAGGAATTTCATCAATCCTCGTTCCCCTCAAAAAGCGTCCCACCCTGGTAATTCGAGGATCCTTTTCCGTAGCAAGTACAGGGCCGCTTTCCTGTTCGGCATTTACCACCATAGTTCTGAACTTATACAGATAAAAAGGCTTACCTTGCAAAGTCAGGCGTTTTTGCAGATAAAAAACCGGCCCCGGGGTTTCAAGCTTAATAGCAACTGCAACAAGAATATTCAAGGGCGCGGTTATTATCACGGCAATCATGGAAAGTACAATATCCATCAACCTTTTTATAATTAGAGATTCCTCCGGTATATTTAAACGGCCAATCGTAAAGACCGGCACATCGTCAACCTGATCAAGCCTGGCCTGGGCCAGCATAATCCCGTATAGGTCAGGTACCAGGAGAACCTTTTTATCCCTGTCAACGCAGGCATAAACCACCTCGACTTTTTGTTCCTGGGAGAGAGATGAACAGACAAAAATTTTATCCGGGTTAACGGTATCGAGACAGCCGTTGAATCCGGAGACATCCCCCAGCACCGGCCAACCAGCCAAAGTGCTACAATGCTTATCATAATTATCAGCCTTATCATGATATTCCGAAAGACCTGTTTGGAGATCGGCGCCAACTACAAGGCCGGCAACTCTAATAGCCCCGTCTGTAGCAGCCTCTAGCTTTTCAGCCAGCGCCGCCGCCTCGTGGGGTTGTCCGACAACAATAACTCTTACAGCCTCTTGGAGCCTTCTTTCCAGATGCCAGGCCGCCCTGCGCCATAGAGACAATAGAACAAGTTGAATGAGCGGAGCCGTCAGTAGCACGGTGCGGGGAAAAGCAAAACCACGGAATAAAAAGGACAGGGCCATGGCGGCCATAGCCTGGAAGAGGATAACACAGACTAAAGAAGCAAATACTTCACCCCAGCGCCAGCGGTAACCGCCATACAGTTTGTAAAAATAAAACAGCGATAGGGCGGAGAGTGTGAGCCCGGGCCAGGTGTTGAGGTAAGGCGTAAGGTTTTCATCGGGTATAGTCCAGCCGAACTTCATAAAAAAGGCCAGCAGGTATCCGAGATGAATCAGAAAGATGTCGACTAGGACAAACAGCAGCTTAAATAATAAGGTTTTGCGATTAAGGATTTGCATTGTAATCTCCCCGGTATTTTCTTGAACTATGTAATTTCTTTATTTCGTCAAAATTGCTGCATTTCCTTTAGGGTCATAGCTGATTCAACGTTAAAGCAAAAGTCTAGTATTTGCTAATGCCCTAATTACAATTTAAGGAATGACTCTATGCATTACTAACTGACAAAAAAAAAAGGGGATTTTGGACTCTTCACGAATGTATTACAAATGTACTAGATCTTACAATGTATTAGACCTTACATTGTTCACGCATAATCACGATTTGGAGAGTTGCTTATGAAAGCACTAATACTGGCAGGCGGGAAAGGAACCAGATTGAGGCCTCTAACCCATACCATGGCCAAGCAGCTGGTCCCCGTTGCAAACAAGCCCGTACTGCACTTTGTCATGGAACAGGTAGCAGCAGCAGGGATCAAGGAAGTTGGCGTCATCATATCACCTGAGACCGGAGATAAGATTCAGGCTTCCCTCGGCAACGGTGAAAACTGGGGGGTTACAGCAACCTACATAATGCAGGATTATCCAGCGGGGTTGGCTCACGCAGTCAAAACAGCCCATGGTTTTTTGGAGGATGAACCCTTTCTAATGTTTTTAGGGGACAACCTGATCCAGGGCGGCGTAAGCGAGTTGGTCACCCAATTTAACCAGGACCCCTCCGACGCCTTGATTTTATTAAAGGAAGTACCCAATCCAAAAGCGTTTGGCGTTGCGGTAGTAGATAGTCAGCAACATGTCCGGCAGCTCATTGAAAAACCAACTAATCCCCCCAGCAATCTGGCGCTGGTAGGAATTTACCTGTTCAGCCCCTTAATTCACAAGGCGATAGAAAGGATCAAACCATCTTGGCGCGGAGAGCTGGAAATAACCGATGCTATTCAGGAGCTTCTTAATATGGATAAGATGGTAAGCGCCAGGCAACTCAACGGATGGTGGCTGGATACCGGCAAAAAGGATGATATCCTGGAAGCAAACCGTGTGGTGCTTGATGAATATGCGACTGCACAGGTGTTAGGCAAAGTAGATAACCTAAGCCAGATTGTAGGCAGAGTACAGATTGGGGCCGGCACTCAAATTATAAACAGTATCATCCGTGGTCCGGTGGTCATCGGTGAACAATGTCTGATTGCCAATTCCTTTATCGGCCCATTTACCGCCGTCGGTTCAGAGACAAATCTTGCAGATGTAAATATAGAACACTCGGTAATACTGGAAAAGTGCATTTTGCGCGGAATCCCACGAATTGAGGACAGCCTTATCGGTACGGGGGCTTCCGTACTTCGCCGCAACTCCAACCATCATGCGCTGCGCCTCTTTTTAGGGGACGATGCCGAAGTAACTTTATAAGGATGGTGTATATCCATGGAATTAATTAAGGATGTATTAATTAAGCAGCTTAAGATCATTCCCGACGACCGCGGTTACCTGATGGAAATGATGAGGAAGGACTGGCCCGAGTTTATGGGTTTCGCCCAATCCTACATGACAGCCTGCTACCCAAGTGTCTACAAGGCCTGGCATTACCACAAAAAACAGTTTGACAACTTCGTCTGCCCCTGGGGCATGGCCAAAGTAGTGCTTTTTGACCCCAGACCGGACAGCCCAACAAAAGGCAAGGTGAATGTTTTTCACATAGGCCAGTTGAACCCTACTCTTTTACGTATTCCACCCCTGGTTTACCACGGGTTTACAGCCGAAGCCGGACAACCGGCATTAATCGTCAATTATCCCACAGAACTTTACAACTACCAGGAGCCGGACGAATACCGCCTGCCTTACAACGATCCCTCTATACCCTATGACTGGGAGGTTAAACACGGTTGAAAGTAATTGTGACCGGCGCAACAGGTATGTTGGGCAAGCAGGTAGCCCGTTTGTATAAGGAACAGGGCGCTGATGTTTACCTGCCTTCTCACAAAGAGCTGGATATTACAAACTATAACCAGGTATTAAGTATATTAAAAAATATTGGGCCCGATACCGTGGTTAACTGCGCGGCTTATACCGATGTTGACGGTGCAGAACAGGAGCAGGAAAAGGCTTTTCTTGTAAATGGACTGGGTCCCCGCTTTTTAGCTCTGGCCTGCCGCCACTGCGAGTCAACATTAATACACATCAGCACAGATTATATATTTAATGGCGAAGCCAAGCAACCATACCAAATATATGATACGCCCTGTCCAATCAATATTTATGGCGCCAGCAAACTGTTCGGAGAGGCTGCTGTCCGGGAAATAGGTGGTAAATTTTTTGTTGTTCGTACAAGCTGGCTTTTCGGTCCGGAAGGAAAGAATTTTGTAGATACTATTTATAGCATGGCTCAACAAAAGGATGAACTAAAGGTGGTAAATGACCAGCAGGGAGCACCCACCTACACTGTCGACCTGGCTAAAGCTCTAGTTGACCTCAATGCTAGCCATGTATACGGGACATATCATATCACTAATACCGGTTATACAACTTGGTACGGATTTGCCAAAAAAATTCTTAAGGTGGCAGGGTTTAAGACGTTAGTCAATCCTTGCGCAACAAAGGATTTTCCACGCCCCGCCGCAAGACCCCACAACTCAGTTTTGAACCCTTTTCCTATAGAGAAAGTGATTGGGTACACCCTGCCAGATTGGGATAATGCGGTAGAGAGACACCTACAAGGAACGGTTTGACGGAGGCGGTTTTAATGAAACTATTGGTAACAGGCGGGGCCGGCTTTATCGGCTCCAATTTCATCCATTATATACTAGCCCAAAGGGACTGGGAAGTAATTAATCTCGACAAGCTTACTTACGCCGGAAACCTGGAGAACCTATCAGATATTGAAAAGCATCCAGGGTACCGATTTATCCGTGGGGATATTACTGATAATAAGCTGGTTGATGATATCTTTTCACAGTACAAGCCTGAAATTGTTATTAATTTTGCTGCTGAATCCCATGTTGACAGGAGTATCGAAAACGCCTCACCCTTCATCACAACCAATATCGCAGGCACGCAAGTATTGCTGGAAGCTTCACGCCGATACGGGGTGGAAAAGTACGTTCAGGTATCCACTGACGAAGTCTACGGCAGCTTGGACGAGGTAAACGGATTTTTCACAGAAGATACCCCCCTCGCTCCCAACAGTCCTTACTCAGCTAGTAAGGCCTCTGCCGATCTACTTTGCCGCGCATACTATAAAACATATCAGCTTCCGGTGGTTGTCACCCGTTGCTCTAATAATTTCGGACCCTATCAGTTCCCCGAAAAACTGATTCCACTAGTCATAACCAATGCATTGGACAATAAGCAAGTCCCTGTGTACGGTGACGGGATGAACGTACGGGACTGGATCCACGTTCTCGATCACTGTTACGGTTTAAAATTAGCCCTTGAAAAAGGTGTACCTGGAGAAGTATATAATATCGGTGGTGGAACGCAAGTATCCAACCTTGAACTGATCAAAAAAATCCTCTACCTGGTTGGCCGTCCCGAGTCACTAATAACCTATGTTAAAGACCGCCCGGGACACGACAAGCGTTATGCCATTAATCCAGATAAAATAAGCGAAGAACTTGGTTGGAAGCTGTCTTTTGATTTTGATGATGCTATAGCTCAAACAGTTAACTGGTATATAAGCAATAAACCCTGGTGGGTTAGGGTTAAATCAGGAGAATACCAGGAATATTACAGCCGTTGGTATGGCAGTGTCGTTTAGTATGCAATATTTCTCTAAAGCGAGAACTATTACAGTATATATTATATTGCTAATTCTTGGCCGGTATATTCCAGATAGCTAGAGCCATTACTCTCTATATAAATACCAATTTCATATTTCCCATTCTCGATACCTTCTTTTGGTATTGACGCCGCAAAACCAGGTTTGTCTAATTTGAAAAGATAATTTGCGTAAGCAGTTGCAACATCTGGCCTTTTTTGCGGCATCGTATCAAAGATATAAGTTTTTTTATCTGATTTTAAAACCAAATAAGCCCTTTCATCTTCCGAGCTTTGAATGTCATTAAATGCCCATCCAACTATTTCTGTAAATATTTCGCCTTTCTCAGATACATCTTGTATTTTATCTAATGCATATATTATGTGTTTGTTTTCTTCGGGTAATTTAATGTTTTTTACATTAGAAACAAACCTTAGAAATATATTATCATCCTTCTTTGTAAGGTAAACGGCATCGTTAAAAGCAAGTGCCTTATCATCACCATTATCAATATAAAGACCAACATCGTATCGCCCATCTTTAATTATATTTTTTGATATTGACGCCCCAAAGCCGATGGCATCTTGATTCAATATACTAGCAAACTGCCTCCTCACGTCCGGTCTATATCTTGATACCACATCAAAAGCATAGGCATTGTCTTCTGAACGAAGCACGACATAAGTTTTTGTATTTACATTGTCTTTTTCCCTAATGAATCCCCATCCTTCTATTTGAATGCAGTCCTTCCATTTTATTTGAGATTCAACAATATTATCTACACAATATACTATATCATCATTTGTTGCTTTTTTCAGTTCAACCTTTTGTTGCTTTGATTCACCTTCTACCAACAATAATTTGTCAAAAATAAAATTGGCTAGCGATAAATATGCAATAAAAACAAATATTACTGCAATGTGAATCTTGTTAGCTTTTGTTAATTTAATACTCATCTTCATTTGATCCCCTCATTATGATAATCTTCTAACAACCCAATGTCCTCGCCAAAATAATATTTAAGAATTAACCGGAATGAGTTTACAGGAGAGATAGTACTATAAAATATTTTTTTATCAATACCAGGGCAGTAATATGCATTAAAAATCCTATGCATTTCGCCCTCAGGAATACCCTTGGTAATATCAACGCCCTGTTCCTGTAGAGAGTCATTAGGTCTGGGGCCATGATCAGACTGAATTATAATTATAGGTGGCTTCACAGATTTAGTTAACAATTCATTAACTAATATTTCAACTTGCTTAGTTGTATATATATATTGATTTAAATAATATTGCTTATCCACCCAATTATTACTATTAATTTCATTTACTTCACCACCATTTTGATCAAAAACAAAAGGTGTATGTGGGCATAAGATATGTGCAAAAACAAACTTTGGACTGTTAGTTTCAGGTAAATATTTAAGCTTATTGAAAGCAAATGTTATTGCATTTCTGCGCATATTACTACTATCATAACTATTGTTAAAAAGGTAATTAAATGGTTTTAATATTGTGCTATTAATCAGTATTACGGAAAATTCATCTAAATAATTAGAATTACTGTCTATATAATAATTATACTGGTAATCAGCATTAATTTTATACCTGGTGAGATCATACCAATTACCAATATATATATTTTTATAACCTTTTTTCTTGAAATATTCAAATACTTTATTATTGCTAATTTCCTGATAAGTAATTAAATCGCCTTCATTATCCAAATACTTCATATTCAAAGAACTGTCTATTGATTTATATGTTTGCGTATATTTTGATCTACTTTCTTCAGCAACATAGAAACCATTATCAACCAAATATTCGGCAAACTGGCTATTATCATACATATAATAATTTTTAATGGTATTTAAACTAGCATACTCATCCAGTATAACATAATAAACATCAGGTAATGTTGTTGAGGAATTGTCTACTTTTCCTGTATCAGTATCTAATGTTACAAACATCGACTTCTTAAATTCATAAGGTACTATAGTAAAAATATTTACAGCAACCAGAGATAAGGAAATCAGTACCAATATATTAGAAAGATTTTCTAAAAAAATATGTTTCTTAACGATAATAATAAAATATGTTATATATCCCCATAATAACAAAGTACTAGGTAGAAGGTATCTATGCTGAATAAAAATATCCCCTGTCTTTAATAAATCAAAAAGATGCCCATAAGTAAAAAACATAACCACAAAAACACTAGTTATTAAAGAAGCCTTCGTAATATCCTTTATGCCTAAGTAAAGTATTATAAACAAAAAAAAGGTGAACGTAAACGAAAATATGATTGGTAAGAAAATTTGGTTAATAGATGCTTCTTTAATATTATGCGAATAAAGAAAAAGCGCAGGAAATATTGAAAATAAGAAAGGGTGTATAAAGCAAACTTTTTTTAACAAAACTTTAATACCTTCTTTTTTTTAAATATTATACTATCTTAGAATCATGTTATTTATCTAACCTGTGTATCCGAAAAATTGAGTATAGGCCAATCTCCATAATGCTTAGCGAATAAATTTACTGGGAATTAATCGTTTATCTAAAATCCGCCAAATCTCCCGTATTGTAGTTCTCCGGTTAGTCTGAATCTGTTTACGCTTCAACCACGCCCGGGGCAAGCCTTTAACGGCATCTTTCTTAGCACGGAGAATTATATCAGCTTTCCCATGGGTTATATAGCTACCAATCGTGGCTAGGTTCAAAAGCAGATGAAGGGGCAACAGTAACCAAAACAATATCCCGGGCATATTCTTGACAAAGGTCCAAACCAGATTGCGGTGCCCTTGATAGGCCGAAAAAACACTGCGCTGCTCACCCGAGGCAGATGATCCTACATGATGGACCACTGCTTCCGGTACATATATGGCTTTGTGTCCTGCTAACCGTAAGCGAAAGCCCAAGTCAACATCCTCTAGATAGCAAAAAAAGTCCTCGTCAAATCCACCAATATCCACCAAAGCCTGACGCCGGTAAAGGGCCGCAGCAGCACAAGGTGAAAATATCTCTCGCGGGACTAAATCTTCCGCTTGCTGCTGCTTCCCATATCGATTACGCCAAACTAGTCCGCTCATATGGTAAATATCACCTGTACCATCCAAATTCTCGATATTGTTAAAACACGACTGACGAGAGCCAAACGCCGCGGCCTCCGGGTACTTATCAGCGGCTGCAAGAAGATGCTCTAACCAATCCGGATCAGGAAAAGCGTCCGGGTTAAGTAATGCAACAAAATCAGTATCACATTCAGCCAAAGCCTGATTATTGCCGCCAGCGAAACCAAGATTCACATTCAATCTACGTATGGTAATATTGGTAAATGCTTCAGCGCCAGTGACGGAGTTGTCTGAACTTGCGTTATCCACTAAAAGTACCCGATCAGGTTTCCTAGTTTGACATTCAAGGTGCCTCAGGCATTCCATTAGGAGTGCCCCACTATTCCAATTAACGATGATAACCGTTGTGGTCATCAAATTACTACCCCTATCGGAAAATGTTTTTAACAAAACTTTGCGCAGGTTTTTTGTGACAGCACATTAATTAACATAGTCGGCTTAGTTGGGCTGAAGCAGAAGACGATACAGGGACTCGTAAAAAAAAGCCTCCTCTTCAATACGTAGTATCATTGGCAATTTAGATCGCCATGCCAACAGTACCTCGGGATTTTCTGCTAATTCGGTGATTACTCCACTCCAAGCAGCAACATCATCGACAGGTAAGATACAACCGTCACCGTGTTTGGCAATGTGTTCGGCGGGTGCACCGAGGTTGGATACGAGAGCTGGCACACCAAGAGCAATAGCCTCATGCAGCACCATAGAAAAGGTTTCCGGTACACGCGAGGGCAAGCACAACACGTCTATCTCCCGGATAAACTCAAATACCTTCTGTTGTGTTACATGTCCCAACAACTCTACGCGAGAGTCAGCTTCTGCAAGTTTCAACACTTCACTTTGATATGAAGGCTCACCGTAAAAGCCTCCAACCACACGCAGCTTCAAACGGTTACATTGCACACTTGCAAAAGCACGCAGGAGTGTATCTAGCCCCTTTTGCGGAATTATCGAGCCAATAAAGCCAAACGTCAAATTGATATCGTCAACCTCAGCACTGGCAGATGGTAAAGTATTGACCGTATGCGTCATTAGTTCAATACCATGCGGAATGACAATAAAATCTAATTCCGGGAAAAAACTGCGGTAGCATTCAGCAACATAATTGGATGGGCAAATACGCGCACCCGCAGCAGTAAGCAGGCTCAATGCCTGTCTCTGGCGGCCTATTAAACTATCCGGTGTCCAGGGTGCAACAAGACAATCCTTCGCACAGCGTACACCCCCATTTGGCCCTGGGCAAGGTTCATTAAGTACGTTAATAAGGTTAATCCGGAAGCAGGCTGAAAAAAAATCGGTCAGTGTTATGATGTATGGTAAACCACAACGCTGCACTGCTAGCAAAGCCGTGCCCATACGCATTGGGTGTAACACATGTGCAACGTCAAAGCGTTCAAGCCGCATCCAGGCAACGAGACGTTCTGCCAAATCCAGATCTGGCTCAAAGCTGTAATCCGTTGTCTTTGGTAAAATTTCGTGTGGTAGGAGCATGACAGGCACACCATGATAGACAATTTCAAACGCCCCATCAAATCCAACACTTTGTCGACCGCCACAGGCAACGGGATCGACTGTACTGGCTAGCACCCGCACGTAATGACCTGCCCGTTGAGCGCAGTTCGCCAAGTTAAGCGCGACATGTTCGGTTCCACCTGAAAATTCGGGATAAAATTGATGTAATATAAATAGGATGCGCATTAGATACCTCTCTTGAGTTCGCTTTTAATCGTCTCAGCCATATCTCGCTCAACCCCTATTACTTGGTTAAAATCCATGTACATGAACCCTAGCAATGAACCGGCTGTAGCCGCAAAAGTTTTGACCACCGCTTCACGCAACATACGACGCAGAATGAAATCCTGGGCACCGTAAACACCCTCTGCAAAAGCATTGAAATGTTCAAGGCGAGCTAGAAAATTGTCAAGGAAACGCCGTGACTCATTTATCGCTTCTTTGTTAAGTTTATCAGGTACTAAATAACGTTCGGCCAGGCTGTCAATATAATTATCCAATTGTTTATCGCCCAAATGTGAGCGTTTATCAAGATGCATTTCAATAAAACTGTGCCGCCACTCGCGGATCAACTCACCCAACTCCTCATGCAAAACACGATTAGAGCCAGACTCATCGAAGCCCACTAACCAACTAGAAAGGTGGGCCGCAGTCGAGACAATTCCAGCAATTAGCCCAGATGTAGATTCTATGCATGGGTAAACAAAGTCATCAAACATTCCCACGAGGAATACTACATCAACGAAAGAACGCTTTAGGTAGTAGTACGGTGGGCGGTTGTGCGAGTGGATAACCTTGACTGATGCCAACATAGCAACTCGATAGCCATCTTTGATCAGACGGATACCGAGATCAAGATCTTCGGCATAATCCCCGCGATAGCGGTAGCCGTAAAAGATTTTACTTGATATTAAACAGGATACGTCACTTAACTGACCATTAGCGCGCAGAGACATGTGGTCATTATTGATATATTCACCTATGCGATCATATTCGAGACACCCGAGGAAGCGGTAGTGAGTGTTAATCATCGAGTCATACATCATGTCACTGTCGCTGCGGCTATACTCAGAACATGACACTGCAACTAATTTATCTTCAGCATGGTCCAGCAAGTAGCGCAGCATACCATACACCCAGTAGTCTCCGATCGGATAAGCATCCTGTACCATAAAGAGAAGATAATCGCTACGAGCTGAGTCTGCACCAATATTACGGGCATAACTGTGCGTAAAATCTTCGGGTGCAATTTCAACTACAGTACATCCATTAGCGCGGGCGAGTTCAACAGTTCCATCGTTTGAACCGGAATCGACAATTACGATCTCGATCTCGTGGATACCACGCTGCATATTAAGCTTACGAAGTAATAAACCGAATTCAGCTCCTGCATTGAGTGTTGGGATTATAATCGAAACGCTAGCATTTATATGTTCACTAACCCCAGCTAGTTCCGGGGGCAAACTAATGTCGCATGGTAACTGCGGCCACGCACTAAACAAATCACCACAGGCTACAGGTGGCTGGCTAGCGATTAAGGCAAAGTATTTGCGGTAGTTTCGTAAGTAGTAAGGTACCCGTGCTGTAAACCCTCTTAGGCTATAGCGTCTAATTTCTCCTCTTATTGCAAT
Organism: Pelotomaculum schinkii; assembly: GCF_004369205.1. Taxonomy (NCBI): domain Bacteria; kingdom Bacillati; phylum Bacillota; class Clostridia; order Eubacteriales; family Desulfotomaculaceae; genus Pelotomaculum; species Pelotomaculum schinkii. The sequence goes on along the minus strand of NZ_QFGA01000003.1, from coordinate 108,354 downwards.
AAAAATGTTTCGAAAAAAACATTGCGGCAATTTCCCCCGGTGCAGCCAATCCGTCACACTCCGCAAAGCACGAAGTGGTCGCGTCAGGCGCCAGGATTTTGTACTATATATGGCAACAATATGCCTTTCATGCTCAGCCACGGCCTGGTTTAGACTCGTTATCTGTGAATTGTACTCGGCAATTGCCTGATTAAGGCTAACGATCTGGGCGTCGCGTTCAGCTATTACCTGGTTTAAGCTTACGATCTGTGTGTCACGCCCGGCAACGGCCTGGTTTAGGTTGATGATCTCTGTATCACGCCCGGCAACAGCCTGGTTTAGGTTGATGATCTTTGCATTACACTCGGCAACATCCTTGTTTAAGCTGATAATCTGTGCATCACGCCCGGCAACGGCCTGATTTAGGCTGATAATCTGTATATCGCGCTCAGTAACGGCCTGGTTGAGACAAATAAAACCAGAAACTGAATTGTATATTGAAATTGATATATCAGATAATGCTTGACCGTGTACTAGCGATAGAAAATTTGCCTCCATATCAATCCAACCGGTAATTTCGGCTTCTGTAGTAAACATTTGTACAGATTTACAAAGTCCCTGCACTACATCAGCGACACTTTTAATGGTATTTCCTGGTGCAAGTCCAATTGTTAGAGAATGCAGGACCCCTCGTGTAATAACCCATCCAAGAGGAATATTACGATCTGCCTGCCATTCATTATCGATAAATACAAGACCATGACTAGCTTCGATTAAATTAAAAGTTATGCAGTCTAAATAAGCTCCTGGAATAAACCAATTTCTCAAATATTGCCTTTCACCTGCACCGACCATAGATGGCTCGTATGAACAATCAGTTGCTGCAAATTGTAACAAGTAGATGATCCACGGACGCAATTCAGCTACGACCTGGTCAAGGTTACCTTTGTTTGCACGGACAGCCAGTAAACGCCAAAGCAGTTGTCGACCATGACAATATATAGCCTTACTAGGTATGTTTGAGATATTAAACCCGTCTTGCGATTGGCGGATCCGTTGCAAGTCAGGAATAACTGGTTCTTTTTCTACGTGGATGATATTATCGAACCAATAAAAGTTCGTTATATTTGAAAATTCCGGAATACGATTAACGGCAAAGGTCATCGCTAACTTATCAGACTTATAAGGAACCGTATTCGGAAGAGTCGCTACCACCAGAAATGAGTTGGAAAACTCGGCAAATAGTTGGTTAGCACTAAGTGTAGAGAATACAAGAGCTTCATCAAATAAACGATACTGCGATCCTGAATAATCTCGAGCATGTGATCTGATAATCAAGTCTACTTCATCGAATTGCGGATCCTTTAGTGCATCATCAGACAGAATAACAGACGGCAATTTGTAATCTGGGAAAGGGTAATAAAAGTAACAGTTAGGAAAACCGGCATCTGAAAGCTGTTGAATCAACTCTTTTCGCCCGAAGGTACGCGGCGTCTTAGAGCGATATAGATCCTGTACACCTACAAATGGGACTCCCAGATGGTCTTCACTACAATTATTGAAATATTTCAAACCAAGCTTATTCTCAATCGCAATTACAAGTTTACCTTCAGTGGCCAAGAAATGTGTAATGGTGCGTAGATAATATTGCGCTGGTTCTTTCTCATCCGTAAAAACAGGTGCATATTCAAGAACACCAACTAATAATATCCAATCAAAACGCTCATCCGTTTCAAAACGGAGCAAATCATCCACAAATATTCTAACGTTTGAAAGGTCACGGCATCGTTCTGCTGCAATACGTGCACGTGATATACTACCTTCAACTGCAACAACTTCTACGCCGATTTCACCCAGATATCTTGTAATCGCTCCACAGCCACAACCCAATTCTAGAACTTTTTCGCCCGGCTTCATTCCAAGCGGCCGGATCAGACAGTGGCGCGTGCGACTAAGGTGGTATTCCGAAGGCCAATCCGTAATCCCCTCAATTAGTTCAGATGAGAAAGTGCTTCGGTCGTTGGCGTTATGGATGATTTGAAAAAGACGCTGCTCAACATCGGCGCCATCAGAATAAGCAAATGCTTCTACGTGTGCACGTCTAAAAAGATTGTTTTCTTCATCCCATATATATTTCATGACACCGCCGTCACCTCAACATTCATAGAACAATCCACTAGACCAAATGCCCTGGATGAATGATTTAGCACTTGAAGACACACTGCGTCATAGCGTCGATCCAGTGGGACAATTTCTCCAGCTTGTTCTTCGGCCACACCAAAAGATAACAGGTACTCGCCAGCACCTAGATGTTGATTACGAAGTGTAAAACTGACTTTACATATACCTCTTTCGCCTGCTAAAAAAAGCGGTCCGTTATCAAAATCTCGGGAGTTCGAACCAAAGACTGTGACACCATCAGGGGTTTTGATTGTGAGTCCATAAATCGGTAATTCAACCCTGCGGTGGAACTTGACCCAAATGGTCATAATCACCGGTTGACCTGTTTCAATGCGAGTGACATTTAAGTTACCACCAGAACTTATGCAGAAATCAAAAATTTCCGCATCATGGTTACCCCATCGGAATTCATAAGTGTTATATCCGGCCCTGTTTTCAAATTTATCCGTTTCAAACCTGGAGATGTTTTGTGCATTTCCAGCTATTTGTAAGTTTTTCGTCTTCAGGTCTGAATCGGGACGTTTTACACGTTCTACGCCAAACAACATATCCAAGTAGGCATTCACGATATCTCGTGAATGACCACGCATAACGATCTGTCCCTTATCGAGAAGAAGGGCCCAGTCACAATGTCGAACTACCTGCTCTGTAGAGTGTGTCACAAATAAAATAGTCGCTCCCCGTGAGACAAGTTCCTCGAAGCGTCGGAAACATTTCGCTTGAAATTTGGCATCTCCTACAGCTAATGCTTCGTCTACAATAAGAATATCCGGTTCCACACAGGCTGAAACTGCAAAAGCCAACCGCACAACCATCCCACTTGAATACATTTTTATAGGCTGCTCAATAAATTCACCAATATCTGCAAACGCGGTGATGTCATCAAAGCGGGCGTCGATTTCTTCTTTGCTTAGACCGATTATTGCCCCGTTCATATATACATTCTCGCGTCCTGTGAATTCCGGGTTAAAGCCTGATCCGAGTTCTAGAAGCGCCGCAACCCGTCCTTTAGTCTCAAAAGTGCCGCTGGTCTGCGTAAGGATACCGCAAATGATCTGAAGAAGTGTGGATTTACCTGAACCATTGCGGCCAATGATACCAACAATTTCACCTTTCTTTACCTCCAATGAGATATCCCGCAAAGCCCAGAACTCTCGAAAGTAGTTCTTTGGCTGCCTGCCCATAAGTTTTTGCAAGCGCGGGTAGAGATACTGCTTGAGTCGATCCTGTGAACGGTCATAAATAAAGTAACACTTGGAAAGATTGCTGATCCTGATTGCTATATCGTCAGAGGACATCCGCAAACCCCTTTCGAGTTTTCTGAAACCACCAGAAGCCGACGGCAGCAATGAAGAGGCCCCCCAACAATGCAATACATAGAGAATGCCAATTGGGAAGGCTACCGAAGATCAACACCTTGCGGCTTTCTTCAATGATGAGCGTGAGTGGGTTGAGCTGCAACCAGCCCTGATATTCCTTCGGTAACAGTGATACCGGATAGAATACGGGCGACATAAACATGAGCACCATGGTAAAAATACCGGTAATTTGCCCTATATCACGCACAAAAACACCCAACGCAGCTATAAACCATGTTAAGCCCATGCCGGCAAAGACAAGGGGTAGCAGTACTAGTGGGAATAGTACACCAGTCCAGGGTAAGGACTGGTTGATAATAAGCTGTGCCAGCAGCAATACAACCGTACTCACCAGGCCGTAAAAGAGCGCCGACCCCATGACTACCCAGGGCAGGATTTCTAATGGAAAAACTACCTTTTTAACATAATTGACATTAGAAACGATTATCCCCGGCGCCCTGTTGATACATTCGGCAAGTAGCCCGTGTACGATCATACCCACAAAAAGTATGATTGCAAAATCAGCCTTACTTTCTTCCCCGCTTAAACCCCAGCGGGCCTTGAACACAACGGAGAAGACAAAGGTATAGACGAAAAGCATCAGCACCGGGTTAAAAAAAGACCAGGCCAAACCCATGACCGAGCCGCGGTAACGTCCCACAACATCGCGCCTGGTCATCTGCCAGACAAGCCGGCGGTTGCGAAAGAGGCTCACGAACATTGCAACAGGTGTAGCGGAATGAGTTTGATGGGGGTTCATACGAACGCCTCCGTATGTACGAATTTGAAAGCCCGCCTGATCATCAGGCATAAAAAATCCACGTTACTTCAAAGAGTCACCAGTTACATTTTCAGGGCATCCAATGACTATAGTAATTTCACCATCATATTCTCCAGTTTAATTCCGTGGCTAGCCTCGATTTCCACGGTACCTTAATTGGGCTAACATTGCCATTAAATTACAGCTAATTTACGCGTATTTAATCCAGACTTATTTGAAGTGGTCTGCCATGCAACCAGGGAACAATTACAGTCCTGTCGGTAAGGCCAGCGTCAACCAGCAAAGGGTTGTGTGCCCGCCTTGTGAGTTCTACGGTAATCCCCGAGTCCGTAAGGATGACTTGGCCCGATACGTCAAACAGCTTTCTGAATAAGGTTTTCGCCGTGGCCCGCCTGTATTCTCGCCCGATTCTTTGAGCCATAATGCGATAAAGAGAGGCGGCCATGAGCGTAAGTTGGAGATCGAAATCGACTTTTAGTCCAACCATTGATGAGAGAGAATCTATATGGAAGAAGTTTATTGCATCGGCGATGCCGTTTTCAATCAGCATCCTTTGGGCGTAACGGGTGATCAACTGAACGATAGAAGCGTTAAGTTGGTTTGTCAATAATAGTGTAGGCTCTTCGTGCCCCAGATCTGTGATTGCCAATTGTCGCAAGCTACCATTATAATCCTTAAGCTGCACCCTGCTTTCCAAAACTCGCGGGTTTCGGTACTGGCGGGTCAACGCCGGTAAATTAACCTGTTTCCATTGCGAGGGCGGGGCAGCATAAATGTCAGCTATCATTTTCTTGGTGCGTCGGCGCAGGGTAATAAAAGAAATGCCGCATTCACTCAGCTTTTGCAGGTTGCTGTAAGTAGTAAGTTGGGAATCAAAAACCAGTTCTCTCGGGTAATGACCAGTCCTGCTTTTCCAATACTCGGCGAAACGTAGAATTTCATCGTCCCTTTCAGGCTTGGGAACACCAGCGTTGCCATAGCAGATGACATTCTCCTGAACGTCCCTGGCCAGGAAGGTAAGAATTCCTTTCTGAGAACGACTACGGCTTGACACATAGTGTTTGTCCAAGGGCTCGGCCTGACTATTGGCCGGGATGCTATGGAAATCCAAATCGAAAGAGGATCCGTGCCGAAAGCCGGCTGCCTGTATTGCCTCGCTCCATTTACTCATTAAGAGGAAGTTGGTTCTGGGATCCACCCTGGCGCTGTACGTGGAAAGGAAGGAACGCTTGGGCACGACATTGAGGCCCGCAAACAAGGCAATTCCGGGGTCGAAGACCATTTCCATCATATGGCTGGTCCGTTCCTTGCCTAAAAGCTTTAAGGCCAATAGTGCGCGAACAGCGTGTGCGGCGGGGATCATTCCACTTCCCGGCAGCGAAGCGGATTCTACCACTCCCTGGAGATCTATCTCGCACAACAGTGGGATGAACAGAAACAGACCAGCAAAAGCCGTCCGGAATTTGCGGGGGGAAAGATCCAATTTTCGCACATCAGCCACCGGTGCATCATCGGTTCTTTTCGCATCCGGTCGCTCATCATCCCGCCGGCGGGGGAGCCGCGCAAATCCTTCTTCACGCAGAAGGATGCTTAAGGCATTGACGCTTATCTCTGTGCCCCTTTCAGCCAGTTCCCGCTGGATGTCATATATGGAGAGGTTTTGCTTGCGCAGGCTGATTACCAGTTCCCTGATCGGGTCTCGCTTAGGGGCTGCGTGAGGGCCACGTTGTACATCTTTGAAGAAGCGGTCTTGCCGTTCCTGGTTGTGGCGGAATTCGCTGCAAAGTACGCGGAAGGCGCCAGGTGAGTATCCGAAGCGCTCAGCCACCTGATCCGATGGCAATTTCTCCACGAAATATGCGCGCAGTGCCTCGTATTGACGATGCAAAGGCTTTTCCGGCGAAAGAAAAAATTGCTGTTCAGGCGTTAGCCAATTTCCATTACTTATCATAGCAATTTTAATATGCTATAAAAATGCCAAATTGTCAAGGAGCAAAAGGGTGATTCCGTAATTTCTTATAGATAAAGGTTTAATACATCACCGACACTTGGGCGCAATATTTTTAGCATGATAGCTGTGGCATTTTAAGTAATCGATATTGCTAACACCTTTGGTGAAAAAATGCTGAAAATCATGAACACTGAATAGCTGAAACAGCCAAATCAACCATCGAAATCCAGTGCGTGGAAATCGAGGCTAGGGAAATAAAAAGAATGCACGGGAACTATATTTTCTGTTCAAGTATTTCCATAAGCCTGGATATTCGCCCATCCCAGTCATTACTTAAAGCCCAGGATTTCCTTTTTATTCGAGACGCTTCATTATCACAAATCAGTGCTTTCTCTGTAGCCTTCAAAACCTCAAGGGGGTCGTTATATAAATAAAAAAAACCATCCCCCCATAAATTTGCGAGCCTTTCAAGTTCAGGTGTTGATGTAGCCACTATCGGAAGACCAAATACCAAGTATTCATTGATTTTCGCCGGGTGCATAGCCCCGGCATACCGGTCTTGAACGTAGGGTATAAGCCCAATATCGGCAGCTCGTAAAAATCCTGCAAGATCATTGTAACTATTGCATGGTGGGTAAATATGAATATTCTTCGACGTTGGTATTTCTACACCATCAGAAAGTGGCCCCACGAGAATAATGGAACCACCTTTGAAATGTTGAGCAAGTTTTGTTATAGCCTCAACCTGTAATTTTTTATTTATGCCTCCAATATAGAGCAGCCTGGGTTGAGGTAGTTGCTCAATTTCGGTAATTAGAGCCGTGCTATTTCTTAATTCTAAGTTGAACCCATCCTCAAATAATAACGGGTTTTTTGTTGCACTATGATACTGATCCAATAAGGTGGCTGAAGCAAAAAAAGTGTAGTCTGTTAGTTTTAACATTATCTGTTCAGAAGGCCCAAGCCTGGGTTCTATATATTTGGGATCACTAACTACATCGTAAACGGTCGCACCCCAAGCGCACCTTTTCATTAATGACAGAGCAACAGGGGTGGACAAACAGGACCAAAATATAACCTCTGAGGGTTGAAGATTATTTGCATGTAAGAACTTCTTTATGTGTTTGGAAATGTAAGACTGATTATACCTAATTGCTATGGAGTTGTAAGGTAAAGGCACAGCAAGGGGTGAGAATATTTTAACGCCGGGTGGGATATCTTGGATTATTTGACCAGTACTACACTTTATACGGTGCATCACCCTTGACAAATCACTGAGTCTCGGGCTGCGCACACCTGTATTTTCAATAAACAGTACTTGCAAACCTTTCCCTGCAAGACCCGTCATCAAATGATGAACCCTTTGCTTAAGGTAATTCCAGTCTATTTGAGATAAACAGACAATTCCCTTATATAACAACATGGCACCTGCCAGTCATAGTAATTACATAACATTTCCCAGGTGATTCTTAATATTGATTATTCTACACAAATCCACATGGCTCCTGCTCATTTGTCTTATATATATATACCATTTTTATCTGTTAGAGGACTGACAAAAAAAGACTGCTATTACAAGCTGTAACGCCCATGTTTGCACAGCAATCTCAGGATACAAAATCTTTGTGATATTTAATTCTATTAGTTAAACCGCAAACCAATTCGAAATCCATCTTCAATATATACCTCTATATATTTTCAGGAATTAATGTTTGAACAATACATTCCAGTACATTTTTCAAAACCCTAATCATTGCTAGTAATATTTCGCATTAGGTATAATGTTCTCTCGGATTCTATGATTTTATCAGTTTGTTTTATTCTAAAGAATTCACTAAATTCTTTTTCAAAAGCTTCTTGGTTATAATCCGGGAATATATCTTCCCTTGTTGCTAAAAGCCTTTGCACCTGGGAATCACTTTTGGGAACAAACTCGATAATTAGGTATTCGCACATTCTGCTAAAAAAGTGAGCAATTTTAGGCAGCGGCAGATTATTTGAAATTGCCAGATGGTGAACCAGTGCAAGAGCAAAAATTGTGTGTGCTGGTCCTCTATGTAATAATGATGCTCTTTCCGTGTTTTCCCATCCAATACCGGGGGTTGGATTCGTTAAATCAAGCAGAAGCGGAAGAATGTTAGTTTCATTTTTATTTATGCATTCTAGATAATTCTTTTCAACTGCCGCCGGATCAATGTCAAATGACAACGTCGGTATTCTTTTATTTGAAGCAATGCGACTAAATAACCCGGTATTAGCGCCAAAATCCCAAACCGACGTTGGATTAATCAGTTCCAAAAATTCAGACACAAGCTTCTTCTTATGATTAATGCCTGCTGAAGAGTAGTTATTGTCATCATAGTATTCAGCCCATTCCGTACCGTACGGTTCCCATTTTAACTTTTTAACAGCCGACTCCAAATTATCAAGTATCGCTAATAAACCTATTCGGCTTATATTTTTATTTTCAACATTAATTGGTTTGTCTTCATATTTCTTTTGGGTGGAAGCATGTAAATATATATTGGATAACAAGGAAAAATTAAACCAGGATTTAAATGGAAGCACATTACAGGCCAAATCCAAAGGAATGCCGTCCATGTAAATTCGCAGCAACTGATTTAACCTGATGTCACAATAGCTCATCAGGGCAAGTGGTGCCAAAAAGTGTTGACAAAATTGTTTATAGGCTATCCAAGGTCTTCCATCTTGATACTTTTCAAACGACAGCGTATCGATCAAAACTGGTTTTCCATTCTTAAATTGAATATTATAGGCACTGCTGTCTTTTAAAGACATACCAAAATTCAATGCTGTTTTTTGAATTTGCAAAGTAGCCAGTGCTGCATTTTTTAGCTGGCTAAAACACCATTCGTAAGGATAGGATATAAATGGTATAGCTTCCGGCTTAATTATCTTATATGCTATATCGGGCATTGGGGCTTGAATGTTTGTTTCAATATGAGGAACAATTAATTCGGCCTCTACAAGGGTTTGATAGAGATTTGAAGTCATCAATAGCTCATAATGTTCCTGATAATTCTTATTTACTTGACGAAAAATCATTCCATCTTGCAAAAAAAGAAAACCACTGGGATCCCTAAATGAAGATGGGATTTTGTTAATTTCCTTTATCTTTATAGCCCCCATTCAAAATTTTTAACATCTAATGGCCTTTTCGAAAAAAAGTTTTAATCTTATTCCAATATGATTTTACAACAAAAGAAACCCCGAGCACTGCTGCTAACAAAACCTGCATAACGTAACTGCCGGTACTGGGATCAATATAAGCATAAGCAGCTTGAGGAATAGAAACTGCTAAAATAGCACCCATTACAATCAACTTTAAATATTTTTTCCCCATTATTACTCCCCCTTAATTAAATTCGCAAATTGGTTAGTAAAGCCCTAACACCATCCCATTTAACTAATAAATTTACATTGAAAAAAGTAAAAGGTGGTGCTATACGCCCCACCCTATAAAGTTCTAACCTGGCAATAACATATAGTCCAGGTGATATTATGAGTTGCATCGGCCACCCTATTCTCACTATGGGGAGAGGTGTCGGTTATAACTGACTAGTTGTTGCCAGAGCTGGATACTAAGCATGTAGTCATTGTGGAAGCTCTCTTGACATCAACAGCATTGTTAAAACCATATATTACCATATATTATTTTGTCAGGACTTCATATTTTGTATTATAACAGCTTTTAACGCATAAGTAATCCCCTAACATTTCTGTTATTAAAAAATACAGGTTTTCGAGTACTTATTTCTACCTAAACTCACACCAGTTTAATAAATTTAAAATACTTATTTCAGTCTATTGACGACTTGGTCTAATATCAAACCTACGGAGGAATTCTTTACCGTCTCCACCAATAAAGAAAAGCCCAAGAGGCTTTTCTTTATTACTCTACATAAACTGTTTCTTATCTTAAACAATTAAACAGCGGGTTCTCTGTCTTTCCCTATTAGGACTTTGCCTTTTAGGCCTTCTCAAAATCCCCCTTGCCCGCTCCGCAGACCGGACAGACCCAGTCCTCCGGCAGGTCGGCAAAGGCCGTTCCCGGCGCTATGCCGCCGTCCGGATCGCCAAGTTCCGGGTCGTAGGTGTAGCCGCAGACGGAACAGACGTATTTCTCCGATACAGGCTTTGGTTCCTTTAGCGCACTATAAGTAGGGGCGGTTTTGGGGACGCTCCCTCTTTTGATTTCATGGTAGTAGGCATAGGTCATCGGGGTACCTTCTTGTAAGACCTCCGCACCGATCACCTTGCCGATAAAGATGGTGTGGGTTCCGGCGTCAACTTCCTGCAGCACTTCCGCTTCCATGTAGGACAAGGTGTAATCCGTCACATAGGGGACACCGTTTGGAGTCAGTTTGTAATTGATCCCTTCAAACTTGTCCACATCCCGTCCGGATTTAAAGCCAAACTGGCCGATCAGGGACAAAGGCGCGTCCTGCCCGACGACTGAGACTGCAAATGTCCTGCTGTCCTTGATATACGCATGGGTCAGGTTATTTTTGTTGATACTGACGGTAACGGTGATCGGATCATAGGCTATCTGAATGGCTGTATTAGCAATCTGACCATTGATCCGGTCACCTTTTTTCGAGGTGATCACATGCACGCCGTAGGTTAATTTAAATAGAGCTTTTTCATTCATTCGACATAACTCCTTTGCAATAAATTTTTCTTTAATTACAGCAATTACAGCATTGCACCGAGCTTTCTGCCTGCTTCCCGGACTGCTTCGAGTTCGCTTTCATCCGGGTTGTACACAATATTAATAAGCTCTTCAGGCGTTTCCCAGCCCATTTCTTTGATTACCGCCGCTACTTCCTTGGCTCCCTGACCGCCCCAGCCGTAGGAGCCAAAGGCAAAGCCCAGTTTTCTCCTGGGTCTCAAGCCTTTCAGGTAGGTCATAAAAGCGCCGACTGAAGGCAGCATGCCGTTATTCAACGTGGGTGAGCCGATGAACACAGCACGGGAATGCAGCACGTCGGGGACAATCTGGGAGATGTGGTTGGTCTGCAGGCAGCGCACTGAGACAGGCACCCCGGCGCTCTCCAGGCCGTCCTGCAGCGCAAGCGCCATTTTCTGCGTGGAACCCCACATGGTGTCATACACAATCAGGGCCCTGCGCGGCGCTTCGTTGTTGGCCCACCGGCGATAAACGGGGAGCAGCTGCGGGATGTAGCTGCGCCAGATCACCCCGTGGCTGGGAGCGATCATCTCCAGCGGCAGCTGGCCCACGATGTCCAGGGCCTTGTTCACCTGGTCGCCGTAGGGATAGACAATATTGGCGTAATAACTGCCGGCTTCTTCAATAGCAATGTCCCAACCGATTTCATCGTCAAAACGCGCGGCGCTGGCGATGTGCTGACCAAAGGCGTCGTTCGGCAACAAAACCTTCTCTTCAGGGATATAGGTGACCATGTTGTCAGGCCAGTGCACCATTGGCGTATGCACGAACTTCAAGGTGCGCTTCCCGATTGTTAGTTCGTCGCCGGAGTCGACCAGGATACAATCGAACTCCTTTTTGTAATAGCGCTCAAGCCCTTTTTTGGCCCTGGGTGAGGTCACAATTTTAAGCCGGGGCATCGCCTCCAACACTTTTAGAAAACTTCCGGAGTGATCCGGTTCAATGTGGTTCACCACAAGATAATCTATTCGGGAAGGGTCTGCAACATCCTTAATCCGGGCGAGCAGTTCCTCAGCCTTGTAATGCTTGACCATATCGACCAGCACAGTCTTCTCATCTTCAATGAGGTAGGCGTTGTAGGTTGACCCCCGTGGCGTGATATAGCCGTGAAAATAGCGCAAGTCCCAGTCTATCGCGCCAACCCAGTAGATTCCGTTTTTTAATTCAACCGATTTCATGATGACCTCCTGCTGTAAAGTATCTTGCCCTACCTTAATGTTTCCCGCCGTTAACGTTGAGTCACAGGCTTCCCTGGGACATTAACAATTTCTCCTGGTTAAAAAATGCATGTCTATAACCTTCTGTTTAAAATATACCAAGAAAATTAATTGGCCCTTACAAAAAGATTAACAAACTATTAAAATGCGCAAAGAGATAAAAAACCAGGCAAGCAGGGAGCCGGAGAAAAATGGCGTATAGGGGACATATTTGTCCCCTATACGTGTAAAATAACCAATTTTTTCAAGTTAAATTTGCAAATGAATTTGTACCTGCAATTTTAGAAGCTGACCTCTTTTGAGAAAACCCGGTCAAACCAATGTGGCTCGTCAGCAATGGTCCGGTAGATCTCTTGCCAGGAATAGGTACGATAAACCAGCCCCGGCAGGACGCCCTGATTGTAAGGGGCATCCATCAGCAGCACAGGAACTCCAGCCGCGCTTACTTCTACGCTGATTTTGAGCGTGTCCTCAATCAGTACGTTCAGGTCGTTGGTAAGGCAGGCCTCTCTTTTATCATGGCTGCCCAGGAGCAGGATCTCATCGAAGGGCAGGCTGTTCTTATGCAACCAATCTCTGGTTTCCCTGCCGTATTTTTCATCCCTGGCGGAAACAATAAAAATATCGTGGCTTTTCTTGATCTGGTTGAGGTAATACGACGCCCCGGGAAGCGGCGGGGGCGAAGTCATTAAAAACCTGCCCCGGTCATGTAGAAAGCCGAGCAGCTCTTCCCCGGTAATCCCGTAGGTCCGGCATACGTCCTGCAATTGTATTTGTTGCAGGCTCTTATTCTGTTTAAAATAATCGTTAAGCTCTTTAACCCATAGGGGCAGACTGTCTGCCAGGACCCCGTCTATATCAACGCCAACCCTCATCTGGTCCCCCCACCTGCCGACAAAATTTCTTTCATCAGTATATTCTCCTGCCCCGCTGAGATTTCCTGCCTTTGTTCAACAGGCATCCAGATAAACACAGAGTAGTTCTCCATGCCGCTATTGCGGGCACAGGCAGAGGATCAAAGCTTAGCGATGTGGGTGCGATTTCAATCGCACCCGGCGCGCCAACGCCAAACTTCCGGCATCTAAACTTTTGTGCGAATGAATTCGCGCCTGCATTGGCTGGATAGTCGACAGCTAATCAGTAAGTAAACGCGACGGTCCCGATGATACCGCTCAAAGGCCTGGACCACAGCCACGGATTCGTTACATAGGTCGCGAAGAAATAAACTGCTCCGTTGGTAGGATCCCAACCGTTGAGGGCGGCTTTGGCCGCCCGAACTGAATCGGGAGTAGCCGGCCTTTCGATCCAGCCGTTCATCACCGGCTCGAACTGGTAGGTACCGGAATCGTACTGATAAATTACATCATATATTGATTTGGGAAAATTGGCGTCCCTGGTACGGTTCAAGACAACCGCTCCAACTGCCAGCTTACCGACATAAGGCTCAGCGTCAGCCTCCGCGGTAATCAACCGTGCCAGCAGGTCAACTTCCCAGGCCGAAGCCCTCGTAGTCAGACCGCCCCTGCTGACTTCACTGCTTCCCCCGTAGGAAGAGGGTATATACAAGTCCATACCCTGGTAGAGATAGTCGCTTTCCAGCCCGTTGGCCGACATGATTTCCTGGTAATTCACGCCAAACTTTGAGCCAATCTGGTAAAGAGTGTCACCCGACCGGACTATGTATGACTGGCCGCTCTCTGGAATATCGAGTTTCTGGCCTACTTCAATTAACGTACCCGTAATTCCATTGGCTTGAGCCAGGGCATCAACAGAGACTCCGTAGTTGCGGCTGATAATGTAGAGACTTTCCCCCTTGGTAACGGTATGGCTGGCGGCAAAAGCTGCGGTGGGAAGAATGAGGGCTCCGATTAAAATAAAAAAGCCCATGAGCGCACGGGTAACATTTGACATATGTGTCCCTCCTTAAGCCTCCGGGGTTAGTTTACGGGTTCGGGTTTAGAGGATACCCTACCAATTCGGTCGTCGGCAGTCGGAGGTCGGAAGCCGGATCGCTTGTGGAATTTGCTAAAGCGAATTCCTTCAAATATTGACTTTTTGACTACCGGCTGCTAACTACCTTTATGGATTCACCCATTTAAATAAGTCCCCCGTACCCCGCTATACGGGGATTCGGCGTTTTTTCAATTATACCCGCCATCACACCTGCTTGACCATGAACAAAATTTAGCAATTTGCCCACAGCTCCAACCACATTCCCAAAAAAACCCCCATTAAGGGGGTTGGATTTTTATTCAGCAGGAGCTTCTGGGACCTTCGCTCCGCAGTTGCAGCAGAATTTTGCATTTTGCGGCAGCTCTTCATGGCAGCTGGCACAGACGGGCGGCTTGGGGTTTATTTTTACGATTTGTTCGGTAATGTCGGCGATATCAGACTCCAAAGATCTGGTGCTTAGCAGGAGACGGTCTATTTCCTCTGCAAGACCTTCATCGCCCTTATACTGCAGGTAGACCAGGTTCCCCAGCGCGGTGATGTTGTTTTCCATTTCTTTTTCCAGCTTTGAAATTTCCATCTTCAATCTGGCTGTTTCGACCAGATCGCTGGACTTTTTGCCAATGGATTTCGCGCCTTCGCTGATCGACTTGGCGCCTTCGCTGACCTTTTTTAAAATTTCCACAAGACACCCTCCTTTATTTTATTTTTCAGGAACTATTCAATAAAGGCTTTGCAATTCCTTTTTGGACGCAGCAAATCTCGAACTATTTATTGTTTTTTTCCAACCACTTCTCGTAATTATCCAGTTCTCTGTTAACCGCTGCATCGGCTGCGGTGTTTTCTTCCCTGGGCACGTGCTTTAATATTATCTTCAACCCCGGCGCCGCCGCCAGGCTCTTCCACACTCTCTCGGCAATTTCCCTCAGGGCAGGTTCCTTAATCCGGTACTGCCGGTTAAACTGGCGCACTACCAGTTGGCTGTCGGCCCGGATTTCCGCTTCCAAACCATCCTGCCGCCCGGCAAGGTGAATCAAGGCCGTGACCGCCCCCTCCAGGGCGCTCCATTCAGCAAAGTTATTGGTGACCTTAGGGCCCAGAAACTTGCTTTTGGTGGCAATCAGCCCGCCTTCCCCATCCGTGATAACCATACCGGCTGCAGCGGGCCCGGGATTGCCGCGGCTGCCCCCGTCAATATTTACAAATACTTTCAACTGGCACAACACCCCGCTGGGAGATTCCTTATCGATCTATTAGTACTTCTGCTTTTTCTGAATATAGCACTGCCGGCAGTATACGGGACGGTCTTCTTTTGGTTTAAAGGGAACCTCGGTGACGCAACCGCATTCCGCACAGACGGTCTCGTAAGTTTCGCGGATGGACCTGTTCGCTGAAAACTGGCTGTACCCCCCCTTGTTGAAACCGGCTTCGCTTTTTTTATTTTTTCTGGCCAGGCGACACTCCTGGCAGCGCGAGGGGGCATGTTCAAAGCCTTTCTCGGCATAAAACTCCTGCTCGGATACTGAAAAAATAAAATTCCTACCACATTCCTTACAGGTAAGCAATTTATCTTCCAACATCAAAAAAACACTCCCTTCCCGGTTTCTCTTGCCTGTCGGAACATTACAAAATCCTAACCCTCATACCTGTATCGGGAAGAAGAGCAGAACTTTAAAAAGCCCAAGCAAGATAATTATATTATACCAACGGAGGCTTAAAAAGCAAGGGATGGAAAAGGAAGGCTCGGTCTATTGTTAATTTTAGCCAGGTGAAAGGATTGAGCCTGTAATATTGATGCTCAAATTGCGGCGGCAAAAAGAGACGCAGCTATAAATGGAGACGCCTCGCTAAGTTCATGCAACGCGGCGATAGTACCGGACAATTAAATCATCAAGCTGTTGGCTGATATCCAACAAGCTGGCGCAGACAGCATCGGAACTGAACAAGCTGTACATCTCCGATCGCAGTTCTTCAATTTCCTCAAGCAATTCTGAACAGTGCATGATCCCCACCCCTTTGACTTATTACTGGTAACTTCGCGACAGTCATTGTAGAATCCTGCATAACCAAGAAAAAACATTGAAATATTTTAAATAAATTGTAATTAATTACTAAGCGGCCTGGGATTTTGTAACCCCCAATTAAAATTTTCCGACCCCGTACTAATACCGGCTCCTCATAGTCTCCGGCAACCTGCGAAGCAGATCCCTGATCTTGCCGGCAGTCACCGCCCCAATAAATTTCTTCGGCCGCAGTTCCATGCCGCTCCAATAGTACCTTTTCCTGATTTTGCGCCTGCGGGCAATCTCTTTTTCTTCAATTTCTCGCGGCGACATGCCCATCCCGCATCCCTCCTGACAATATTATGGCCGTGACAACCTGACTGCATTCCTAAGTTTGACATCATAAAATCCCCTATAAGGTAAAGAATATAGTCGGATTATAATTTTACGAAAGGGTGATAAAAAATTAATCAGCACATCCACTGCATTGTCAACGACTGTCATTACTGGACCCAGGGGAATAGTTGCAAAGCCAACGAGATCCTGGTAGCGACAGATCAATTTGGCGACAGCCAGCCAGACCAGATCGACGCCACCATGGCCACACAGCTCACCCCTTCCAATGCCGGTTCTTGTATGGCTACCTGCTGCAAATCTTACGTAACCAAGGGTTCCAATAAAGCCGGCGTGGATGGTATCAAGAAGATGTACTAGCGGAAGCGGGGACCCGGCGGCAGCCGGGTCCCAACTATTTCAAAGCTCTTTAACGTGTACAGAACGGCAGAAGGAAAGACTTTTCCTGTCAGATTTACTAATGGACCCAAAAAACTAATGGCAAGCAATTCCATTACTGGAACCCTTGCCATTAATTCAAAACAAAATAAAGCAACTCTTTTTTCGGCATGGCTGCCGGCATGGTGACAATGATAGATAGATTACACTTTCAAGCGTTTCTTTAATGCATCCTGTAAGACCTGCGAAAAATTAATATTCTCACGCTCTGCCATAGTATTAAGCCACTGCGGGAGTGTAAGCGTCTTTTTGACTGCTTTGTTGTCATAGAAGCGTCTATACTCCATAGTGTCAGCACCTACCAAAGAAACAAAACAACCATCTTGAACCTTTATATCTTTAGGGTCGGATGCCGGTGGAATAGCCGCCTTGTTTTCTTCAAAATTATACAGCATTAAGCATAATACATCGGCTGCCATATCATAAGCGTCTTGCAAGTCATCCCCTTGTGTATAGCAGCTTTCAATATCCGGGAAGTTCACGGAATAACCGCCTTTTTCTTCCGGTTCAAAAATTGCCGGATACAAATATTTTGCCATGTTATTACCCCTTTCCTCAGTTATTGCAGCGGCTTATTTTAGCCCTGCGTCGGTTAGCATACTATTAAGGGTCCCGGTAGCTATTTCTGTCTTATGTCTGGGCACAGGAAAGGTTTTGCCTGTTATCGGACTATAATACATATCATGTTTTTTACCAGAGCGTTTCAATGTAATGCCATTTTCTCTGAATAGTTTAAGCAACTCACTTCTTTTCATGCCGTATCCCCCACCTTTTGACAGTATTAATGTAACGCGTATTAACACGTATGTCAATATTGATTTTATTTTTCATTTTGATGTCGCAAGTAGAACGTTACCAACGCTATATATGAGGGCGTGTCTACATAGACAGGCTTTCGATACTGACCCCATAAGACACGAAAAGCCCCACTTCTAAGAGTGAGGCAACATGTCTGTATATTTCAGGATATCAGAGCGCGGCGGTTATAAGAGCGGTTTTAATGCCGTTACGATGAGGTATTCTACTCCTCCTTGTCCGGATTATTAAATTTGACGGGTGAGCCATTCGTATTTTTTAATGGCTCTTTAGTTAATTCCAACCCGCAATAAGGGCAAATCCATGTTGAACCGGAGCCGGCAGCGCATATGGGATTGATATTCCCGAAGGTCGAATGGTAGTCACAATTCTGAGAACGTATTATAATTTATTAATGTAGCTGTTAAGATATAGACAACCTGCTTAACTTTGGGGATGGCAGAAAACAAGTCGCCAACAGAGCCATAACATGTTTCCGTTAAAGTTAATTTCGAGGAGAAATAAAGATTGATTACAATTAAAACCGCGCAACAAATTGAGCTGATGGCTGAAGCGGGTAAAATATTAGCTGCCTGCCACCGGGAACTCCGCGAGATCATCCGTCCGGGTATAACAACTTTGCAAATCGATCACTTCGCAGAGCACTTCATTCGCTCCCACGGGGCCAAAGCCGAACAAAAGGGTTACCAGGGCTATCCTTTTGCAACATGTGCTTCAGTCAATGATGAAATCTGCCACGGATTCCCGACTCAAACCCCTCTCCGGGAAGGCAATATCGTCACCATTGATATGGTTGTCAATCTCAATGGAT
Source organism: Pelotomaculum schinkii (assembly GCF_004369205.1). NCBI lineage: Bacteria > Bacillati > Bacillota > Clostridia > Eubacteriales > Desulfotomaculaceae > Pelotomaculum > Pelotomaculum schinkii. Next base: position 89,804 of record NZ_QFGA01000003.1, on the reverse strand, counting down.
GGCTAGCCGATTCCGCTTGGTCTTACCCGGTGGGTGAAATATCTGAAAAAGCTGAAAAACTTCTCAAAGTGACTAAAGGGTGCCTTTACTTCGGTATTAACAAAGCTGTTCTCGGCAATCGACTTGGTGATATTTCACATGCAATTCAAATTCATGCTGAATCCCATGGGTTTTCCGAAGTACGTGATTTTACTGGACATGGTATAGGTCATAACATGCATGAAGCTCCGCAAGTGCTCCACTATGGGCACCCCAACAAGGGTGTTAGGCTCTTTGAAGGGATGGTTTTTACCATCGAACCGATGATCAATATGGGTTCCTACGGCCTGACCATTGACCGGAACGAATGGACGGCCAGGACGGCGGACGGCAGCCTGTCGGCTCAGTATGAGCATACCATTGCTATCACCAAGAACGGTCCGCTGGTTTTGACTGAACAGGACTGATACAGGTCTGCTAAATGGGAAAGGAAGTGTTAATCCGTTGGACGAATACCCTTTCCCGCCCAAAATATAGACTTCCGAGAACGTATTGTCACTACGGACACCGGTATTGTCCAGAGAACTTATTTTTACTTGCAGGAAAACCCAACCGCGGTGTTTAATAATCCTTATATCAGATCAGAGGAGGGCTCTACCAATGCCGGAGAATAATGAATTGGTAAACCTACTTCGTGCTGTTATTCAGGAAGAGCTAAAGTCTGTTAATGAAAGATTGGTAACCCTGGAGCAAGGCCAGCTAGAATTAAAGCAGAGCCAGCAAGAATTAAAGCAGAGCCAGCAAGAATTAAAGCAAGGCCAGCTAGAATTAAAGCAGGGCCAGCAAAGATTAGAACAAGGCCAGAAGAAACTCCAGAAGGACGTTACCACCATCAAGAAGGAAGTTAGCGCCATTTGGGACGACATTAAACGTTTGGACAGTCGCCTTTCTGTTCAGGAGGAGAGGAGTATCCGATAAAAGCACCCGGCTTCCCAGACCTCCATATGCCAGCACATATAAAATAGAAGAAGGACAGGTTTAGGACCTGTCTTTTCGTTTTTGTTGGTTGTGTTTTTGCTTTTTTGGGTATCGTTTTACTGACTATCCTCAAATTATCCCCAGAACTACCCCGTAAAGAGTAATGGCAAGCGATTCCATCCCTGGAACCCTTGCCATTACTGATTTTCTTGGAGCCGATGGTCGGATTCGAACCGACGACCTGCTCATTACGAGTGAGCTGCTCTACCCCTGAGCCACATCGGCACAATTCAATTACAAGCAGAATTTATTGTACCTCAACAGGACTAAAAAGTCAATCCGGGCCTTATCCTCCCTGACATAAGCCGGATTATCAACTCATAATCATTTTGTGGCAAAAAGTTACATGATAATTTCTATTCTGGAAGCCCCCGTTAGGTCATAGGTATTTTTTAGCCAGATCAGTCGGGGGGTGTTGTTCATGCTCAGGGCAGCTGCAAGGTCGATATTTTTCATGTTGTCTATATTGCTGCTGTTCCAGCAGTCAGCTCAGGCGGACTGCCGGTTGGTTATAAACAAGGGAACCAACCAGCTGGCTCTTTACGAAAATGGCTGCCTGGTGGATGTGTTTCCTGTGGCTACAGGTCGTCTGCCCCAATATACCCCGGAAGGGGATTGGCAGGTCGTTGTCAAACTAATCTACCCTTCCTGGCGAAGCCCCGATGGAGGTCCCACTATTCCGGGCGGTATTCCCGAAAACCCGCTGGGGCCCCGCTGGCTGGGGTTGAATGCGCTCGGTACCGGGGGCTCAAGTTATGGGGTACACGGCACCAACAATCCCTATTCCATTGGGACCTACGCATCTGCCGGCTGTATCAGGATGTACAACAAGGATATCCTCTGGCTGTACGATAGGGTTCCCGTCGGATCTGATGTAGAAATAATTAATAGCAACGAAGACCTGAACAGTTGGAAGGTATTCAGCAAGGTGCTGATAAACGGCGAGGAGCCTGATTTCGCGCCGCACCTCGGACCGATATGGGACGGAAGCAAAACCTGGCTGCCGGTACGGCCGGCTGCCCAGGCCCTTGGCTACCGCATGTTTTGGGACGAATCCTGCAATACCTTGGAGCTGGCAAATATTGACCGGGAAGTATCACTCGCCCTCGGCAGCCGGCAGGTTAGCGTGAACAACAGCGTGTACGCAACAGAGGATGCGCCCTTCTTGTTAGAAGACACAACTTTTGTCCCGGATTATTTTTTTAAGCTCTTTCTGGGAGTCGAACTTCTTCAAGACGCTGAAAATGGCGTCCTGTCGCTGCAGTCCCCGGCCGGCCCCTGGGCTGGCCGGCTAACCAGGCGCCAAATGACGGTAACTATAGACGGTAGAGCTATACATTTGCCCGAGTCCCAACCCACCTTGAGCGACGGGAAGAACCTGCTGGTCCCTGTACGTCCGGTCTGTACTGCCGCCGGGGGCATCGTCAAGTGGAACGACCCGGCCCGTACCGTGGATGTCATGATGCGGGATAAACGCGTGCAAATCCCTGAAAACGGTTCCCCGGCCCTGGTTAATGGAGCCATCGCTCACGAACCAAGTGGAATCCAGATTGTTCGTGGCACTGCATACATTAGTTTGAGATTTCTTTCTGATATCTTCGGCTTTATTACGGAAGTAAATGACAGCTCGCGCGTGCTCAATATCTCCACTATCACAGCTCCGACATCTTTTTTCAGGCCCACTGGTTCAAGGCCGATTCCGGCCGCAGCCTGGACTATTCCCGGCGCCACTGCCGTTTTTTATCGTCGGAGATAACTGCAATATGGGTGTAGGCGATCTCCCTGTACTTGTCCTTGATCGCCTTATTTACAGATGAGCCGATGCTGTCACATTCGTTAAGCATGGTTTGTTCATAGGCCTCAACCACCATTTCCAGAAGGTAGCTGTTCGGACCCACACACATGGACCTGACATTGTGGACGTCAACCACACCCGGGATGCTCATGACCAGGTTGCCTATGTCATTGATCAAACCGGGATCTGCCGACTCGCCTAAAATAGCGGCAGCATTCTCCCTGGCTGTTCCAATACCGATAAAGAATAATAACATACCGATCAAAATGGAAGCAGCCCCGTCAAAAACGATGTCTCCGGTATAGTGGGCCAGCAGGATTGCGGTCCCGGCGATGAAAAGCCCCAATAGCGCCGCTGTGTCCTCCAGGAAAATAAAGCGGGTCGAAGGAGTGGCTTTTTTAAGTGACGGGATTACCCTGGCCAGCATCCTCAAGCCTTGCGTTTGTTCTCCCGTCTCAGCGAGAATGGCCTTAATGGCCATGAAGCAGGAGTAGCACTCAAAGAGAATGCTCAGTCCTATAACTACAAGGCTTACACTGAGACGTTCCAAGGGCTCCGGATGGATAATCTTCACTATGCCGCCGTAAATCGAGAGCGCCCCACCGATAAAGAGCATACCTAAGCTGGCGATAAAGCCCCAGAAGAAGACCCTCTTGCCGTGGCCGAACTGGTACCGTTCATTGCCCGGGCGCTTGGCCTGTTTAACCCCGATTAACAAGAAAAAGCCGTTGGCCCAGTCTCCCAGCGAATGTTTAAACTCGGCCATCATAGAGGCGCTGCCGCTTAAAACAGCCGCTACCAGCTTCATCGCCGCGATAACCCCGTTGGCAATCAGGGCCGCCCGGACTGCCGATTCACTGTTGTGTCCCGTAATATATCCCCCTTGCCGTAAAACCCACAAGCATTCACTTGTGGGTTAGGCTATATGTCCTAAATTAAGGATTACTGCAAACCCTGCTTATATATTAGCAAGGCAGAGAAATTTCGACAAGTGTACCGCAAGCGACATCATGCAGAAAATGAAAACATAGCGAGGTATGAATGAATTAGTATGATAAAATATCTTACTATGTAGCGCAGGCCTTTTCAGGGTATGCAGGCGCTATTTTATCGCATAACGGCGCGTCAGCGCCGCACTAGGCAGCCTTTGTGCGAATGAATTCGCACCTGCATTTTTTAAGCGTTCTGTGTGTTTTCAGGGTTGTATCCCTCAAGTTTCAACAGATATCTTTTCATGTCGAGTCCCCCGCCGAACCCACCCAATTTCCCTCCTGCGGCCAGTACCCGGTGGCAGGGGATTACCAGGGGAGTACGGTTGGCGCGCATCACTCCACCGACCGCCCTGGCGCCCTTGGGCAAACCGGCCTGCAGTGCGACCTGCCCGTAGGTACGCACCTCACCGGCAGGGATAGACCTTACCAGCTCAAGGACTCGCTTTTGAAAAGGAGTGTACCCGGAAAAGTCTATGATCGTGCTGAATGCGACTTTTTCACCCGCAAAATACCGGAGCACTTCCTCTTCCAGGGCTGCCGCCGGAGATTGCGGGAAAGAGGGCTCAGGCAGGTTGGACAGGCACTTGTTCAGCTCACGGGCCAGCGCTGCCATAGCTTCCCCGGGGCCCGGCTGCGGCAGCGCCAACGCTTGCAGCCCGATCCTGGACCAGGCCGTCGCGATCCAGCCAGGGGGTGTTGAAAATAGTGAAATACGCAAGAAGCTCACACCTCCATTGAGCATGATAAAACACTCTTAAAAGGCCCCTTGTCCACCTCCTCCCAAGCCGTATAATATTAACAAAAGGGGGGATTTAAAATGACTGAAAGCCGCTGGAACATCCGCCAGGTTTATCTCTATCTGGTCAGCTTCGCCACCCTGATGATGCTGATCGTGGGTTCGGTGCAGCTTATTATGGGGGTGGTAGATCTCGTCTATCCCGACCCGACAAAAGGTATGGGATACTATGATACCAAGATTCGTCTCAGTGACATGCAGCAGAAATATCCCAACCTAACTCAAGAGGAATTTGAAAAGCAGCTCCAGGAGGAAAAACAAAACCAGGAAGCCGCCTGGCGTTATCAACGAATCAGGAGGTTCATCAACAGCCTGGCGCTGGTGGTGGTTTCACTCCCGTTCTACCTCTATCACTGGCGAAAAATCCAGCGGGGTGTGGATATCCCTGCATGATCCTATCATAACAAATTTTAGTTAATGAATAAACATGCCTTGAGTTGATACCGCATACCCATTCTAAAAAAATACTTTCCGATAATGTAAGTTTACGTAAGGACTAAAATGTATCTTTGAAGAACCAAAAAGCCCCGCTCCAAAGAGCGGGGCCTGGCCGTTAAACCAGAGTATCAACAATAGAGCTTGTATTTGCCGAAGCGGTTACCGACATTGAATTATTGCATTTGTTGTTTTTTGCTTCTTTTACTTGCTGAATCTGTGCCTCAATCTGCTGTATTCTCATTTGTAGCAGTTGTATTTTTTGCTGTTTTATTTTTTCGTCCTCTTTACTTTGGCTGACTTCCTGCAATTGCTGCTCAAGTCTTTCCTTTTGTTGCTGAAGCCTTGCTACTTGATCAGTATTATCCACAGCCGAATAATCGCTACTTGATGATGATGACGAAACTGATAATATCATATAAATATCACCCCCCTTACTGTGTTCCATAAGATAGAACTAGCTAACGCTATGTTTAATCAATTATTTACTCGGCGCAAAGTATTTAAATCTTAATACCCTGAACGTCTCCAAAAACCTTAAAGAAAACTGAAAACGCCTTGAAAAAGGCTGCTATGAAGCAACTCCCGCTCACAAGACCGAGGGATGCCTCTGGTTCCATTCGTTAACCACACCCCTCCCCTTTTTGCAGAAGCCGGGTTGGGCCCCCAGACATAATGGAACGTCTTGGGCATACGGATGATGCCGCCAAAAAAAATGTTTATCTACACGCGACCAAAACTAAAAAGAAAGAGGCTTCCCAAGAGTTCAGTGAGCTAATGAGAAACCTCTGCGTATCAATTTTGCACGCCGTGATCATTTCGTGATCATAGCAAGGGGCCGAGCATTCGGCCCCTTTATTTATAACGGCTTAAGGCCCTTAGTTACATCATGCCGCCCATGCCGCCCATGCCGCCCATGCCACCCATGCCGCCCATGGGGTCTTTGTCTTTTTCCGGCTTGTCGGCTACCAGGGTTTCCGTGGTCAGGATCATTGCCGCGATGCTGGCCGCGTTCTGCAATGCTGACCGGGTGACCTTGGCAGGATCCACGATACCTGAGTCGATCATATTGACAAATTCGCCAAGCAGGGCGTTGAAACCCACACCTGCGGGAGAATTCTTCACCTTGTCAACTATAACGGAACCTTCCAGACCGGCGTTGCCGGCAATCTGGCGCAGGGGTTCTTCCAAAGCCCGGCGGACAATGTCAACACCGGTCTTTTCATCAAAGCTGTCCGTGGTTAGCTCATCAAGCGCCTTCATTGCGGTGATGTAGGCCACGCCGCCGCCGGGTACGATACCCTCTTCTACAGCAGCCCGGGTGGCGTTCAGGGCATCCTCGATGCGCAGCTTCTTGTCTTTCATCTCGGTCTCAGTAGCGGCTCCGACCTGGACCACCGCGACACCGCCGGCCAGTTTGGCCAGGCGCTCCTGCAGCTTCTCCTTGTCAAATTCAGAAGTGGTATCCTCAATTTGACTTTTAATTTGGGTTACCCGTTTGGTGATTGCATCAGCGCTGCCGGCTCCGTTGACGATGATGGTCTCTTCCTTCTTGATCCTGACCTTGGCAGCCCGGCCCAGTTGGTCAATGGTAGCCTTGTCCAATTTCAGGCCCAGTTCCTCGGTAATAACGGTACCACCGGTCAGGATAGCGATATCTTCCAGCATGGCCTTGCGCCTGTCGCCAAAACCAGGCGCCTTAACTGCCACGCACTGGATGGTGCCGCGCAGCTTGTTCAGGACCAGGGTGGCCAGTGCTTCACCTTCAATGTCTTCGGCAATAATCAGTGAAGGCCTGCCTGACTGGACGATTTTTTCCAGAACCGGCAGAAGGTCGGCGACCGCTGAGATCTTCTTATCCGTGATCAGGATGTAAGGATCGTCTAAGATGGCTTCCATTTTATCAGTATCGGTAATCATATATGGGGATATGTAGCCCCGGTCGAAGTTCATCCCCTCGACGATCTCCAGGTTGGTAGTGGTGCCCTTGGACTCCTCTACAGTTATGACACCGTCTTTGCCCACTTTTTCCATGGCGTCGGCAATGAGGTTCCCGATTACTTCGTCGTTGGCGGAAATCGTGGCTACCTGAGCAATGGCTGACTTGCTCTCAATAGGCTTGGCCGAGCTTTTAATAGAAGCAACTGTTTTTTCAACCGCTTTTTCAATACCGCGCTTGATGATCATTGGGTTGGCGCCGGCTGTTACGTTGCGTAAACCCTCGTGCACAAGTGCCTGCGCCAGAACACAGGCGGTAGTGGTGCCGTCTCCGGCCACATCGTTGGTCTTGGTGGCAACTTCTTTCACCAACTGAGCGCCCATATTTTCAAACGGATCGGGAAGCTCAATTTCTCTCGCAATGGTTACACCGTCGTTAACGATCATCGGAGAACCGAATTTCTTATCAAGGACCACGTTGCGGCCTTTGGGGCCAAGGGTAATTTTTACGGCATCGGCCAGAGCGTTGACGCCTTTTTCAAGAGCGCGCCTGGCTTCTTCCCGAAAGATAATCTCTTTAGCCAATTCATTTACCTCCTTATATAATCCTTACTCTATTACGCCGAGGATGTCGGCTTCACGCATGATCAGATATTCAACGTCATCGATTTTCACTTCGTTGCCGGCGTACTTGGAGAAAAGGATCTTATCCCCGACCTTCAGGTCGATGGGCACCCTCTGGCCAGTTTCTAAAAGCCTGCCGCTGCCTACCGCTATGACTTCACCTTCCTGGGGCTTTTCTTTTGCGGTGTCCGGAAGGACGATGCCGCTTTTGGTCCTTTCCTCGGTGGGCGTTGCTTTTACAACTACCCGTTCGCCTAATGGTCTGATCAACATATACCCCTCCTTATGGTTGCTTCCTGTATTGTTAGCACTCGATCTAGACGAGTGCTAATATCTACAGTAAATATAATATAGAATAAGAAAATCAAAAGCAAATAAAATCACCGCATAATTTTCCTCTTTTAGAGCAAAAAAAGGCATTTAGCGGATAATAGCTTTCATTTCCTACTCCTATCTCATTATTATCCCAATTTAACTAATATTTTTACCTGTCTAGAAATATTTTTCCACGGCAATAACCATTCTATACAGGGCAACCCAAAATTTTCTTACCAGTAGTACTAACCTACACCGCACTCACCGCCGCGGCCGGTCAAGATTTCCAGGGCATGGGGCAGCGCCGGCAGGATGACCTCCAGACATTCGCGCACTCCTTTGACGCTGCCGGGCAGGTTGATAATCAGGGTGTTTTTGCGTACCCCTGCCACTGCCCTGGTCAGCATGGCGCGGTTGGTCTTCTTCATGCTCTCCGCCCGCATGGCTTCGGGTAAACCCGGCACCTCGCGCTCGATCACGGCCAGAGTGGCCTCAGGCGTATTGTCCCGCTGGCTTAACCCCGTGCCGCCGGTAGTCAGGATCAGTTCTACCTTCTCCCGGTCGGACATGTTGACCATCGCCTCTTTTAGGGCGTCAATGTCGTCCGGCAGTATTTTATAACTGACGACATGGCCCAGTATTCCAACCATTTCACGGATGGCCGGGCCGCTCTCATCCGTCCGCTCGCCGCGGGAGCCTTTATCACTAACCGTAATAATCCCAATTTTGTACATCTTTCACCCTCCCAATCGTTATCATATCAGGATAGCTGCAAATGCCGCTATCGAAGGGCAACATTTCTAGAAGCCTTGGCAATATGGCGGTCGATTTCAACCGTACTCACCGCGGAACAGCCCCTAAAGCGGGGCACGGTAGATGATACCTGCTGCCGCCCGCGAGTAAATGTTCTAGCTCCATGCAGCCTCACCCTTACGCTCAAAGGCGCCGCTTTTACCGCCGCTTTTATGGACCAGCCTGACCGCCCCGATGACCATCTCACGGTCGGCAGCCTTACACATGTCGTATATAGCCAGCGCCGCCACGCTCACCGCAGTCAGCGCCTCCATCTCCACCCCGGTCTGTCCGGTTACCCGCACCCTGGCTTCGATTTCAACGGTGTTGCGGTCATAATTGGGTCGAAAATAAACGTCAACCCCGCTTATCATCAGGGGATGACAGAGGGGGATCAGGGCAGATGTCTTTTTGGCAGCCATAATCCCGGCAATTCGGGCCACCCCAAAGACCTCTCCCTTTGGCGCCTTCCCCTCCACAATTAATTCGAGTGTCTCTTTACGCATGGCGACCTCGCCGCGGGCAACGGCTTCCCTGTGGGTGACAGCCTTGCCTCCCACCTCCACCATCCTGGCCTGACCCTGCTCATCCAGGTGCGTTAATTCGCTCATACTATTACTCCTCCGTCTCCACAGGCTTACCGGCACTGTCAGACCCGCAGCCCATTTTGGGTATAATTTGCCACCCAGTAGTATTTCTCCCGTAAAGCAAAATATCCTCCGAAAAATGTCGGAAATACATCTTAAAAAATAGCAGCAGACCGCTCCCAGGAGTGACCTGCCGCTTGACTAACCGGTTTAACATTTTGATTGATGCAGGTAACAACTCAAAGTTCGGTCAGCCTATAGATCTGGCCGTCTCTCAGACGCAGTTCCACATCCCAGCCTTCTTCTACATCTTCAAGATCAATTCTGTCACCGTCGCTGTCTCTCAGTATGGCTCCGTCTTCCAGGTAATACGTGAATTGATTTCCGCTGCTTTGTTCAATTTGAATCCTTTCGCTGCTAACCCGCACGTCGATGATTTCTCCCTCAATGGTAATATCTTCGTCATCGGTGATTTCAATGGTTACGACCTCATCATCTTCTATTTCTATCTCCGCTTCGCTGCCGATGACAATCTCCTCCAGGTCGATTGAATCGCCATCTCTGTCGCAATCGACATCATCGGAGATGTCGTAGCGCTCCTCGTCGCCGTCACTGTTTGTAAGCCATAAGCGCGGGCTGCTCCCGGTCCTGAGTCCGGATATTACACCTTCCTCAGTCGACTGGTCACTGTCTAAGACCTCGATTTCATCCACCCAGTCGTCACTATCCAACTCCAATCTGACCTCGTCCCCGATTTCAAGTTCATCAAAGTCAAGCTGCCTGCTTCCCTTGTACACATCGACATCTTCGACCACCTTATAGGTAAACTTGTCTCCATCGCTGTTGCGTATGGTTATCCCGTAGGCGCCTGTAGTATCCAAATCCCTGATTTCACCCTCAAGGTCACTCTCGCCGTAATCAAGGACCTCGATCTCATCCACCCAGCCGTCACTATCCAACTCCAATCTGACCTCGTCCCCTGTTTCAAGTTCATCAAAGTCAAGCTGCCTGCTTCCCTTGTACACATCGACATCTTCGACCACCTTATAGGTAAACTTGTCTCCATCGCTGTTGCGTATGGTTATCCCGTAGGCGCCTGTAGTATCCAAATCCCTGATTTCACCCTCAAGGTCACTCTCGCTGGAATCAAGGACCTCAATGTCCGTCACGTAATTCCGGCTGTTAAGTTCCAGACGGACCTTGTCTCCTTCGTTTAAATCACCCAAACCCTCGCTATCACCGTCGATGATCACTTCTACGTCTTCGTCAAGGGTATAGGTATTGATGTAACCGTACACGTCCCTGATGGTTATCTCACCGCCGTCCAACTCCTCGATCGTGCCTTCGGGTGAGGTATCCCGAAGGATTACAATTTTAATTGCTTTCTGGCCATATACGGCAACCTCGACCTCGTTGTTAACCGCAATTGTGTCGTAGCTAACAGCGCTGTTATCTTTTAGTACGGCAACTCCGCCCGGCACCTCCAGTTCCATCCTGGACCCACCGCTGGTGATTGTCAGAATGGACGACTCAACATCTGTGACCTTACCTTTTACGGTACTGGTACTGAGTACATTTATTGACGTAATCTGGTTATCTTCCAGCATCATTTCAATATATTTTCCAGCGCTTAAGCCGGCCAAAGACATCTGGCCGCTGGGGTCATTAACCATGACGCTGCTGGGAGCCGAGCGGGTTATTTTAGTGCCGTCAAGGCAGGTAATTGCCACCCAGCATTCACCACCTATAAAAAAGACGTTATCTACCAGTCCCTGGTATACCTGTCCCTGATTGGCCCCCGGTCCTTCACTGGACCTTGCAGCTTGTACAAGAACCACCTGCCCGCCGTCATCTAATGTCAGCTTGACCGCGTCACCGTTCTTAATACCGGCAGCCTCCACCTTTTTCCCGTCAAGATAGTACCGGCATTCGGCGGTCAGGAACTTACTGGCGCCTTCCTGCAGGTCGATCAGTCCTGAGATCGGTTCAATATTCGAGACCGTCCCGGTTATGCGGCGATCCGGGTAGGGATCGGCTAATTCCTTATTCAACAAGTTGGACAATAAAACTGCCATCTGGGCCCGGTTGATCACGCTGTTAGGCTCAAAGACGTTGCCCGGCAGCCCCTGCATGAGTCCATTATCCACCAGTGCGGCCACATATTCCTGATATCCGTACGGTATCTGATCGGCGTCGGCAAAGTCAAGGGACGAGCCAGTGGCGCTCAGGTCAAAAGCCAGGCAGACCAGGGCGGCGACCTGCGCCCTCGTTGCCGCGCCGGTGGGCTCAAGCTGGTTGAGGTAGTTCTTATCGAGCATCCCCCGCTCGACACCCATAATCAGGTAACCTCTTCCCCAGGGTAAATATGGCACCTGGTAGGCAACATCCGCCTCTTCCATAGCCCTGGCCTGATCGTCCAAACCAAGCGTCCTGATCAGCATGGCCACGGCCTCCAGCCTGGTGACACTCTGGTAGGGCAAAAATCTCCCGTCCGGGTATCCCTCCAAGATCTCCAGCGCACTCATTTCCGTAATTTCCTGCTCAGCCCATGAGGCCTCACCTATATCCAGCAGCTGACCACCCCCGGCCTCCGAGCTTAAAGCGCCGCTAAAAATCATTACTGCAGCGAAAGCTGCAATAAAAAGGATTAAATGCATTTTTTTCGGCATAATACCATACCCCCCTTACCAAAATAGACGCCTGACAGCAGAAAAAGGTTCTACCATCAGAGCCCTTTAGGAAAAAAGCTGCATAAATACCGGCGCCCGACGTGCTGCAGGACAGACCATAAAACAACAATTGCCACCCTTTAGAGCTAATAATTATCTTTACCTGCTAAAATTTCCTGCTTCATCCCTGACATTAAAACAAAAAAATCCGCCACAGAATTTTTTTCCTCTGAAAGCGGATTTTTCTATGCAGCAAACAGTCTTAACCCTGGATTGCTTTACTCCTCCACATTACCCGCCCGCAGTCACGCAGGTCATAGCCGCCCAGGTTTCTTACCTCTTCCTGGAAGGAGGGCTCGGCCATGACGGCCAGCATCCTTTGGATATGGGGGGTTTCCCAGAATTCCGCCGGGATGCAGAGATCATAGCGCTCTTCCTCAATAGCTATAAAATCTAATTCCAGAGCCTGGGCCGCAGCCCTGATGCCCAACCCGGCGTCTACCGACCCGGACTTAACGGCGGCGGCAACACTCATATGCGTGTACTCCTCAAGTTCGTAACCCTGGATAAGGTCAGGCTCGATACCGGCTTTCCTTAACAGGTAATCCAACAGGACCCTGGTGCCGGCGCCACGCTGGCGGTTGACATAGGTTATATCCGGCCGGGTGAGGTCTGCCAGTCCCTGAATACCCTTGGGGTTGCCGGCGGCCACGATCAGACCCTGCTCCCGGTGCGCCAGGTTTACCAGGACTACTTCCCGCCCCGGCAGAAGCCTCTCAATATAAGGCACGTTATACGTACCGGTTTCCTCATCCAAAAGGTGCGTACCTGCACAATGCGCCTCACCGCGCTTCAAGGCAGTCAGTCCGCCCAGGCTGCCCACGTGGGCGGATGAAAGGGTGGCGGCAGGATACTTTTGCCGCAGGTAGTTGGCCAGTACATCCAGAGCTATGTCGTGGCTGCCGATGATCACGCTGGTTTCCCTGATTTCCTCCGGTGTCCGGAATAATTCCACGGGGACCTTTTCACCGGCTTTATAGCCTTCCGACAAGCGGGGCAACCGGATCATCCCGTCGGCCCGCACCAGGGACATCAACACACCTGCGCCACGCGAGATGGGGGTAGCGATGACTCGCTCGCCAACCTGACCCAGTTTGACCCTGACAAATTCCTCAACCCCCAGGGGGGATACCATTTTCTTGGAGATGATGGCTTCGATTGTACTGCGCTGGGCCGGCACGACGCCCAGTTTCCTGCAAATTAGCGGCTTAACGAAAAGGTCGAGACCCAGGTAAGCCGAAACCGGATAACCCGGCACACCGACTACCGGTGTTCCATGCGCCTCGCCCAGGATCACGGGCTTGCCCGGCCTGGTGGCAACCCCATGCACCAGGACCTTGCCCAGGGAGCTGATCACATCGGCGGTAAAATCCTCGCTTCCGGCTGATGACCCGGCATTGATCAAAACAATATCGGCCCCGTCGACAGCAGAGGCAACTACTTCCTGCAGACTTTTAAAATTATCAACGGTAATCTCCCGGCGCATGGGGACAGCCCCCCACTGTTTCACCATAGCGCCCAGCAGGCGGGAATTATATTCGATGATATCTCCCGGCTTCAACTCCGTACCGGGCTGTACCAATTCCGTGCCGGTAGGTAATATGGCAACTTTCGGCTTCGGGTGGACGTATATCTTGAGGATGCCGCCCGCCAGGGCCGCGCCGATATCTACAGGCCTGATCAGTTGGTTGGCGGGCAGGATCATTTCTGTGGCCACAACGTCCTCCCCCACCATACGGACATGCTGCCAGGGATGGGCGGCCTGGATGATTTCTATCACGTCGGGCTGCACGTAATGCACGTCTTCGATCATTATTACCGCGTCGCAACCTGCCGGGAGGGGATCTCCGGTATCAACAAGAACGGCCTCTGCCCCGACTTTCAAATGCTTCGGAGTGGTTTCGGAGGCCCCGTAGGTGTCAGCCGACTGAACAGCCATGCCGTCCACGGCCGAGGCATGGTAATGGGGTGAAGAAATACGGGCATAGACAGGAGCGGCGGTGACCCGCCCAAGGGCTTCTTCCACATCGATGGACTCCGGCCGGCCGGGATGCAGCGCTCCGATCCTCTCAAGATAAGTCAAATAGTTTTCCAGGGCTTCTTCCCAGGGCAAGTCGTCCAGATACACCTTGCGCTTCATACTGATTCAACCCCTATTATCTTTTAAAATAATTTCACTTCGACCAGTTCTCCGGCCTCAACACCTTCTTTACCGAACGGGATGCGGGCCAGACCATCGGCCTTGACCATAGTCCCGATCAGGCCGGACTTACCCAGAATCGGGTCGGCATAAAACTGTCCATCACGGCTGGACAACTTGACCCTGATGTAATCCTCGCGGCCGGCAGCCGAGTGAAGATTGCGGGTAATAACAGCCCGCAGGGGGAAATCCAGCGGGTGGTCCTCTCCATCAAAATGATAGCCTCCTGTACGCAACAAAGGCGCCACCATCAATTCAAAAATAACCATGGCGGAAGCCGGGTGACCCGGCAGGCCGAAGACCGGCTTGCCGTTCACAACCGCCCCAACGGTAGGCTTGCCCGGTTTAACCGAAATACCGTGGAACAGCACCCCGGGTTCTCCCATCGCGTCGATTACTCTGGCCGCCACGTCCCGGGCGCCCACTGAACTTCCCCCCGACAGGAGCACCAGGTCGTTTTCCTGCAAGGCCTGCTCAAGAGTTATCTTTAGCTCTTCATATATGTCCCTGACCATCCCGTAAAGCCGGGGTTCCCCCCCGCAATTATGTACCGCGCCGTAAAGGGCATAAGAATTAATATCCCTGACCTGGCCGGGTCCGGGAGTGTCTGCCGGACCAACCAGCTCATCCCCCGTCGATATGATGCCGACCTTTAGGGGCGGGACCACCTCAACCTGGGTGATACCGACTGCCGCCAGCATGCCGAGGTCCTGGGGCCTGATCCGGTGACCGGCCGGTAACGCGATCTCTCCCGCGCCGATATCCTCACCCCGCCGCACCACATTTTCACCGGGGGCCACCGGCCTGGTGACGCCGATGGTGCGCGCGTCAAGTTCTTCAGTATATTCAACCATGACTACGGCATCGGCCCCCGCCGGCAGCATGCCGCCGGTGGCTATCCGCCAGGCTTGACCGGTCCTGACCCCACCCTTCGGCTCGCGGCCCATCGTCACCTCACCGGCGATATCGACATATGAAGGCATACCCTCGGTGGCCCCGTAAGTATCCCTTGCCCGCACGGCATAGCCGTCTACCGTTGAACGGTCAAAGCCGGGTACATCTTCCGACGCCCGTACTTCCTGAGCAAGCCGGCGATCCAGACTTTCCAGCAGAGCCAGTTTAACACCCGGCTTGGCCGGCGGCAGGTGCAGGGCTAAGGCCGCCCGTGCCTTGTGCACCGTTAAAGCATTAAATAGTTCGGCCATGTAACACCTCGAAAAAGTGAAAAGTCGCAAGGCGTAGGGCGCAGGGCGCAGGTATATACTGCCTTCCTTTTGGGTCTCTTAAGATACCAATCACCTAAAACTCTAAATAAATATTCTTTACGTCTTACGCCCTACGACCAACATCCAACATACTCTTTTAATTGCAATTGCATGTTTGCTAACTTTTTTGTTTACAATGAAAAACCAGCGTAATTAGAAACAACCAAGCTCACAGGACGTTATTTTTACTTTAAGCTCGTCGGCTGCCTCACCCACGGACCCCACCGGAACTTTAAGCTCTTCCGCCAATTTTCTGGCTTCCGTACAGCTCATCCGGCCATCCTTGGCCGCTCTTTGCACTGCTTCCAAAACTTCAGACGCTATTTCTGACATTTTGCCCACCCTTTCTTTTTCGATTCTAAATAAAAATTAATCACAGTTCATGCTGCCGCAGGACGGGCATTCACTGTCCCGTTCCAGAGCAACTTCACAGAACGAAGCTGAAAGCGCGTCATAGATCAGCATCCTTCCCACCAGCAGTTCCCCAATCCCGAGGATGTAGCGAATGGCTTCGGAAGCCTGCAATACCCCGATTACCCCTGGGACCGCACCGAGAATGCCCAACTCCGAAGTGGAGGGAGCGTCGGCAGGCGGGTCGTCGCGGAAGATGCACCTGAAGCAGGGCCCCCGGCCGGGTAAAACCGTAAACATCTGGCCGGCCCAGGCCAGCACCCCGCCATAAACAAAAGGCTTGTTCGCCTTGAGACAGGCTTCATTGATGACATACCTCGCGTGGAAATTATCGGTACAGTCAATGACAATATCGTAGTTCGGAACCAAATCGGCAGCGGTCCTAACGTCAAAGAGTTCCTGGTGAAGGTCCAAAATCAAATCGGGGTTGAGCGCGTGCAGCTTCTCACCTGCCGAAACAACCTTAGGACGGCCCAGGTCTGGTACGGCATGTAAAATTTGCCGCTGCAGGTTGGAAAGCCCCACGGTATCCGCATCAATCAATCCCATCCGTCCTACTCCTGCGGCCGCAAGGTAAAAAGCAACCGGCGAACCCAGACCGCCGGCTCCTACCAACAGCACGCCGGAGTTCAGCAGTTTTTCCTGCCCTGCCACGCCAACGCCGGTCAGTAATATATTCCTTTTGTACAGCTCATGCTGCTCCGCTGTGAGACTTCTTGTTTGCACCTTGTTACGCTCCTTTGATCATCATGAAGTCTAAAGGTCTATACATGACAGCTTTTCTTGAGATATTGCCTTTCGATCAGGTCCGCCACCGCCGCCGCGTCTTCCAACCCATAAAAAGGAACGCCCTCTACCGGAGCAGGCCCGCCTACCACAGCCAGCAGTTCCTCCGCCGGTATAACCGGGCGCTCCGGTACTCCATCGCGTATAATTTCTATTTTGGGCCAGCTGCCCTTTTTAAAACCCTCGATGATGATCAGGTCCACTCCATCCACCAACGGAAGGACATCTTCCGGACCGGGAGCGGCTTGAAACTTCCTGACCACAGCCACGTTGTCCGGGGAAGCAAGGGCTACCACATCGGCGCCGGCCCGGGCGTGCCGCCAGGTGTCCTTGCCGGGCCGGTCAAATTCAACCGGGTGGCTCGTATGTTTGATCACGCCCACCCGGTAGCCCCGGCCCTTCAATGCAGCTATCAGCTTCTCAAGAAATGTTGTTTTGCCGGAGCCGGAGTAACCGGCCAGACCGATCACGGGTACCGTCCTTTCCATCTTGACCTCCCGGCCTTAAAAAGCGAAGTGTTATTGCGATGCGCCCGCATTGTATACCTGAGCTGGTTCATAATGGGAGCGCGATTGAAATCATACTTGTGCAGCGAAGCAGATTTGGGGATTTCTACTGCATTCCTTGTGGGTCATGTGCGAATGAATTCGCACCCGCATCGGAACGTATAAGCTGCTGTAAAACAGAGTTAAGAAATCACTTCTATGGTGTCGCCGTTTTTGACTGTACCACCGTTCAGAACCCGGATGAAAATGCCTTCTTTCGGCATCACACAATCACCCGCCTGGTAATAAATAGCGCACCTGTTGTGGCATTCCTTACCGATCTGTGTGACCTCCCCTATTGCCTCAGCTCCGATTCTCAACCGGGTACCGATAGGCAGGTGGACCAGGTCAATTCCTTCGGTGGTCAAATTTTCGGCAAAATCACCGGGTCCCACATCAAGACCCAGCGCTTTCATTTTGTCAATGCTTTCCATGGCCAACAGGCTGACCTGGCGGCGCCAGGGACCGGCGTGGGCATCGTCCTGCAGGCCATGCTCCTGCACCAGCAATCCTTCCCCAACATCCTTTTTACGCATTCCTTTTTCGGCACTGGCGCATACCGCTTTTATTATACCCATTCATAGTACTCCCTTTCCGTAAACGGTGTTGTGATGTGATCAGCCGCCGATTTGGGACATAACCCTGCTTTTGTCACGCCAGCCCTCCAGCATATGGTGGCGATCCGGTTTGAGAGCTACCGCATCCATAAATAAATCCGCGAGTTCTTTGAGATCGGCTCCAGCACGCAGGGGTGTCTTAAGGTCTACCTCGCGGCTGTCGTAAAGACACGGCCGCAAAGCGCCGTTCGCTGTAAGACGCAGCCGGTTGCAGCTCTGGCAGAAATGTTCGCTCATTGAGGCAATAAAGCCAATCGTGCCTTCCGCGCCTTTCAGTTGATAATACTTGGCGGGACCGCTGCCGGAAGACATCTTGGCCGGAAGGAGCGGGCCTAGTTTGGAGCTTATCTGCGCTATAATTTCCTCAGTCGGCACAAAGCGCCCGTTGGTCCAGGAATTTGAAGAGCCGATCGGCATCACCTCGATAAAACGCACATGGATCGGCCTGTTTAAAGTGAGCCGGGCCATTGCCACCACTTCGTCGTCGTTGAAGCCGCGCATCACCACCGTATTGATCTTGACCGGGTGCATTCCGGCGTCCAATGCAGCATTGATGCCTTCCCACGCTGTAGCAAGATCGCCGCCTCTGGTTATTTCACGGTAGCGTTCCGTCCGCAGGGTATCCAGACTTATGTTCACCCTTTTAACACCTGCTTCCTTTAAAGAAGACGCATGGCCTGGTAGAAGCAGGGCGTTGGTGGTCAGGGTAAGGTCGTCTATGCCCGGGATGTTCGAAATACGCTGGATCAGGCTTTCCAGCCCTAAACGCACCAGCGGCTCACCACCGGTCAGGCGTATCTTTTTGACACCTATAAGACTGGCAGCTCTAACGATGGTTTCTATTTCCTCCAGACGTAAAATCTCGTCGTGGGGAAGAGCCTTAACGCCTTCAGCCGGCATACAGTAAACACAGCGCAGATTGCAGCGATCAGTAACAGAAACCCTTAGATAGTTAATATCCCGCTGATAGGTATCCCGCATTCTTATCACCTTCCCAAATGTTGTCCAATTATTTGACAAGTCAATTACTAAGAAAATTAGTCTAAATAAATGCCGGTAAAAATTAAAAGGGCGTCTACGAATGTTGCCCCGTTCCTATCCTGGTCAGCATAATATCAACCTCCACCAACCGGCGGGAAAAGAGATATGCGGTCACCATCAGCAAGCGCGTCATCAAGCGCCGTGTTCACACCGTTTACAAGTACAATAAATACCTCTTTTTCCGGAATATTGAGCTTGTCCAAAAGCATCCTGCAGGTAAAATGCTCCGTGATATTTACCTTTATAGGCTGTCCGAAGCGGGCGCCCGGAATATGTTTTTCCAACCCACTAAACACTCTTACTTCTAAATGCATGGAGTTTAAGCCTCCTCTTGCAAGGAACGCCAAATAAAACTTCCGCAGAAGCTATTAAATTATATCATATATACTAAAATGGGACAATCCTCGGCAATTTTTTTAAATTGATGAATAACCATACATCCATTATGCAACATAGTAACCATTAATGGTATAAAAATTAACTCTTGCAGGTTTTTTTTATTACTTAACTTTTACTGACATCTTCTGCCCGTACTTGATTAATTGCTTCATTCCGGCGCACTGGCTTATACCAAGGTGAATAGCGTCTCTATGTGACGATTGCCATCTTGTTCCTGAAAGGACAGGCAGGCATTCCCAAAAGGCTTCCGGCCTTGGGAAGCGCTGCACAGGCATGACCTATTTCCTTTCTTAATACATAGGTAACGCCAATTGCCCCGTCATCCAGTTCAACAGCCATCAATTCCAGGCCTATCCTGACCTCTTTTATTTTTTTCCCCGCAAGCCTTGACAGGGCTGAATCATAAACACGTTCTAAAATCATGCCGGGAGCCTCCACAACTTAATAAATGATAAATAGTTAATTACTCTATTGGTATTTCTCAATGGTTTTATTATAGTAATTCTCAATAGCGCTTCTTAAAGCTTTTACCCCAAGGTTTGAACAATGCTGCTTATGCTCCGGCAGCCCGCCCAATGCCTCTATAATATCATCTTCAGTTATTTTTATTGCTTCCTCTAACGCCTTACCTTTGGCCAGTTCGGTCGTCATACTGCTTGTTGCTATTGCAGCAGCGCATCCGAAAACAAGAAAGCTTATATCCGCGATGGTGTCGTTTGCAACTTTGATATATATGGTCAAAAAATCACCGCAACCAGGATCACCACAAACCCCAAATCCATCTGCATCGTTTATCACTCCAGCATTTCTAGGGTTCATGAAATGGTCAAATACCGTATCATTATAGACCTCATCGTACATACAGTCACGTCCTTAATAGAATTTAAGATAAGAATTCAATTGCCAAGAATTCAACTGCATCTCCGCTGCTGACCAATGGGTATTATGGGCTTTTGCCCATTTGGCTATAAAGAATAATAGCACTCTTTCACCAATCTGTCAATAATTACAAAGCAGTGTAACCAGTGATAATATTTCTAAACAGCAAAAACCAGAAATATCCACTGTTACTCAATAAAAATAAAAAGAGCCTTACAAGACTCTTTTAAATATAGTTTATTAATCAATCCTTCCCCTTCTCCAGCAATTGCGCCGGCAAAATTTTTGACCATTGGTATGCAGGCAGATTATTTTTTTTGATCGGCAATTCGCACATGAGTATTCGCCATTAATTACTTTTTCAAAGTTTTCATAGCTTTCCTTCCACTCTTTACCACAATCAAGACACCGCACCGGACAAATATTGCGGGTAAAATTCCCGCCTTCTATACGTATAGCTTTTCCTTTTATAATGCTGTCGGCAATTTTTTCCCTTGCATTATTGAGGATCCGCTGGAAGGTTTGCCTAGATACTTCCATTTTTTCGGCACACTCTTCCTGCTCCAGTTTTTCTAGATCCTTTAAACGTATAGCTTCAATTTCCTCAATCAGTAAAACGTTTTCTCCGATAGTATTTGTTTGTATGCTTAAAGGCACAAAGTGCTGTATATTTGGAATGAATTCAACCCTTCTCAATTTAGGCGGTCTTGCCAACTTGGCATTCCCCTTTCTATATTCTTATTTATATTTATTCTACCATATTTCACTTATTTACCGGGACTATATTTTTCATCCTCAACTCCTCCATGATTGGCAAAAACCGGGTAATACTTACCTGCACATGAACCTGCTCCTTCCTGTCATAGAACCCATATCATCTCTTATGGCATAATATGTTACTCATTAAGACACAATGGGCGTTCTTCATATATTAAGTATAAATTATTTAGAGCATATGTCAATTATTAATTCAATCCAAAGGTACAAGCATGAGCAATAGCAGTTTATGAATGAAATATCATTTTGCCGTCATCCTATTAGGAATTATGGAAAAAAACGCAAGGCGCCACAGTTACAACCATAAAGAAGAGGTGCCCCCGCCATCTTAATGTTAAAGATTTCTTACTGCAGAGCCACCTTTTGTGTATGCCATTTATGTTTTTGTGTTGATAGTTACTAATCCTTACTTTTCTTTAATACTTCCAGTTCTGCGAGCCTTTTTTCCATCAGGGAAAGTTGCTTATCTGACAAATGAAGCAAAAATTTTGAAAGAATAGGAATGTATGCTGGAGCGCTATACTGATAACCGCCACTAAAAGAACGCCCCAAACGGCGTCCCCGGAAGGCTCCCCGGCCGCCGGCCGGACCGAAACCTGCCCCCTGTCCGCATCCAGGGCCATATTCAAAGCCAGGTACCTGATTCATATAACCCGGCGCTCCAAAGCCTGCGCAATACCCGCCTGCTCTACCTGTACGAGCTCCTAATCCCAGCGGGCCAGTCCTGTCTCCTCCCGGCATAATTGTCCACCTCCGTTTTATTAGAATAATCGCGGTTACGCGAAATCATAAAGACTATTCCTAGCCTTACTAAAATAGGTATATGCCCATTATTATCTTAAATTGGTTTTGGGCATATGTCAACATTTTTCAAGAAGTATAACTAATCCTTGAGCAAAAAAATTAGTTGCGCCGGAAATAATCCCTGGCAACTAATTTTTTTAAACTAGACGGAGCCAATGGCTGCACCCAATCCTGACCTTAGGAACCCGTTCAGGATTGATAATCTTCATTACAAATCATGTTCCTTTGCGTAATTCAATGTGTTCACTGGTTGCTGTTAAGGAAATGACATACCGCCTCCAAAACCCCTCCGCCGACAGCCAGCGCTTTATCGGAGATGGTGTCATATTCGGCGTCCTGGCGCGGGTCGATGTCACCTATCTTGGTCCCTTTGGGAACCCACAGCCCCTCTTTGAGCATGCCTCTTACCATTCCCGTCATTTCCGCATATACCGGTGTTGTTTCGACATAGGCCACCACATCTCCTTTTTCTACCTGCTCCCCGATAGAACAGCGCGGCGCCATCACTCCGTCCACAGGGGCCCTCAACAGCCTCTCCAGGGTATAGCCGTCCACCGCTCCCGGAGCGCCGGTGTCCGGAATGGCGCCGCCGCTGTAAATGGCCCGGCCCAGCCGGTGTCCCCGGCAGGTCTCAATTACCGCGTGGACGTCGACGCCGGCGGTGAAGCCCGGCCCCAGGCCGATTACCAGCGGCGCGTCCCCGATGGTGGTATCGAGGTTGCGTTTGGCCATCCTCGCGTCCACCACCACCGCGGGACGCGCATCTTTTACCACGGCCGCCGCGGGGTCCACCAGCACCGGGATGACCTTTTTTTCAAGCAATGACAGGGCCCCTTCCACCGAACCGGCCAGGCCGGCCTCTATCCCTTCTATGGTGACGTTCCCTTCATATACCGCCTCGGCAAACGACACGGTCCTTCTTACCACCAGCGGGCGTTCTATTTCGGTCATGATCACGTCCAGGCCGCTCTTGTAAAGACGGTAAGCGACCCCTGAGGCGAGGTCGCCGGCTCCTCTTATCACTACCACTGCTTTATTTTTACTTATTTTTTTCACCCCCGCTAAAAACCTCTTGATACCCGCCTGCCGGTTCTATGAATACTTCCATCGCGCCGCCGCAGACCATCCCTTCCGCAGCCGCCGTGTCCGCGCTAAGCGACACTTTATACATGCGCGGCAAGTTTTCGTCAATCACACCAAGGGCGGCCAGCCGGACCTCCGACTCACCGCAACCGCCCCCTATTGTCCCCAAAATCCGGCCGTCTCCGTAAACCAGCATCCGCGCGCCTGCTTTGCGGGGGGTGGAGCCCCGTGTTTTTACTATTGTGGCCAGCGCCGCAGGTGTTTGATCTCCTGTGAGCGTTTTCTGCAATACTTCTCTGTCCGCCGCGGAAGGCAGTTCAACGTCGCCGGCGGACTTCTGCGGGCTGTGGTCTTTTAGGGAGCGGGCGCTCCCGCCGCGGCGCTCTCTGAGCAATTCCGCGGCTATACTTACGGCCACCTCTCCGGGGGTCTGCGCCCCTACGTCCAAACCTACCGGCATGTGCACCTGCTCCAGTTTTCCGGCGTCTATACCTTCTTCGAGCAACTGCTGCCTGACTATTTTTATCTTTCGCCTGCTGCCGATCATGCCCAGGTAAGCCAGGGGGTATTTGATCAACCGGCGCAGGCATTCCTGGTCGTGCTGGTGGCCCCTGGTGATTATTACCACACTGCTTGACGGCCCCAGCTCCAGGTGGCTTTCCATGTCGCTGAAGTCGCAGCAGATGACTCTGTCGGCCCCGGGAAAACGCTCTTTGTGAGCAAAGTCAGGCCGGTCGTCGACTACCGTAACCTGGTACCCCAGTATTTTCCCGATAGCTGCCAGCGGCACGGCTATATGGCCGCCGCCTAAAATGATCAGTCCATGCGGCGGCTGGTAGGGGGCGATCATAACTGTGGCGCTCTGCTCCGGTTTGGCCGGGTTGGACAGGGTCGCTACCTCAAACATCCCGTTGGACCGGTTACTTTGGACCATTTCCGCCGCCTGCTCTGCCAGCCAGGCCAGCTCCAGGTTCCCTGCTTTCCCTTCACCGTTATTTTTGAATATTGCTTTTTGCCCCAAGAGGCTGTCGGGAAGGTTTTGCTTGCCTATGACGGTCACTATGGTTATCCCTTGCTCCAGGTTGCTTTCCATATACTCCAATAACCTCCTCCCTGGATTTTTGGCGTTATTTTGCCATACATGCCTCGCTGAATAGTCGTTGGCAATGTTATTTTCAGGTTAGTGCGAGCCTTTGCCGAAGGTGCAGTTGGGATACCGGCACTCGGGACAAGCCCTGCAGAGCCCGCCGCAGGCCAGCGCCACGATGTCCCTGCGGGTTACCCGCTCACCCGCCAACAACCGCGGCAGGATTAAGTCCACGACGGTTATTTTGAAAAACATCCCGCAGGCCGGCACTCCCATGATCGGGACGTCCCCCAGGTAGGCCAGCATAAACATCGCGCCGGGCAGCGCGGCGGCGCCGTATTTCTCCACCCTGGCTCCCGCCAGGCGAATGGCGTTGGGGGTGACGTCGTCGGGGTCGACGGACATGCCTCCTGTTACAAAGATGATATCCGCTCCCTCCGAGGCCATTTTGTTGATCTTGGCGGCAATGATTTCAGCGTTGTCAGGCGCGAAATCTATGCCCAGTATCTCTGAACCGAACGCTTCCACTTTCTCGGTGATGACCGGTCCGAAACCGTCCCGGATACGCTTTTTATATACCTCGCTGCCGGTAATGACCGCGCCCACTTTTAATTCCTTAAAGGGAAGCACCTTGATGACCCAGCCGCCAGCCTGCCGGCAGATGTCTTCAGCGGCTGTGACTGTTGTTTCGGGTACGACCAGCGGTATGACCTTGGTCCCTGCCAGCAGTTCGCCTTCTTTGACCACCGTATTGTTGGGCAGGGTCGATAAAATCACGTCCGGCAGCTCGTTGATCGCTTCCAGGGCGGGAATATTGATTTTCAGCAGCCCGTCGCAGGCGGCGTGCATGTTCACCCGGCTTTCCTTGGGGCCGGACCAGGTTACCCACTCGCCGGTGACAGCTTCGCCCAGGCGCACACCGGCTTCGTCCTCATGGACGTCACCATGGTCAAGGTCTAGGATATAGATATTTTCCTTGCCCAACCGCAAAAGCTCGGGTACGTCTTCCGGCCTTATGATGTGCCCTTTTTTAAAAAGCGCTCCCTTGGCTTCTCCCTTCACGATTTGGGTGATATCGTGGCTGAGCACCTTTCCTACCGCTTCCTCTACCTTTATCGTCTGCAACTTCATTTATGTCACTCCTTGAAAATGCCTTTATATTAAGTAGACTACAAGCGCATTAAGTTAGTCTTCCGCAGGTGGCTTCAGGACAAAACCGGGGGATACCAAGCAACGCGGCAGCCCCGGAGCCGGTTGTCCCGAACAGGACGAGCGGTATGGCGGCATTATATATTGTATCTATAGTGGCATTGCAGATGGTGCTGCCAGTAGCGAAGATAACATCACTAGCTGCAATAGACGCGCCCAAGTCGTCAGCGCCGCTCCTTATCAGCACACCATTTTTGATCCGGCCTATATTTGCCGGGTCCAGGTCAAGCACCGTTACAGCAGAGAAGGCGTTATGCAATGCTTCCGCCAGCGCCGGCTGATAGCCTATCATGAGAATCCGGGGCCACCCGTAGTTTTTTTGAAAATATTCAACCGCCTGACGGGCGCACAGCTCCGGCCCATCATTCCGGCAGTGAACATTATTATCCAGCTTGCCGGTATGGCAGGCAACAGCGTTAAGAGTGGCGATATATACGGCCCGTTGAAAATCATCGGTCAACGGCAACGCCAGCACATCTTCCAGGGTCCCGGTGAAATCACCCTGTGCGCCGGTAAAAGCTTGTCCCTTCGACCCCATAACGGTAGCCTGCAGCAATCGCTCTTTTCCTTTCAGCAGCACGTAGTCCTGGCGCTTGGTGGCTCCGAGGGCATCTTCCGGGCTTAACAACGCTGCCTTGACTTTGACCTCCGCCTGCCTGAGCTGAGATTCATCAACCATCCGAGCAAACTCTCTTTGTAAGCGGCTAAAAAAAGAACCTGTTCTACCCTCTTCCATCACCAAAACCCCCTAATTATTTAATAACTTTGTTATTGGGCAATGACATGAAGATGTTCCGGACTAACCGACAGACTAACCTGTTCCCCCCTGCGCAAGTCAAGTCCCTGCCATTCGGCCAGGGACAGGCTGGCCTGCCAGCGGCCATTCCCGTTGCAGTAAACATCAACATGGGTCGAACCAATCATAACGCTTTTGATTCGCGCAGTCCAGCAGTTTGCAGCAGCAGGTCCTTCAGCAGCCCGGCTAAGTCGAATGCTGCCTGACCTGATCAATAAAGTTGAAAGCTTGCCGGACTCGCTTAAGCCTTCCGTCAGGCAGTTTTTTGGCAATGGCCCCAGCAGAAAATCACCGTCGCCGTATTCAAACCACTGTTCACCACCCTGCCTGAGGACTCTGCCGGGAATCAGATTTTCCCCGTGCAAAAACTTTGCTACAAATTCAGTCGCCGGGTGATAAAAGATTTCCAGCGGCTCTCCTTCCTGTTCAACCTGCCCGTCATGCAGCACGAGCATACGCTTGCCAAGCTGCAAAGCTTCCGAAAAGTCGTGCGTCACGTGAATAATGCCGATGCCTTCCGTGTGATGTATTTCTCTCAGCAGTTCCTGCATGGCATGACGAGTCTGCTGGTCAAGCGCGGAAAGCGGCTCATCCAGCAACAAGAGCGGAGGCCGGGTCAGAATGGCCCTGGCCAGTGAAACGCGCTGCCTTTCTCCCCCGCTTAAAAACCTTGGATAACGGTCAAGGAGATGGGTAATATTCATTGCTGCAGCCAACTGCTCCATCCGGCGCAATATTTCAGGACCACCGGCCATCTTCCTGGCCTTTGCGCCGAATAAAATGTTTTCCTTCACAGACATAAACGGATATAGCAGGCTGTCCTGATAAGCAAACCCCAGGTATCTATGCTCCGGCGGCAAATGAGTGATTTCTTTGCCGTTCAAAAACAAAGCGCCCTTATTCAGCGCCCTAAGTCCGGCGATGGACTCGAGGAAAATAGTCTTGCCGCATCCGGTCGGCCCTAAAATAATGACATAGTCACCTGGTCCCATTGAAAAGTTGATATCTTTTAGCGAGAACTTGCCGACATTGACGGTCAGGTTATAAACTTCAAGCAGGTCCTGGCTCATAATCGCACTCCTGTTCCGGTAACGACTTTGAATACACTCATCAAGATCAGCGCCACGAGCAACATTATGACGGCAGTTGCGATGGCAAACTGCATGTCGCCAATGGTCATATTTAAGAATATGGCCACGGACAAAGTTTCTGTTTTCATCCGGGTTATGCCGGCCAGCATGGCAGTTGCTCCGAACTCGCCCAGAGCCCTGGCCCATGCCATCGTCAAACCACCCAGGACACCGCCTTTTGCCAGAGGCATAGTCACCCTTAAGAATACATCCGCTGGAGAACAGCCAAGTGTGCGCGCCACATTTTCCAACCGGGGATCAATGGCATCAAAAGCTTGCTTAAATGTTTTAATGGCAAAAGGCGTGGCAATAAACCACTGGGCAACAACAACACCACGGGCGGAAAATACAACGTCCAGACCAAGGCGGTCAAGTGTATTTCCTAAAACGGGGCCAAACAGGATCAGCAACGCCAACCCGCTGACCAGCGGCGGTAACACGATCGGAATATCCATCAGCGCATCGATTAAGGCTTTCCCCTGGAAATGATAGCGGGAAAGAATAAAACCACAGGGAACAGCAACAGCAGCAGCCAGCACGGTGGCGAGAAGCGACGTCCACAGCGTGAACACGACTGCGAAATGAAATTCCGGATTCCGAATTACGGAAAGAAAAGCGGCCCATTCCCCATAAAACAACAGGCCGCCTACCATTACCACCATAAAAATTGTAATCAGAATAAAAACCAGCCAGAAAATTCCCTGAAAAAAACCTATACGCAGCTTTACCATATAAATTTACCCGTGCTAAAAATATTGTTCAAAAACCTTTAGGCAGTGGTTATGCAAGTCAGGTTTTTTTGAATATACTTTCAAAACAGTATTAAATTTTTGTCTTAAAGCCATATTTTTCAAAAACTGCGGGACCTTCTTTTTTCATGAACTCAAGAAAATCCCTGGCCTGATCTTTCTGATTGCTGTAATTAAGCGTGGCGCAAGGAATTTGATCAACAATATTTA
Source organism: Pelotomaculum schinkii (assembly GCF_004369205.1). NCBI lineage: Bacteria > Bacillati > Bacillota > Clostridia > Eubacteriales > Desulfotomaculaceae > Pelotomaculum > Pelotomaculum schinkii. Next base: position 61,796 of record NZ_QFGA01000003.1, on the reverse strand, counting down.
CGGCAGAATCGATTTCTACCACATCAAGCTTTTCCAGATTTTTATACGTGTTGCTATATTCAACAATACCTGCGTCCCCCTGGCCCATTAAAATCGCAGCCACTACCTTGGCGGGGCTCTCCACATAGGTAGGTGAATTTTTCTCGACGCTTTCAGTAATTCCCAGCTTGTCAAAGGTCTTAAAAACAGTTTTACCTATGGCGGTAGCCTCTTTATCCGGTATAACAAGCTTTAAGCCTGAACGGCCCAGATCCTGGACTTTGCTGATTTTCGCCGGATTTCCTTTAGGTGTAACAATTACCGGGGTGTGATAGGCAATCGGCCCAGCAATCTCTTCAATGTAGCCTTTTTTCTGGGCGGCTTCTACAAAAGGCATGCCCCCGGGCATATAAACATCACCTTTTTTCATTGTTTCCAGCTGGTTCAACAACGCCCCTGAATTATTAAAAGTTAATTCTACCTTGACACCTGTTTTTTGCTCATAAGTTTGCGCCAGCTCACTTACAGGATCTTTAAGGTTGGCTCCAACATAGGCAAATAACGACGCTTTCCCCTGCGCCTGCGAAGTACTCCCTTCTCCTCCTGCAGACGGGCCGGAAGGCTTGCCGCACCCGGTAACCAGCGCAGCCATAAGCAAGGATAGAAACATTGTTGCAAGAACCTGCACTAACCTTTTCACCAAACCATCCATCTCCTTAGTGTAACAAAAATAATTCTTTCGCGTTAATTACACGATACCGCATTCAGCGAACTGTCCATGGACTTCCCTTTTTCTAGGGATACAGTTATATCCCCTAAGAATTGTGCGTCTTCTTCGTCATGCGTAACCAAAATAAACGGTATCTGCCAATGGCTGTGCAGTTTTTTCACTTCATGCCTGAGACTTATCCTGGTATTCTTATCCAGGGCGCTGAACGGCTCGTCAAGCAACAGTAGTTGGGGACGGACGACCAGAGCCCTGGCCAGAGCAACCCGCTGCTTCTCCCCACCGGAAAGCTGGCTGGGATACCGGTCGATAAGATGCCCGACGCCAAAGGAATTTAAAAGTTCCACCGGGTCCATAGCTGCTCTGTCCTGCTTGCAATTTTTGCTTTTCAGGCCATAAAAAACATTGTGTCTGACAGTCATATGGGGGAAGAGGGCGTAGTCCTGGAACAGGTAGCCAACGTTCCTGGATTGCGGAGAGATATTAAGCTTTTCTTCCGAGGAATATAAGACCCGATCATTTATTTTGATGAGCCCCTCATTTGGTTTCGAAAGACCTGCCAACAGGTGTAAAATGGTGGTCTTTCCCGAACCGGAAGGTCCCAGAAGAATAAGAATTTGGTTGTCAACTTTCAATTGCACATCCAGGGTAAAATGCCACAATTTTTTGGTCAGGCTGGCTTCTAACATATAATCACCTTTAATACCTTAATAATTCTGCTTTTTAGCCCAGCGATTTACCCAGAATATAACAAGAAAGCTGAATATAGTAATGATTCCGACCAGAGTTCTGGCCATGACATTATTTCCCGATTCCACTGCAAAATATATGGCTGTTGGAATAGTCTGGGTCTGGCCCGGTATGTTGCCGGCAACCATCAAAGTGGCGCCGAATTCACCCAGGGCGCGGGCAAAGGTCAGCACCAGGCCCGCAAGAATACCCGGCCAGGCCAGTGGGAGCGTAATCGTAAAAAATATTCTCAGTTCACTTGCACCCAGGGTCCTGGCCACTTTCTCAAAGTTAACGTCCACGCTCATAAAAGCTGCTTTGGCGCTCTGGTACATCAGCGGGAAAGCCACCGCGGTGGAAGCAAGGACGGCCGCCCACCAGGTAAATACGAAAGTAATGCCCACATCAGCCAGAGCTTTGCCCAACAGGCCGTTTTTGCCGATTAGCAGCAACAAGCCGTAGCCAACGACTGATGGCGGCAGCACCAGGGGCAGCGTTATCGCCGCCTCTAGTACATCCTTGCCATAAAACTCTCTGCGAGCCAGCAACCGGGTTAGAGGCAATCCAAGACATGTAACGACAATCGTTGCGATTATTGCCACCCGAATAGAAAGAATTACCGGGTGCCAGTCGATTTGCTGCAAGAACATCATAAATTACTACTTGAGGACTTTGAATCCATATTTTTCGAAAACCTTAACTGCGTCGTCACTCGTCAGAAATGCTGCAAATGCCTCGGCCTCTTTCTGGTGCTTGGTGCTTTTGATTACCGCCATGGGATAAACTACAGGCGCACTGGAGCCGGCAGGAGCAGCGGCTACAATTTTAACGTTGTTGCTGGTTGCTGCATCGGTGCGGTAAACCAGCCCTGCATCCACATTGCCGGTTTCCACATAGGTAAGGACCTGGCGCACATCCTTTGCAAGAACCATTTTGGGTTCAAGCTGCTCCCAGAGCTTAAGAGCAGTTAAAGTATCTTTTGCATACTTGCCGGCAGGTACCGTTTCAGGTGTACCGATACTGATCTTTTCAACGCTCGCGTCGGTCATTCCGTTAAACTCTGTAAGCTTGCTGTCTTTCCCGGCTATCAGTACCAGTTCGTTCCCCAGCAGGTCTTTACGGGAAGCATCCACAATCAGGCCTTTTTGGGCCAGGGCATCCATTTGGGACTTGCCTGCGGATATAAATAAATCTGCCGGGGCGCCCTCCTCAATCTGCTTTTGCAAGGTGCCGGAGGCGGCTAGATTATAAGTAATAGTCACATCTGAATGTTGTTTTTCATAGATTGTCTTTAATTCTCCCGCAGCATCCGTCAGGCTGGCAGCCGCCGAAACGTTTAATTCAGTTTTCGGTTGTTCTTTTTCTCCGCCGCACCCCGTAACAGCTGCTACAACAAATAACATGAGCGCTAAAAAAATTAATATTTTTTTCATGGCTTCTTCTCTCCTAATATGTAAATTTTGTTATACTAAAGATTATAATTACCTACTCCAAACAGGGATGCATGTATTATGTTAAAAACATCATAACATGACACAACATGAAATGCGGCTCACTTTTTTATCAATCATTTTTTAGCTAGTTAATACACTCCCCTCTGTAATCATTACAATACCGTATGACACCATACAATACTAAACATAATGCTACTACCAAATAATAAAATAATCCGTAGTGCTTGTCAATATGGCTAGCTAAATTACGTATCATTAATTTTTAATAATTCAGCCCCTTACAAAGAACACTCTTTATCTTAAAGCCAGTATTAGGAAATCTCGTTTATAAGCTCAGTTTATTAACATTAAGGAAATTTCTTGCTAAATAACTGTTTACCACCCCGTAAAAACAAATTTGACACTACAAAAAATAATTATCAAATTAATAAAAATAAGATATAATAAATAGCAGAATAGCTGGTGGAGGAATACCTGTGAAAGAAGATTCTTCTTTAACTCCCGAAGAAGTAGCAAGCACACTAAAAATTGCCAAGAATACAGTATATGAATTGATAAAACGGGGAGAATTGGCGGCTTACCGTGTTGGCCGTAAGATTCGGGTTGATCAGAAAGATGTTGAAGCCTATAAAAACCTGGGGAAAAAGCTGGAGTCAACGGCGGCGCCATACTCCGCCGCTGCCCGTTCACTTCCTGCAACAGCGCCGGATATTGAGGAACCGTCCTCTAATCTGCAAAGAATCGTAATCTGCGGCCAGGACGTCCTTCTTGACATTTTGGCCCGCCACCTGGAGCGGCATCCAAATGGAGTCGGCGCTCTCAGACACCATGTGGGAAGCTTTAACGGCCTTTTGGCTCTTTACCAGGGAAAGGTCCACATGACCGCAGTCCATCTTTGGGCCGGGGAAAGGGATCTGTACAATATCCCCTACGTCCGCCGCCTGCTTCCCGGTATTCCAACGTTAATAGTACATTTAGCCTGCCGGATGCAGGGATTTTATGTGGCCAAGGGCAATCCCAAAGGGATCAAGAGCTGGCAAGATTTAACCCGTCCAGGAATACGTTTCATAAACCGGGAAAAGGGCAGCGGCACCCGGGTCCTATTAAACGAGCAGTTCCGGCTCCTGGGATTGGACAGCAGCCAAATTAACGGCTATGAAACAGAAGAGTTATCCCACCTTACCGTGGCGAGCGCTGTCGCACGGGGGGAAGCCGATGTGGGCCTGGGCATCGAAAAGGTGTCCCTGCAAGCTCGCGGGATCGATTTTGTGCCCTTGCAAAAAGAACGCTATGAACTGGTGATGAAGAAAGAAGATGCGGACAAGCCCCAGTTCCAAGCTGTACTTGAAATAATACAGTCCCATGAGTTCAAAAAAGAACTCCTGGGACTGGGGGATTATGATGTGACCGAAACAGGCAAAATTGTAGCTGAAGTATAATTCAAATCAAGTAAAATAGTTACTTAAAGGCCGGTTGACCGGTCTTTTTTATTGACTGTAAAGTCTGGTCGATTTGACAAAATACACAATGTCCTGGCTATTTCACGCATAAAAAAATCACCTATAACTTATATTCATCGCACAGCTTACCGAGTAGATTGACAGCAACCAAATTATATCTTATTATATTTATATCACGTCATTTAGCGTTATGTTATGTTATGTGTCTTTTCCATTAGAACTGTCCATTGTTTTAAATATAAGGTGGCGAAATAGCCGTGATTTGTGATGCTGACGGAATTGCAGCCATAATACTCGCTGCAGGTTATTCTTTTCAGATGAGGGAATTCAAACCTTTATTAAAACTCGGAGATTTTACTGCTGTCGAACATGCCGTACGGTGTTTTTTTCAGGCCGGGATCTCCGATGTAAGGGTAGTGGTAGGCTACCGGGCGCTTGAAGTTATAGACGCGTTAAAAAACTACGACGTCAGGATAATTATTAATAACCATTTCAATGAGGGTATGTACTCCTCGGTGCAGGAAGGAGTTAAGACTCTGGAAGCGGAGGTACGGGCTTTCTTTATCCTGCCTGCGGATAACCCCCTCGTCCGTGCTTCCACAGTGAATAAAATACTTGCCCGTTACCACTCAGCAGGTAAACCGGGCATTATATATCCAGCTATAAATAGCCTGCGGGGACACCCGAAACTTATTTCAGCTAAGTACATAAATACGATCGTGAATACTTCTTACCCTGATGGTTTAAAGGGACTATTAAAAAATTTGGAACATGATGCTGTAGATGTGGAGGTTACGGACGTAGCCGTTCGGCTGGACATGAACACACAGGAAGATCGCCGTTTCCTTTTGAACCACCTGAACAATCGAGCAGCTATCACCTTTGATTCATGTTGTCAAATTTTACAAACAATTAGAGTCAATCCGTATTTTCAGGCACATTGCTATCTAGTAGCAGGTCTTGCTCTGGCATTGACTAATCATTTGAATAAAGCAGGCGCATTTCTGGATGTTGATACAGTTCTTGCCGGAGCCTTGCTGCATGATGTTGTCCACTGTCATAAGGAGCGCGCCCTGGCTAATTCGCTGCTTCTTGCAGACATGAGTTATCCCCAGGTCGCTGAGATTTCTGCTGTCAATTTGAGCAAAGAGGTTTCTAAAAGCAAACCGCTTTCAGAATCAGACGTGATTTTTCTAGCGGACAAAATGGTGATGAACCAGCAAATTATTTCCATCAGCGAATATTTTACTACACTACTCAAAAAGCACGGCCGCGACAGGAAGACCCGCCGTGCCATACTTCGCAAACTGAAGCAAGCTGAGTTGATCAAAAAGAAAGTTGAAACAAAAATAGGCCGCCCAATAGATACTATTAAGCTGATAGACTCAATTAAACCCAATACTGCGTTACCAGACAACACAAAGGCGGCAAGCCGTCCAGCTGAACACAAGTATACCCGTTTACAGGATTTATCCAACAAAGCAAACTCTGGTTCCAAAACCGGCAGTAAGCTTTGTCTGGAAAAAAATGGGGTAGTTTTCGATGAAGTCCTTTATACTATATTGACGCACATTGACTTCTCCGGCTCGATGGTCCAGACTGCAAGGGAATTGGGGATATCCTATCGCTCGGCCCTGGGTAAAATTAAGACGGTGGAAGACAGCTGGAGAATCCTGCTGATCCACACACAGGTAGGCGAAGGAACCAGACTAACGCCACTCGCACAGGAGCTTTTACACAAATTTCGCTCAGTGAAACATGAAATTGACCATTTGACACAGGAATTAAATATGAAGTCCACTACAAGCCTAAAATTGCCGCTATGACCAAAGCATCAATATTTAATAACCCCTTGTGCGCGCCGCCGCCTCCCGGTATTCCAGTGTTAAACTGAAGCGGCGCCAAACATACCATCAGCGCTTGCAGAATGAGTCGATTCCCCTTTATTACAGGATGAACGCGGTATACAAAAGCCCTTCATTTAATATAGGTCAAATGAAGGGCTTTTGGGATGTTTAAGAAGGAATCTATTTACCAATTACTACAGAACTTGCTTTGACTAGCGCGCTTACTTCGTCACCAACCTTTAAGTTCATCCTTTTCACTGAACCAGCTGTAATTGTTGAACACATTTCCTGTCCGCCTATATCAAGGAGCACTTCGGCATTAATTTCATTTGTTTTAATGTCCTTGATGCGGCCCTTTAGATTGTTACGAGCACTGAGTTCCATGGTGTTCCCTCCTGATAAATTGTTTCCATATTATTCGCAGCTATTATTTACAATGTGGGAATATTTATGCATAAAAAGGAAATTTGGACGCGCTGTTCTTTAATGGACAGCGCGTCCAAGAAACCGGAATAACCTGATAATAGGTCCCTTGACATATATTTTTTGACTGTCTTGGGCACGGGGCTACGTGTGTAAATGCCCGTGCTGGTGCGGGTGGCTGCTCTCACCATGCTTGTGTTCATGAGGGTGATGATGCTGCTGGTCATGTTTATCACCAACAATCAACCTCAATATATTTGGGCGCTCCATCACTTTTTTGCCGGACCCATAGCCCACCTTTTTCACTACAAGCGCCGGCATATCAATAAAAGCTTCCGCCAGGGTGGAAATGAGGGCGGCCCCGGTTGGAGTGACCAGTTCGCCTTCAATACCTGCCCCATATATAGGGACGTCATGCAAAATTTCAAGGGTTGCAGGGGCTGGTGAGGGGATTATCCCGTGCATGCATCTGATAAAACCTTTGCCCATGGGCAGTGGTGAAGCATATACCCGCTGCACCCCAAGCAAGCTAAGACCAAGCACCGTACCTACAACATCCACAATAGCGTCTACGGCGCCTACTTCATGGAATTGGACTTGCTCCGGCGCGGTATCGTGCACAGTCGCCTCCGCTATAGCCAGGCGGTCAAAGACGGCTTTACTTTTTCCCTTTACCCTTTCAGGCAGTTCGCTATTGTCGATAACCTGCTTGATGTCTGCAAGACGCCTTTCCGGCTGTGGCTCATCCAGCATATCCACAAAGATATTAGCCGCTGTTATACCACTGCGCCTGACCTTTTCACAACGCAGGACATATCCCTGCACAGAAAGCTTGGTTAACTCCTCTTTTAAAATATCAAAATCAACCCCGGCGCTGATTAAGGCGCCCAGGCACATATCCCCGCTAATCCCTGAGAAACAGTCAAAATAGGCTATCTTCATACGTTCGCCCTCTTTATGTCACGCAGCCCGGTACCGGATGGGGAATTACTTTCCTCAACCTCCATGAGGGCCGCGCCAACTTTTTGTTCAATCATCCGGGTAATGGCATTGGCCATAGCGGCTGCGCCAAAACCGTTATCAATATTTACCACGGACACACCAGTGGCGCAACTGTTAAGCATACATAAAAGCGCGGCAAGCCCGTTAAAGCTGGCTCCATACCCAACACTGGTTGGCACTGCAATAATGGGCTGGTCAGCCAGCCCACCCACCACGCTGGCCAGGGCGCCCTCCATACCCGCGACAACTATGATTACATCTGCCCAGCGGATCAAGTCCAGTTTATCGAGGAGCCTGTGAATACCGGCAACGCCGACATCATAAGCGCGCTCCACGTGGTTGCCCATTATTTCAGCGGTAACGGCAGCCTCTTCGGCCACTGGAATATCAGCTGTTCCGGCGCTCATGAGCAGGATGTTGCCTTTCTTTACCGGGGGCTCGCCGCGGTGTACGACGATGGTACGCGACAGTTCATGATAGACGGCGTCAGGATAAACTCCCTGCACCGCTTCAAAAGCTTCTTTGGTGGCGCGGGTACCCAGGATGCTCCGGCGCCCCCCACAGAGGGCATCAAAAATCCGCGCGACCTGGTCCACGGTCTTGCCCTGGCAGAAAACAACTTCAGGAAAGCCCTTGCGCAGAGCACGATGGTGGTCTAACATGGCAAATCCCAGGTCTTCATAAGGTAGGTCTTTAAGAATGTTTAAAGCCTCTCCCACTTCAACCTTATTATTCTTTACATCATCCAGCAATTGGCGAAGCTCGTCTTTTCCCATTTACAAATTTCCCTTACCATTTTTAATCTGGAAGTTACACCAAACCATAACCAGCTTGTGAAAAGGCTGTCCATAATCCCCGCTGATTTATTTTACACACCCACACCTTATAATATAGCTAAAGCATAAACTGTTGCTGGTGTAATACAACTGATACTTTTATTAGGAATAAATCAATATCATCCTTGCCAGGTAATGTATTCAATGTAACATATCCCCACTCTCCATACACATAAGAAGACCAGGCTTTGCTTAAGCCTGGCGGCTGGGATGATATTCAATTTCAACAATAATTGTTAATTCCCTTCCATTAACAAAAAAATAAAACTGGTCAGGTTATTTTGTTTTAAATTCGCTCAACCTTGTAAATTCCACAAGGGCGTCCAGTGTTTTTAGTGTAAAAACCTTACCTCTTGTAGCAATCAATAACTTTTTCATATCCTCACGACGGACACCGAACCCACGCCCACCGATACAAGCAATAACTTCAAACTTAGGGGTTCTTGGATTTCCTGCTAAACTAATAGAGGCAAGATGTTGCACACGAGTAACTTTATCACGCGCCGTACCGTCATCTTCAGTAATCTTAGCCTCGATAACTACCTGAGGATTAAATTCACTCGGTATTATAAAATCCGGGGCCTGGTCAAATCCTGCAATCCGTTCCGCCCTCTTTGTTTTCCTGTAACTAACACCGGCCTTGGTTAATACCTCTTCAATGGCCGATTCAAGACTATCGCCAATCAATTCGGAAACTGAGTCCCTGTGTCCGGCAAAAGGTCGCCCCAAGAATCGTTCATATAAAAGCATGGCATAAGGTACCCCCATACTTGACATCGTTCTTATAGCAGATGGGCCAGCGCTTGTATCTGCCTTATCTAATCTATGAATTTTATCCGATTCAACTTCCGGAACCGGCGAGTTAAGTAACTGGCAAGCAGTTTCTATTAAAGCTTCCACTCGTTCTTTTTTAATGAGACCGCTACCTAAGGGTGTCAAAGGCGCCATGCGAATATTTCTGTCTAAAGTTCGAACGAAACCCTGATTTATTTCGATACCTGTACGTTGTGTAGTTACATAAGCCCATTCCGGGGGAGTAAATCCAAGCATTGCCCTTAATACGATAATAATCATCGGATTTTGAAAAGCAGCCCTTGTTATAGGGACCGGCTCGATATTTTGGAACCCGTTTGTTACCCGCTTTAATACTTCATAACCTGTCTCAAATACAGTATAGTCGATAAACCCATTGCCTTTAGGCAGTACCAGGAACTCTGATTCAAGGCAGGAGAAGACAGCGGAAATGTATACATCTGGATTGGCTTCAATAAAGGTGAACGGCACTTCAAAAGGATATTTCATCTTCTTCTCCTCCATAAGATTCTTGTTTTTCATGAGCTATTAAACTTTGATAACAGGGAGCGTTTGCCAAGACATCTGACAAAAATCTTTCAATAGAAGGCCAACCCCCGAGTTTATTTATAGCCTGTGCCACCACCTTCATCTTCTCTGATGCTGACACATCTATATCCCAATTCTTGCGTAAGTTCCAAACAGCTAAACGGATAAGATGACCGTAAGCTATGCAGCGTATATCACCATGCGTTAACTTGACGTTACCTTTTAGAATAAGCTCCAAATCTTCCCTAACCAATTCAGCTATTTCTTGGGACTTGGATACTATGGTACGCCGTGGGACTGTACCAGTTGAGCGGCAGACAAAAACCGTATCAATTATTGATGAACCTGTCCCGTTAATGTGAATAGAAGCACCCATCTCTGCCGGACAGGGGATTGAGGCAGAACAAGTCAGTCCAGCATCAAGGATTGCAACTGCAACAGGTAAATATGCTTCAATTTTATTGTGATGGTAGGTAAAGACTAAAGGTGCCCCCTCTTTTAACGAACACGCCACTTTTGCAAAAATGGCTGCCATTCCTTCGGTGAAATGTGAAAGTCCCCGTTCCATCGTAATATTGCCGGTTAATTCTTCTATGTCCCTTGTGGAAGATTTATTAAATACTCCACTAGTATCTATAGCTAACCGGCGCAGCCATACATAACAAAAGTCCATCAATTCAGCATATTGTACATTGGCAAAATAAGGTGGATCGGTTATTACAGCATCAAGAGACTCGGGGGGTAAATCAATGAAGGTTGAACTGCAGCAATGAAGCGCAACATTTCTATCTTCCGGTGACATGGAAGTGTTACGGTGTTCTCCAATCCATTCTCCTCTGATCGCTACTTGAACTTTTCTCCCGCCTTGATGCCGAATTTCAAAGGGATTAGCACAGTAGGCTTTAGCATGATCATACTTAAGAATAATATTAGACCAACCACCGCTTCCAATGTTTGATCCTTTTTCACCGTTCGGGATACCGAGCAGATTGGACTCACACTGCATCAGTCCAACTGGAAAGCCATGTATTGAAAATATATCAAGTGATTTCAGTGCCATAGAATCGTAACGGCAGAGCATGTTCTGGTAGCGAAGCAGATCAGAAAGATTTGTTGCTAATGCATTTCGAATCTTTTCCTCAGAATGTCCAGAAATAGCCTGGCAGCTTAATTCCAAACCTAACAACTGCCGCTCATTAAACATCTCACGGTATCTCCGGTAACCCCATCTTAGAAGGCGGTCGGTTTCATCACCAGGCGGGATCTCATCGTCAGGAACAAAGCTAGGGTTTAATCGTCTCCAAGTTTCAGAAGCTATCTCATATTTCTCTAGATCTTCCCGGTCCGGTTTTTTGAAGAACCTGCCCTGATGGTTGGGCTTACATAAAGGACAGTGATACTCTATTGCTATCATACGATGTTGAGGAGCGCCATCTAAAGGCTTAGGGTAGATATTTATTTTCCCACAATGAGGGCACTCGCAACGGTTGCGAGTGGCCGGCCCGTTAATTTTTAATACCACACCACAAGCATGACAAAAACCAGGTTGTTTCCTATCCTCCACCTCATTCAATTCCCCGCAAGCAGAACAAATGATCACATTTTTTGGATGGCGCTGATTCCCTGCAAGCAAAAACCCAGGCAACAAATCATAAATGCTCCCGCACTCATCACATTTTAGTGTTTTTACCCAGATGAAATACTTGACATGAGCATTTGGAGAACCGCACTCCATGCAAATAGTTCTATAAAAGGAGCCAACTTCATTTTCCAGTCGTTGTTGAAGATCAACTGCCGCCTTACGATATGACTCAAGGTCAAGATGTTCAATCTCCTGGCGAACGATCCAATACGCCATTGGATTAATATCGTAGCCGGTAATATCGCACCCAAGCCGATTGGCTTCAATTAGCGGTGTCCCCCCACCCATAAACGGATCAGCTATTTTAATACCTTTTAAGGTGTGTGCCTTATAAAAATTATCCTTTAAAGCACCTTCAACAAACTCAGACAACAAAAGCCCCCGGAATAAGGTGCCGGGGCGTCTGGCAAACCATTTATGTACTGCAATAATTGGGCGATAATTCTGTTGGATTTGTTTTTCATAAAGGGCTAAATCAGAAATAAATGGGATGTCAAAATCTTTCTCAATCATTATTTCCCTCAGAAATCCTTACTTGTCCTTGTCTTATTCGCTAACCTAAACCAGCTTTCCTGCAAAAGTTTTTTCAGTTGCTGTATGCCCTTTATTGAAACTTTCTGATTCCTAAAATTAGGACTGATTCCAGTAGATTATTATGTTAGATAAATCTTACCCAAAAGGAAATATTATAAAATAACTCTTATTTAATCAACTAACTTTCATATAAGAATAACCTGCCTTTTTAATATATTGATTACAATAACTACCTTTGGAGCCTGCATTCATCAATTCATTATAAACTTCTTCCGGTACACCAAAATACTGGTAAATACCACTCTTAATAAACTCGATTTCAAGAGTTAATGTTTCACTCTCATATCCTACTGATGCTAAATTACTTGATTCAACCGGAATTCTAATCATTTTTTCTCCTCCTAAGTTAAAAGTTTGTTTATCGACATATTATTACATTTAACCATTCTGAAAGAAAGAATATTTCCTTCAACAGTTACTATTAGCAGAACAATTGCTAACTTCAAACATTGTTTACCGCCAAACACACTATGAGATCTCTAAATCTAAAAAGAAACCGGCTCCCGTATTATATGGGAGCCGGTTTCTTCAAGTAATACTTAACTTGCCTTCTCTACCTTCACCGCGCAGACCTTGTATTCGGGAATCTTGGAGATCGGGTCGCGCGCCGCGTTAGTTAACTTGTTGATCGGCACATCCGGGTATTGGAACGAGGTAAACACCATACCCGGCATTACAATTTCAGTAATTTTGGCAGCCAGTTCCACTTCACCGCGGCGGGAGGTAACCTTGACCTTGTCGCCTTCCGCGATCCCCAGCTTGGCAGCGTCAATGCAGTTAATCTCAAGGTATTCCGTCGGGTAGAATACCTCCAGGGCGCCGGTCCGCTGGGTCATGGTACCGGTGTGGTAGTGGTATCTCCTGCGTCCGGTGCTGAGGATGAGCGGGTACTCCTCATCGGGCATTTCGTTGGGCGGAATATACTCCACCGGGTGGAACTTGCCCAGCCCGCGACCGAATTTGCCGGCGTGGAGGAACTTGGTGCCGGGGTGCTCGGGTGTCGGGCAGGGCCACTGCAGGCTGCCCTGTTCCAGCCTGGCGTAGTTGATGCCGCCGTAGGACGGGGTGACTTTGGCTATCTCTTCCATAATCTCACTGGCTGAGCCGTAATTCATGGGATATCCAAGCGCATTAGAAACCATGCAGATAATTTCCCAGTCGGGCTTGGCCTCTCCCGGCGGCTCGACTGCCTTGCGTACGCGCTGGACACGCCGCTCGGTATTGCTGAAGGTGCCGTCCTTCTCGGCAAAGCTTGCCGCGGGCAGGACCACATCGGCCAGCTGCGCCGTCTCAGTCAGGAAGATGTCCTGCACTACCAGGAAATCAAGCGACTCCAGGTTGTGCGCGGCATGGTTGGCGTCAGGATCCGACAGGACCGGGTTCTCGCCCATGATGTAGATAGCTTTTACAGATTTACCTGCTTCGTCGATAATTTCACCGACAGTTAAGCCCGGCTTGGACGGGAGCTCGTCAACACCCCAGGCGGACGAGAACTTGGTCCGGTTCGCCTCAAGAGCCACCGGCTGGTAGGCGGGGAAGAAGGCCGGCAGCGCGCCCATGTCGCAGGCGCCCTGGACGTTGTTCTGGCCGCGCAGCGGGTTAACCCCGCTGGACTCCTTGCCGATCTGGCCGCAGAGCATGGTCAGGTTGGCCACGGCAAAGACGTTGTGCGTACCGCAGATATGCTGGGTCAGGCCCATGGTGTAGAGGATAGTGGCGTTTTTGGCCTTGGCGTAGCCCCTGGCCACTTCCTTGATGGTTTCCGCCGGCACGCCGGTTATTTCCGAAACATAATCAGGCGTATACTTGGCAACTGTTTCTCTTAACGCTTCAAAATCCTCGGTGCGCTCTGTTACAAATTCCTTGTTCCAGAGACCCTCGGCAATAATCACGTTGGCCAGGCCGTTTAACAGGGCAATATCAGATCCGGAATTAATCCGGAGGTGGTAATTGGCCAAGCCGGCTATTTCAGTCTTACGGGGGTCAACCACAGCCAGGGTGGCCCCTTTACGCAAGGCTTTTTTGACCTGTATGCCGATGACGGGGTGTCCTTCGGTGGTATTGGTCCCGGTGGTAAGGATAAAGTCAGCATCGGCAATTTCCTGGATGCTGTTGGTCATAGCGCCGCTTCCAAACGCTGCCGCCAGACCGGCGACAGTAGGAGCGTGTCAGAGACGGGCGCAGTGGTCGATACTGTTGGTACCGAGCGCTGCGCGTGCCAGTTTGTTCATTAAATAGTTTTCTTCGTTGGTGCAGCGGGCGGAGGAAAGGATGGCAATGGCTTCCGGACCGTAGCTGTCCTTAACCGCGCCAAACTTCTCCTTCACCAAAGCGATAGCTTCATCCCAGGTAGCTTCCTCAAACTTACCGTCCTTCTTAATCAGAGGCTTCTTCAGACGGTCCGGGTGGTTGATAAACCCGTAGCCAAAGCGGCCTTTGACGCACAGGGCGCGTCCATTGACATCGCCTTCGGTCGAGGTGACCCCGATGACTTTGCCGTCCTTGACATTAAGGTCGAAAGAGCAGCCTACACCGCAGTAAGGACAGGTAGTGGTTACTTTTTCTATTTCCCACTTGCGGGCTTTGCCGAGCATCCCTTTTTCGCTCAGGGCGCCGACCGGGCAAACTGATACGCAGTTGCCGCAAAAGACACAGTTGGATATATCCGTGTCGCTATAGGGCGAGCCCATGGCAGGGGTGACAATGGAGTTAAAACCGCGGAAAGCAAAATCGATTACGTTGTTGCCCTGGATTTCCTGGCACATCCGGACGCACTTGCCGCACAGGATGCACTTGTTCATATCCCGTACGATAAACGGGTTGTCTTCTTCGATCGGGTAGCTGTGTTTTTCACCCGGAAAAGCGCCGGCCTTGACTCCGTAATAGTAGGCGTATTCCTGCAGTTTGCATTCGCCGTTCTTGTTACAGGTAAGGCAGTCCTCGGGGTGGTTGGCCAACAGGAGTTCCAGGTTGGTCTTGCGCGCTTCTAATACCGCCTCTGAGGCAGTGTATACAACCATGCCCTCGGTAGCCTCGGTCACACAGGAGGCCGGCAGGTTGCGGGCGCCCGGTATTTCCACCACACAAATGCGGCAGGCGCCAGGTTTGCTGAGTTCCGGGTCATGGCAGAAGGTGGGGATGAAGATACCCACACTCTCCGCTGCTTCCAGGACCGTGGAACCTTTCGGCGCCGTGACCTGGACACCGTCTATGGTAAGCGTAACGGTTGCCACCATTTAAAACCTCCCTTAAAAACTTCACTCCTTTCCAAATTGCGGGAGGCGCAGCAGTTTCCCACTGAACCCTATCGGCCAGCTATCATGCCCTGTGGTTTAGACAGTATGGCTCGGAGTTCATTTATATAGTTAAACAATAAGTGGTTTTATTTCTCCAGCTCTTTGAGCTTGGACAGCACATCTTCCAGCTCCAGCGCTTCCGGCCAGGATACTTCAACAAACTCTCCGTCTTTCTTGAGCATTGGGGTAAGAGGCTGGTCGCTGTAACGCAGCTCCATGCCGAGCCGTCCTTTCAGGCAGAGCGGGCGGCCCTGGCCCGGCGCCTTTGCTGACACGCCGACAACCTTGTCACCCTTGTAATTGAGGTCAAACTGGCAGCCGGCATCACAGAAGGAGCAGGTGACCTGTTTTTTCGCAATTTCATAGGTCCGGCCCTTACCGGCCAGGTTGGCGTAGTTCAGGGCGCCAACAGGGCACACAGCCACGCAGCGGGCGCAGGATACACAGTCAGATTCGGCCAGGTTGGTATCCATAGCCGGCGCCACCCTGGTCTGGAAGCCCCGGTAGGCAAAGTCAATGACCTGGCGTTCCTGAACTTGAGCACAGGTACGGACACACCTGCCGCACAGGATGCACTTGTTCAGGTCACGGGTGATATACGGGTTGGAATTATCAATGGGATAGCTATGCTTTTCACCTTTAAAGCCTGATTCCCGTATCCCATAGCGGTAAGCGTAGTCCTGCAGCCGGCAGTCCCCGTTCTTGTCACAGGTCAGGCAATCAGCCGGATGGTTGGCCAACAAGAGTTCGATAATGGTCTTGCGAGCTTCCACCACGTCGGGTGACTCCGTCTCAACCACCATGCCGTTGGTAGCTTCCGTAACACAGGAAGCCATCAACGTCCGCGCTCCTTTAATATTAACAACACATATGCGGCAGCCGCCATAACCGGGATTTTCCGGATCATGGCAGAAGGTGGGGATGAAGAAACCAGCTTCCCTGGCTGCGTCCAGTACCCTGGTCCCAGCCGGGACAGTCACTTCTTTGCCGTTGATGGTAAGGGTTACATTAGCCAATTTTCACCCTCCCCCTACGCTTTGTATATGGCGTTAAATTTACACTTGCTAATGCAGGCGCCGCACTTGATACATACAGCCGGATCAATTGAGTGAGGCTGTTTCTTCTCGCCGGTTATGGCCCCGGCCGGGCAGGCTCTCAAGCATGCGCCGCAGCCTGTGCACTTCTCCGCATCGATCGTATAAACCAGAAGGGCTGCGCAGACTCCGGCCGGGCAACGTTTATCGACGATGTGCGCTACATATTCATCACGGAAGTATTCCAGGGTACTTATAATCGGGTTCGGACAGGTTTGTCCAAGACCGCATAATGCTGAATTTTTAATCACCCTTGACAGCCGATCCAGGGTGTCGAGGTCCTCCATTTCACCTTTACCGTCGCAGATTTTTTGCAAGATCTCGAGCATCCTTTTGGTCCCCTCGCGGCAGGGAGTACATTTGCCGCAGGACTCGTTCTGGGTAAAGTTCAAGAAGAACTTGGCCACGTCAACCATACAGGTGGTTTGGTCCATGACCACCAAGCCGCCGGAACCCATCATGGAACCTGCCTCAGTCAGCGATTCATAATCAATCTTAAGGTCCAGTTTTGATTCGGGGAGGCAGCCGCCTGAAGGCCCGCCGCTCTGCACGGCCTTGAACTTCCCGCCGCCCTGGATACCGCCGGCAACATTGAAGATAACTTCTCTCAAGGTAATGCCCATGGGGACTTCGCACAAACCAGTTTTATTTATTTTACCGGTCAGGCAAAAGACTTTACTGCCCTTGCTCTTCTCGGTACCCATAGCCGCATACCAGTCGGCGCCTTTCCTGAGGATGAAGGGTACGTTGGCGTAAGTTTCCACGTTGTTAAGACAGGTCGGCTTCTCCCACAAACCCGAATTGGCGGGGAAAGGCGGGCGGACACGCGGCATCCCGCGCTTGCCCTCGATGGAATTCAAAAGGGCGGTCTCTTCGCCGCAGACGAAGGCGCCGGCGCCGGCCTTGATTCTAATATGGAAGTTGAAGCCGGAATCCAGGATGTTTTCACCCAATATGCCGAGCTCTTCAGCCTGGGCGATGGCCAGGTTGAGCCGGCGGATGGCCAGCGGATATTCAGCCCGGCAGTAGATGCACCCCTCATCGGCGCCGATCGCGTAACCGGCGATCATCATTCCTTCCAGGATCGCGTGCGGATCACCCTCGAGCACGCTGCGGTCCATGAACGCGCCCGGGTCGCCCTCGTCAGCGTTACACACGGCATATTTCTTATCCCCCTGGGCATTATATACAAATTGCCACTTCATGCCGGTGGAGAACCCGCCGCCGCCACGGCCTCTTAAACCGGATTTCTTAACTTCATCAATAACCGCCTGGCGTTCCATGCCGAGAGCTTTTTCGAGGCCCTCGTAACCGCCGGTGGCAATGTATTCACCAATGTTTTCAGGGTTTGTCCGGCCAAGACGGGAGGTAACTGAACGGACCTGCTTCTCGTAATAAGGGGATTGTTCCATAATGTCAATGCCTTCGTAAGGGGTGGCCTCGCCGGGAATCTGGATGGCCGCCCACTCATACACCGGCGTCTTGTTTATGACGTGGCTATCAAGCAGCTGAGCAACTTTATCAGGGAAAATATCCCCGTACACAACACTGGCAGCGCCCGGCAGGGCTATTTCAACCATCGGTTCACGGTAACACATCCCAATGCAGCTGGTGAAGTCAATATCTATATCAAGGCCACGGGCTGCGACCTCTTCTTTAATGGCCTCCATAACCTTACCACCGCCGGAGGCGATGCCGCACGTCCCCAAACCCACAACAATACGGGGACGGGTGAGCTTCTGTTTGTACTCTTCTTGAAACTTCGCACGCAAATCGTTTAAATTATTCATACTCTTCCACCCCCTTATTCATAAGTATCCAGGATTGCCCCAACAGCCTTGGGATCCAGACGACCATGCGTATTGTCGTTAACCATCATACAAGGCGACAGGCCGCAGGCGCCGATACAGGCCACGGTCTCCAAGGTAAAACGAAGGTCTTCTGTTGTTTCCCCGTGTTTAATTCCCAGGTGCTCCTCTACGGCTTGAAGTATTTTAGCGCCGCCCCGTACGTGACAGGCCGTGCCGAGACAAATGCGGATTATGTTGCGGCCGCGCGGCTTGAGGTGGAACTGGGCATAAAAAGTAACCACCCCGTACACTTTACTGAACGGCATATTCAGTTCCTTGGCGATTGTCTGCAGCACGTCTTTCGGTAGATATCCATATATGTCTTGGGCCCCCTGCAGTACCGGAATGAGACCCCCTTTATAATCACGGTACTTGTCCAACAATTTCAGAAACGCTTCCTCGTGGCTTAATACCACTTTTTCACCACAGGCGCAGGCTGACAATAGCTGTTCCCCCTTTCGGTTCGCTTTTAACGGTTTAATTTCTGAATCTTGACACCCCAAACGATCTTTTCCTTTTTTCTTCCAAAGGAACGCAGGTTTCCTGCCGCTTCCACCCGGTCCCCTATCTTGATATTCTCACGCGGCGCCGCAAACATAAAGACCTTAATTTTACCACTTTTGTCGTTAAGCTGGAAATTTGGGCGGTTTAACCATTTTAGCGCAGTCGCCTCCACGGTGCCTTGCAGGCGAACCGGAGTTCCCGCGCCTAATTTTGTTAAGTCCCCGATCGGGTATAGTTTGAAATCCCGCATATCCACCCGGTCTGCCTGGCGCATGTTCATTTGATTCAGAATTAACGGAATAGCCGCCAACAAAACGAGCATCGGCAGCGCTGTGCGGAGGAGGGCCGGATCGGGATTAACCGCATACGAAAATAAAACCAGGACCGTAGCCAAACCCAAGCTGATCCAGGCAGGTACGGACATCCGCATTGAGAATACTCCTTTCCGAGTAAATAAAAGTTATTCAATTAATAAAAGCTGTTTAACCGGGAAAAGCTGTTTCAAAATGCAGGATATTGCCGCCATGCAGTTTAAAACCGCCCTTATGTCAAACATTTAAGCCTTCTAACTTCAGTTGCAGGCGCTGGATATAAGCGCCTGCAACCATAATACCTATTTCATAAGATCTTCCGGGAATTCGTTACGGAAGGCGAAATAATACACGAAACCGACGAAAATCATGCCGCCCACGATGTTTCCAAGGGTGGCGGGAATGATGTTCCAAAGCCACACATCACCCCAGGTCAGCCCACCAAATTTGTGCAGGAGGGGACTCCAGTAAGTAACCGTTCCGTCAGCCGCTTTCGTTGATTTGTCAACGAGGCTGGGGAACAACTGCGTGATCCAGAGACCGGTGGGCAGGAAATACATGTTGGCCACACAGTGCTCAAAGCCGGTGGCAACGAAGGCCATGATCGGGAACCAGATGCCGAAGAATTTGCCGATGAACTCCTTGGCGGTAATACCCAGCATGATGGCTACGTTAACCAGGAAGTTACAACCAATAGCCGCCAGGAAACATGACCACAGGCCGATACTGCCGACCGACTTGTAGGCCAGAGTTTTACCCACTGCGATTGCTACCGCGTTGAGCCCGAAAGCATTGGGCTCGGCGGCGCCCAATGCGCCCTGGGTAAAGGGACCCCAAACCATGATATAAGCGTAAGCCAGTGAGCCGATTAAGTTGCCGATATAAACCCAGAGCCAGTTATTTAAAACCTTGCCCCAGCCGATCTTGCCCTGCAATACAGACAAAGGCCCTAACATCGCGTCGCCGGTAAAGAGCTCCATACCGGTGAGCACGATGGCAATCAGGCCTACCGGGAAGACTGCGCCCCCGATGAATTTTGCGAATCCTGCGCCCAGTAAAGGAGCGACTCCGGTTCCGGCAACCGTACACAACGCGGCCCCGACCGCGATATAAGCGCCGGCCATGATGCCGCGCAACAAGAGCTGTCCAACCGGTAAAGATGATTTGTATCTGCCGACGTTACCCGCCAGGCAGACTGTAACTGCTGGAGGATTAGCCATAGATGAACCCCCTTATAATAATATTAGGTTAAAAAAACGAGCTACTCTCCACCATTGACAAGATCGACATAGACTTGCGCCGGTGTACTCTACCAACTCCCCTTGAAACAACATTAAACTTGTAGAGATAAGGACACTCAAACATACTGGAAAGAAACCCTTAAACTTTCCCTGCGCGCTTCACCTCCTCCCGGTAATCCATATGAAAACCTTAACCACCACCTTTCTTAGCCATCAACTAAAAACAAGCTCCTTTAGCTGAAAGACCCATGGTTGGATTTATACCCCATGAATGCCTTGAATTGTAAGCGGAAAAACACAAAAACACTTCCATCACGATTCCTTAACAAGGGGGTGAACCTATATTAAACTATTTAAAGTTAAAGGGTATAAATAGAAAAGCCGGCAATTAATTGCACACGCAAAAAATTGCCAGCCTATCGTTGTTCGATTCAGCTGCTTCTTTTTTAAAATATTTAAATAATTTTAAACTATGGTAGCATATTAATGTATAAATGTCAAATCCACAGTCTTGGTGTTATGTCAACAATACAACTCTACAGCATTGACGATGAACCTTCATCCCCAATATTGTTTTTTGTTCATTATGGTTTAGATTATTCATTAATTAAGACAATATTATTCTAGTTAGTTCAACCTTAAGAGCGCCTGATTTCAATCACCCGGTCTTCTGTCAGCAAATAGTTCACGGGTACATCATGAGGACTGCGTTCCAGCCGGGTTAGCACCTGAAGCTCAAATGAAAGGCCAACGGATACGGCTTCAGGTTTGATCAAAAGCAAAAAACGGTCATAAAATCCGCCGCCATAACCCAACCGGTTTCCTTCCAGGTCGAACGCCACGCCGGGGACTATTACAAGATCGATTAATGCCGGGTTGCAAAGCCGCAGGGAGCTCGCCTTAGGTTCCATGATCTGCAACGGCCCGGGCGCAAGGTCTTCCGGATATTTCACCAAGAGTGACGGTATTATACGCCGGTGGGATGCGTCAGTTGCCGGGACAACGACTCTCTTGCCGTCCGCCATAGCCTGACGGATCAACCCGTCAGTTTCGACCTCGTTACGAAAATGCAGATAGGTCATTATAGTTGACGCTTTCCGGTACTCTTCCATCTCCAGCAGCCGCTCGATGACCATTTTGCTTCTTTTGGCAACCTCGCCGGGGGTCAAAGCACGCCTGCGTTTCAGCAAGTCTCCTCTAATTATGCTTTTTAACACCCGCACTGCTCCTCGACATTAATTATTCTATTTAACATAACCTCTTTTGGACCGGCGCCGATAATTGGGGAAACATTACAGTTGATAAACCTCGTCTTCGCTTAGGATACGGGTACCGCTTTGCTGGAGTACTTTAATGGCCTCGTCAACCTGTTCTACCCGGAAAACTACCAGGGCGGCGCTGGAGGCCTTTTGTACAAAGGCATACAGGTACTCGATATTTATTCCCGTCTTCTCCAGAGCCTCAAGCGCTACGGCCAAGCCGCCGGGCGTATCAGCTACTTCTACGGCGATCACATCGGTGGCGCTGACAGTGAACCCCGCGTCCTTAAGTACTCCGTATGCCTTTTCCGGTTCGTTCACGATTAACCTGAGGATGCCGAAATCGGTAGTATCAGCAATTGACAGAGCCCTAATATTAATGCCATTTTCCCCCAACACCCTGGTTACTTGGGCCAGGCGACCGAATTTATTTTCCAGAAAGATGGATATTTGCCTGACTTTCATACCCTCTACCCCCTTTTAATAGTATTTTAGTATTCAACAGAAGGGTTTCAGTTCCCTGCCGGGTAGTGTCACTGACACAAAAAAACACCTCATATTGCCTCCATTGGAATCCCGAACTCCTCTTCAAGCCTGGTGTAAGGCGTTGCGGTCAGGTCACTGCCGGTCCGGTCGAAGGCCAAACCGGGGAGCAGGACTAAATCAGGCTTGCCGGTGGTACTTGCGGCCAGGTATTTTCCTAAACAATCACCCATATCGCCAACCGTAAGCAACCCTGCCGCCCGGATCGAGCCTCCAAAGAAATGGTTTTCCACCTCGAGCGTTTCGACATCGGCCCCTTCTTCCCAGAATCGCTCCAGACCCTGCCGCAATACCGGAGCGGCCAGTGGTGAGGTTAGCAGCAGAACGGTCCGGGCCCTGCGCCGCCGGGCCACCCTGGCCATATCATCGATCAACCCCGGGTCGAGGTCATAGTGCATGACCAGCCCTGACCTTTCACCACGGCCTTTGCGGATGCAAAAAGCCATGGGCGGCTCACTTCCCCTCTTTACAGCCACTTCAGGGTTCGCAGCCTTGAGGATCCTCCCAAAGGCCTGGACCCTGGAGTTGACACCGGAACCGTTAACCTCCGTGATCACATCCCCCGGCTTTAAGCCGGCCCCGGCAGCAGGTGAACCGGCGATCACCCCCGCTACTTCCGCCTCCAGGCTGCCAATAAAAGGCGGCTCGGAGATAATGGGTATATTTATTATCCTACGCAGGCGGGAGATAAAACTTTCCAGTTCAGCCCTGAGCGTCCGGCTAAATTGCAGTTCCGGCGGCGCGAACCTGGAAAATCCGGGCTCGAAGACCCGCAGTGTCTCTGCTTCATGCCAGGAGAGATATCTGATGGTGTTCTCCAGATCATCCCAACCAGTCAAGTGAGGCATTGCAACAACACTGCCGTGAAATGGAATGCCGTATTTCTTAAGCAATTTCACGCTGTTGACCGCGGCTCCGGCCTGATTGTCCCCTAATAAGAAATTCCTGTTGCGCTCTCCCATACAATTCAGAGAAAGGTTGAGCGTAATATTCCCCAGGCGCCGCAATAGATGCGCCATGTCCTCATCGAGGAGAATGCCGTTGGTGGTAAGGCGGACGGGCGTGCGGGGGAAAGCCGAGCGAAGCAAACGAAGGATTCCGGCTATCTCCGGGTGTGTAAAAGGTTCACCTTCAATAATCCGGGTAACCGACTCCCCGATAACAATCGGCCGCGCCGGGTCAATAAAAGGCAGCGCATTTTTTATGGAGGCAAGGGTTCTGGGCGGAATACGGTACACCCTGACCTCAGGCGGATTAAAGCGGTGCGAGCAAAAAACACAGCGCGTGTTGCACGTTGAGGTAAGAGGTAAAATATTTCCATCAACAACGCAGTCCCTGATGGAGTTTTCTGCCGAATTTATTTCACCCACAAGAAGACCCCTTGTATTATAAGTTATTAACAGACTTATGCACATTATCCACAGAATAAGTCATCCACAGAACCCCTGTTTTTAGGACAAACGTCCCAAATTTTCTATGTTTTTCGATCTAACCATGAAGTATTTTCCCCTTAAAATTACCCTCGTACCTTTCCTCTCCGAGTTTCAAGTCGGGCACAGCGTTAAGGGTAAGAGGCGCTGTGGCGCCTCTCAGCAATTTATAATAACCGGCGCAGGCGACCATGGCGGCGTTGTCCGTACAGAGTACAGGAGGAGGTACCACCATGCGGTAATTACTGCCGGCGGCCCTTTCGGTGATGGCGAGCCGCAATCTGGAATTGGCGGACACCCCTCCGGCCAGGAGAATTGTAGAAACGCCTGTATCTTGCGCCGCAGTAAAGGTTTTGTCTACCAGCACGTCGATTAAGGCTTCCTGGAAAGACGCCGCCAGGTCAGCTTTGTTAATCTCTTCCCCCCTCTGCTCTGCACGCTGAAGAGTGTAAATAACAGCTGATTTGAGACCGCTAAAGCTGAAGTCCAAGCTGCCTTCCTCCAGATAAGCTCTGGGCAAGCTTATGGCTTTAGGGTTACCTTCCCGTGCCAGGCGGTCGATCAAAGGACCGCCCGGGTAACCAAGACCGATGACCCGGGCGACCTTGTCAAACGCTTCACCCGCGGCATCATCCCTGGTCCTGCCGATCACGCGGCAATCACCGTGTTTGGCCATGTAAACCAGGTCGGTATGGCCGCCCGAAACGATCAGGCACAGAAGAGGGAAGTCGAGCCCCGGCTCACACAGGAAATTGGCATAAATATGCCCTTCCAGGTGATTGACTCCCACTAGCGGTATATTCAGCCCGTAGGCTATGGCCTTGGCGGCAGAAACCCCGACCAGAAGAGCTCCGACCAGCCCGGGTCCATATGTCACGGCCACGGCTCCCAGAGCGTCAAGCGTGAGGCCGGCGGCGGTAAGCGCCTCCCCCACTACCTGGTTGAGCAGCTCCAGGTGCTTGCGTGAAGCCACTTCAGGAACAACCCCGCCAAATTTACGGTGCACATCTATCTGAGAGGAGATGATATTAGACAAGACCTCCGTACCATCTGCCACAACCGATGCCGATGTTTCATCACAGGATGTCTCCAAAGCCAGGATAAAAACACTCATATAAGTTACACGCTCCAAACAAGAAGTGTTTAGCTTCTCATATTTTCGCCTTTTATTTCCTGTATTATAACACAAGGATGGTCTTACAGCAGGCCGTCCTCCGGCATGACGCTAAATCTTTTAAGGAAATTACAGTATTGCGCCGCCTGTATTCCAGAAAATGAATAAAAAGGAGCCTGCGGTGAAAAATAACTTTTAAATAGAAAGTAAAGGAGTGTTGTTTATGTTGAACCCTGTAAACTTATCGAACACCGACTGGGATACCTGGAAAAAGACTTTGGGACAGGCTGTGGAATTTGCCGAAGGGCTCGGGATTTCCAAACAAAAAATAAGCTCCCTGGCCCAACAGGCGGGAGATTTGTTGGCCGAAAGTGTACCCCCCGCAAACCCGGAGCAGAAAGCGATAAAAGAATTGTGGGACGTGGCAGGACCTGAAGAAAGAAAGGTCCTGGCAACCCTTATGACCCGGCTTGTATCATAAGAAAACAGCTGAACCACCCATCTGTTGGGTGGTTCAGCTAATATCATAAAACAATTTATATTTTCAGCATAATAGAGTCCTTATTGCTGGCCACTAATTCTTCTCTGATATCACCACAGTATTTGCAGACAACCGTAAGGATATCACATAGTTCACTCTGTGATACATAAACATCAAAACCGCCCGGGTCCTCATTGCCGCAGTCGCACTGATATTTGATCATTATATCACCTCCGCCTCATGGTGAAGATTCGACAGCAGAGGAGGCAATCCTTCAGGTAAATGAAGCCTGCTCTGAGGCCTTGCGGATTTCCTGGAAGCCAGCGCTGATAAAGGATAGATTTACCTATTGCATTTAATATCTCACGCGCTCTCCCCCCGCAAAAAACTTAACCAGCGCCACTCCGGCGACAAAACCACCGATATGAGCCCAGAAAGCTACGCCCTGGACGGCCTGAGCAGACAAGCCGGCTGTTCCGCTCATAAGCTGCAGGAAAAACCAGAGCCCCAGGAAAATTACTGCCGGAATAGGTATAATCTGGATAAAGAAAACTATGAAAACCAGTGTCAGCACCCTGGCGCGCGGGTAAAGGAGCAAGTAAGCTCCCAATATTCCCGCAATAGCGCCGCTGGCGCCGATCAAAGGGGAATTGGAAACCGGGTCCACGAAAATATGAACAAGGGAAGCCAAGTAACCACTGATAAGATAGAACACCAGGTAATTAAAATGTCCCATGCGGTCCTCAACATTATCACCAAAAATCCACAGGTAGAGCATGTTGCTAAGGACATGAAGCCAACCCCCGTGCAGGAACATGGTGGTCGTCAGCCGCACCAGCTGCTCTAAGGTCAAACCCACTTCCACAAGCTGAGACGGGATTACAGCATGGGTTATGATGAAATAGTCCAGGTCTCGCCCAAGTGATAGTTCGAATCCAAACACAAGCAGGTTTATGATAATCAGAAGGACATTTACGATGGGAAAAGTGCTGGAAGGGATATTGTCTCTTAAGGGTATTATGGTAACCCCTCCTTATTCCATTCTTATTTCATACTATTCTGCTTTTTCCTTAGACTCCCCTAATCTGTTGCACGTTTTTTAACATTCCCCCGTCAGGGACGCCACATACCAAAAGGTCCAAAAGGTCGTAGGGCGTAAGGCGTAAGGCGTAGGGCGTAACTTATCCTGCTTTCTTATCGGGTCATTTTTTAGACCTTAAGAATATCATGCATTCCCACGTCTCACGTCTCACGTCTCAATTCCAAGTTTTACGCCTTACGCCTTACGGCCTACGGCCGACCCCTAATCCAAACCCAATACGGCCATCAGGTCGGTGAAGACCTGGCCGGCCATTGTTTCATTAATAACAAGGCTGGCCCGTGAATCCCAGGGAGTCGGCTCCCGGTTGACGATAACCAGCCTTTTTGCCAATTCCGGCAGGGAGGCAGCCGGGTACACCTGCAGGCTGCTGCCTACTACTATAAGCAACTGACAGCCTGAGAGGGCATGGTAAGCCTTATAAAAGTCTTCTCCCATGGCGTCTTCAAACAGCACCACATCCGGCCGCAGCATACCGCCGCACTGGCTGCAGCGGGGAGGGTTGGTACCGGAGCGATACTGGTCGAGCAAAACGTTAAAGGGGTAGGGTTTGGAACAATCCAGGCAGCGGCAGGAGCGCATGTGGCCGTGTACCTCCCAAACTTTTTGCGAGCCCGCCGCCCGGTGCAGCCCGTCGATATTCTGCGTGATCACCCCTGCCAGCAGTTTTTCTTCCTCCAGGCGGGCCAGCGCATAATGGGCGGCATTTGGTTCGGCGCCGGCAAACGATTCCCGGACCCCCATGAAAAACTTGTAAAATTGAGCCGGCTCCCGCCGGAGCGCCGACAGTGACGCCGCTTTCATCGGGTCTACCCTTTCCCAGAGGCCGGAACCACGGCTGCGAAAATCGGGGATGCCGCTTTCAGTGCTGACGCCAGCTCCGGTAAAGGCAAAATTATGCCCGGGCTTTTTTAGATACTCGGCCAGGGATCTTATTTTTTCCTCGTAGGTCATTCTTTTTGCCTCGCTTTCTTCCCCCTAACGCTATAATGCCGGGAACGTGCTTTGCTCCCTCCTGCAGGATTCGGGCTACAGGTTGCTTGGCGTGCTGGGGTTAGTCCCATTAATTAGTTGTAAATCTTATTTTTAGTAATATCATAAACACCTAACCGGACAAAAACAAGTCCCGGTAAATCACCGGGACTGATAATTAATAACTCAACTTTCTCAGAACAACTACTGCTGAAGCCGGCCTTTTAAAGACGAGGGAAGAGCGGCCATAACTTGTCAATAAACTTCAATATAATTTCAGGTATTGTAAGATTTTAAGAAAACTGTCCTTTAGGACCATCAACAGTGTTTGAAACGCCTCTTATAATTCTATGTTATGAAGTTCATCACTACAAGGGAAAACAGACTATCCAGTTTTTGGAGCCGTTGATTCACGGTTTTCAAGAGCAGCATGATATGTCATTGGGGCCGTTGAAAGCTCAGGGCACTGGAAAAACAAATTGACGCGCAGAGTAAAGAATTAGACCCGTCTGTAATTATGAGATTAAATGAAGTCGACCGGCTGTTAGCCCAGATACGGCCGATATATCTTGGATTGGCAACGAAACCTACGGTTATCTTTTCGACTTTAACAAGAAAGCATCTTCTTGTTATTTATAATTGGACTCAATAGCTCCTATTCATACTTAGAATCAATAACTCCTAGTAAAATCTCTATATTATTTGTATAATTAGTTTAACAATATCAGGAGGCTTAATTATATGAATAAAATGATGTCACACTGTGGATTGATGTGCAATGATTGCGACGCGTACACGGCCACGGTAAATAGTGACAACATGCTGAGAAAGCAAACCGCCGAAAACTGGAGCAAGATATATGGCACGCGTATTGAAGCTGATGAAATAAACTGTCTCGGGTGCAAGTCAGATGTTATTTTCTTTAATTGCGTAAAGTGCAAAGTTAGAGGCTGTAATATGGTAAAAAACCTGAACAATTGCTCTGAATGTGAAGAATTCCCGTGTAATATATTGGAGGAAATGTTAGATGAGGCTTTTGCCATAAAGCAAATGCAGGACCTATTGAAGGAATGATCCGGAGACGTGTCCCAAGCGTTGTTTACATGAGCCGTCAGTTTTTATACAACGCTAGCTAATACTCTAAACTATTAGTTATAAATGTAGAGAGGAGACTGGAACGGATGGAAGAGTTGTGTCGATTAGAGAGTGAACCTTTTGAAGTTATTCTAACACCTTTTCGCGAATACTTGAAAAAAGCTTGGAAAACGGGATATTATTGTCCAATGGCGGATTTGGGTGACTTCAAAACTTCCGCCCAGTTAATTTTTGGGGAATTGGTCATAACACCTAAAGATTTACATTACGATAAAAGCCTTAAAGTTTTACAAGCAAAGATTTATGTATATGATGAACAAGTCTGGGAGGTCCGTATTACTGACGGCCAAGAAATGAAATATGAATTCACCAACGGCATGGAAGGCTACAAGCTATTAACCGAAGAAGATATAGATAATCTTTTAAAATTATAAAGCCAGGTATCAAAAAGTAGACCCTGTTTCTTCCTATGCCGCAATATGATGAAGAAGCCATCTCCTGAATTTTTTGCAAGAGATGGCTTCCACTGTTACCGCCTTGTTTCCTTCTTTTAAAACAGACCTCGTTAAAAGCATTTTAATATATACACTCAAGAAGTTTAAACAAATTATTTTACAGACTCCGGCTAAATTACTTCGATTAACTAAGGGTTGTAATTTATTATTCCTGTGAAGGGATCACAAGTTCCTACCCTTACTAAAAATAATCCCCAATTTTTAAGAACTTGTTTTACTTCTGCAACTGGATCATAGTTATTGTTATCCCTAGAGCAAACAGGTGGAACAATGATATATGTTCCAGCCTTTTTATCAAAAGCCGTAAGTTTTTCCTTTGCATGCTCACTATTACAAGTTAAGCATGTTTCAATTTCAAATACTAGAGAACTATTGTTATCTATAGCAGTTACATCTGGTACATAGCCGTTAAGTTCAAGAAAGGACCCTTTTGGCCAATTAATATGATCAGCATGCACGCTATATCCCCTTGAAACTAAATCATTAGCAATATATCTAACCATGTTGTCATGGCTTATTTGTGAATTAGCTGAGCGTTTTGTGTTATTTCCTTTCTCCAATAATTCTCCTACTTTCCGGGTAAAGTTATCTACAATGACAGACTTCTAAAAATGGGAGTTTCCCTTTATCTAACAATATTAAAAAATTTTTTAGTAACTATCTCCATGTTCATACCTTTCAATGGTTTGGCGAAGGACGTCAGGAATAGGCTTTATTGCTCATATCTTTGGGTTATAGCTTACGTAAAGAATTCCTGCTGTGAGTAATACACCCTCTTCTTCGTCCCTAGTAATAATAAGCTCCATAACCAAGCTTGTATTCCCTATTTTCACTGTTCTGCTCCAGATATTTAGCCAATCATACAATGATGCAGGTTTATTGTACTCC
Organism: Pelotomaculum schinkii; assembly: GCF_004369205.1. Classification (NCBI taxonomy): domain Bacteria; kingdom Bacillati; phylum Bacillota; class Clostridia; order Eubacteriales; family Desulfotomaculaceae; genus Pelotomaculum; species Pelotomaculum schinkii. Next base: position 32,070 of record NZ_QFGA01000003.1, on the reverse strand, counting down.
AGGGTTGCCTTTTTGATAACACACGATCAATTATTTCACTCTGCTCAAGCTCAAATAGATCAATTTGAAGCACTTCACAAAAATACTCGCTTGCAGCAATATTAATACACTTGAGGTAGTTTGAGTTAAATACAATCTGTTGGGTATCAACTTCGGAATAACGAACTCTTAATCTATGTTTAAAACGATAGCCTTTCACCTTAATCCACCTTGCTTAAACTCAGCTGGAGTATTGAAGCACATAGGAACTAATACGTTAAATTTTTAGTTAACTTTGACGTGGTTCTCTATTATCTAAGATCACGGAAGCGTTTTGCTTTCAAATTAAATACAGGAAGTGTCCCCGGGGGTAATACTTCCACATCCATGTTAATCATAAAAGCAATATACAGGGACTCTGCCACTTTTTGACGGACATCATTCCATAGACTTGAATCTATACTCTTTTGTGGTTCTATCCGCACCTTTATTTTATCCATCCCATTTTTATCTTTTAAGGCGTGATACTCATAATTGTTAGAACATTCCTCAATTCCCCGTATCACATTCTCAATTCCCGTTACAGATACGCATACTCCCCTGATTTTTATAATATCTCCTACCCGTCCTTTGAAGCCTTTAAATTTGCGTAGTGTCCTTCCACAACTGCATCCAGTATCTGTTTCTATGCCATTAACAATATCGCCAGTTTCAAACCTGATACAGGGATGTGTTTTTTGTACTAAATCGGTAACCACTAATTTTCCGGGTTGGCCTGGTTTAACAGGCTCGTTAGTCTCTGGATCTAATACTTCATAATATAATAAATCTTCGTTTAAATGTGCTGCTCCTTCTTCGCACGTCCACGCTATACAATTTGTTTCTTGAGTTCCGCAATAATCATAAACTTTACTTCCCCATGCTTTTTCCAACCGCAAACCGGTATTTGGAGCAGACATAGCACCGGGTTCACCAGCAGTACATATAACTCTTATTCCCAGTGACCTGGGATCAATGTCATGTTCTTGGGCAACACTGGCCAAATGTAAAATATAAGAAGGAGTTCCCATTAATACCGTTACTCCGAGTTTTTCAATCATTGAAAGACGCATCAAGCTGTTCCATGCTCCACCTGGCACTACCAAAGAGCCAATTAAATGCTCACAAGAGTCATAAGCTGCGGCAAGTCCTAAAAAGGGAGTAAAACCGAAAGCGACATGAACAATATCTCCCTTCCTTACCCCTGCCGCCCAGACAACTCGTACATGCCCTTCACAAAAAACACCGAAATAATCTTCCTCGGTAAGTGGAATAAGAACAGGTTTACCGGTAGTCCCTGATGTCATACCTACACGAATGAATGGCCCGCTGCCGGGAACCTGCATCATTCCGTAAGGAGGATTTTTTTCCTGGCTTACTCGTATTTCTTCTTTAACTAATAAGGGTATATATCTTATATCCTCAAGCGTCTTTAATTTACCAGGATAAAAACCACTATTTTCCCATTTCGAACGATAAAAAGGACTTTTCTTCCAAAGATAATTGATTTGTTCTAACAATCTCTCAAATTGAAGTTTTTTTAGTTCACTATGTGGCATAACTTCCGCTGGAGACCAATACTTATAATTAATATCAGTAGTTTGTCGAACCCCTGTCATTAACATTTATCAAATTCTCCTTTCCTCATAAGAGAATTATACGGCTATGTTTCGGATTCCTCTGCTTCTTAATGCAAAAGGTTTAAACTGCATAAATTGCCCCCCTATTAGTAGATAAGCAATTCGTTATTGTAAGTTTATCTTAGCACCTTTTAGTCAACAAAGTAAAATATATCTTTACGATTATACCGATAAGTTATAATAATGAATATATGATATGTAAGCTGCAATATACTATTGATTTATATAATACCTGAGGCATCTTACCTCTTGCTATCATAGCTTGGTGCCAGTTAATTTAAAAAAACATAATTATCTATTACAGCTGAAACTAATTATCAGATTCCTTATTTTATCAATGCCCTGATCAACAAAACGTTTTATTATCAGAAAACTTTTAAATTATTACACTCTTTCAAATATTGCCACCGGCACCCAACAATACACATAAGTAGTTTTCATTAATTGCTCAACATATACAACTTTGGCAACTTTCATCACAAATCATGTTCCTTTGTGAAATTCCAATGTGTTAACTCGTTACTGCTAAGATAATAATATACCGCTTCCAAAACCCCACCGCCAACAGCCAACGCTTTATCGGAGATGGTGTCATATTCAGCGTTTTTACGAGGGTCTATGTCACCGATCTTGGTCCCCTTGGGTACCCGGGTGCCTTCCTTGAGCATGCCCCTGAGCAATCCAGTCAATTTTGCATATACCGGAGTTATCTCCACCATAGCTACTACATCACCCTTTTCCACCTGCTCCCCAATATTCCGGCGCGGCGTCACAACCCCGTCCACCGGCGCCCGCAACAGCCTCTCCAGGGTATAGCCGTCAACAGCGCCCGGAGAGCCTGTATCTGGAATAGCGCTGCCGCTGTAGATAACCCGCCCCAGGCGGTGTCCCCTGCAGGTTTCAATAACCGCGTGAACATCAACGCCGGCTGTAAAGCCCGGCCCCAGGCCGATGACCAGTGGAGCATCCTCAATAGCGGTATTGAGATTACGCTTTGCCATTATCGCGTCCACTACCACTGCGGGACGAGCTAGCTTTACTACGACTGCTTCGGGGTCTACCAGCACCGGGATGATCCTTTTTTCCAACAAAGACAGGGCTTCTTCCACCGAACCGGCCAGGCAGGCGTCTATTCCTTCTATGGTAACCCTGCCCGCGTATACCGCCTCGGCAAACGACACTGTCCTTCTAACTACCAGCGGGCGTTCTATTTCGGTCATGATCACGTCCAGACCGCTGTTATATAGACGGTAAGCTACTCCTGAGGCGAGGTCGCCGGCTCCTCTTATTACTACCAGTGGTTTATTTTTAATCATTGCTTTCACCCCCATAGAAAACCTTTTTATATGCTTCTACCGGTTCAATATACACTTCCATCGCGCCGCCGCAGACCATACCTTCTACCGCTGCTGTGTCTGCGCTCAGGGACACTTGATAAATTCGCGGCAAATTTTCGTCAATAACACCCAGGGCGGCCAGCCGGACTTCCGATTCCCCGCAACCTCCGCCAATTGTTCCCAGTATCCGACCGTCAGCGTATACCAGCATTCTGGCGCCTGCCTTGCGTGGGGTAGAGCCCCGTGTTTTTACTATTGTGGCGACCGCAGCAGGTGTTTCATCTCCCGTAAGCGTTTTTTGTAATACTTCCCTGTCCACAGCAGAGAGCATTTCCACGTCGCCCACGACGGCGACCCTTTTGGGGCTGTGGTCTTTTAAGGAATGGGCGCTTCCTCCCCGGCACTCCCTGAGTAATTCCGCGGCAATACTTACGGCCACCTCTCCGGGTGTCTGCGCCCCTACGTCCAAACCTACCGGCATGTGCACCTGCTCCAGTTTTTCGGCGTCTATACCTTCTTCGAGCAACTGCTGCCTTACGATGTTAATCTTTCTTCTGCTGCCGATCATGCCCAGGTAAGCAAGAGGATATTTTATCAACCGGCGCAGGCACTCCTGGTCGTGCTGGTGGCCCCTGGTGATGATTACCACACTGCTTCCAGGTCCGAAGGCCAGGCGCTTTTCTATATCGCTAAAATCGCAGCAAATTACTCTGTCGGCTTCGGGAAAGCGCTCTTTGTGAGCAAAGTCATGCCGGTCATCAACTACTGTTACCTGGTAACCCAATATTTTTCCGATAGTTACCAAAGGGACGGCTATATGCCCGCCGCCTAAGATTATCAGTTCATGCGGCGGCAGGTAGGGGTCGATCATAACTGTTGCGCTTTGTTCCGGTTTGGCCGGATTGGACAGGGTGGCCAGCTTAAACATCCCGTTGGACTGGTTATTTTGAAGTATTTCCGCCACTTGTTCTTCCAGCCATGGTAACCCCAGGTCTCCTTTTGTTCCTTCACCTGTATATTTGAATATTCCCTTTCGCCCCAGGAGGCTGCCGGGAAGGTTTTCCTTGCCTATGACGGTTACAACGGCTATCCCCTGCTGCAGGTTTATTTCCATTATTAAATTACCCCCTCCCCAGGTTTATTTTTATTTTAGAAATGCATGCCGCTCTCACGACGCCAGAAGAAGATGAAAACTAAACGATGTGAGTGCGATTTTAATCGCACCCGGCGGTTAGCGCCGGACTTGTGTGGTTTAATGTAACATTTGTGCGAATAAATTCGCACCTGCATTTAGCGGGGTAGCAAGAGTGGCTTTATCTTAGAATTATCGTGCAAAAAGTTATTTCAGGTCAGTGCGATCCCTTGCCGAAGGTGCAGTTGGGATACCTGCACTCGGGACAAGCCCGGCAGAGCCCGCCGCAGGCCAGCGCCACGATGTCCTTGCGGGTTACCCGTTCGCCTGCCAACAGGCGCGGCAGCATTAAATCTACGATGGTCACTTTAAAAAACATGCCGCAGGCCGGTACCCCCATGACGGGGATATCTCCCAGGTAGGCCAGCATAAACATCGCACCGGGCAGCGCGGCGGCGCCGTATTTTTCCACTTTGGCTCCCACCAGCCGAATGGCATGCGGGGTAACATCGTCGGGATCGACAGACATGCCCCCCGTTACAAAGATGATATCCGCCCCGTCCGAGGCCATTTTGTTGATCTTGGCGGCTATTATTTCTGCGTTGTCAGGAGCAAAATCTATCCCTAATATTTCTGAACCGAATGCTTCCACTTTCTCGGTAATGACCGGGCCGAAACCATCCCGGATGCGCTTTTTATATACTTCGCTCCCGGTAATGACCGCGCCTACTTTTAATTTTCGAAAGGGCAGCACTTTAATTACCCAGCCGGCCTGCCGGCAGATGTTCTCAGCCGTTAAAACTGTTTTTTCCGGTACCACCAGAGGTATTACCTTGGTCCCTGCCAGCATTTCACCCTCTTTGACTACTGTATTGTCAGGCAGGGTTGATAAAATGACGTCGGGCAGTTCGTTAATCGCTTCCAGGGCGGGGATATTGATTTTTAAAAGCCCGCCGGAAGCGGCATACATATTAACGCGGCTTTCCTTGGGGCCCTGCCAGGTTACGCAGTCACCGGAGACAGCTTTTCCCAGACGGATCCCGGCTTCATCTTCATGAATATCGCTGTTTTCAAGATCTAAGATATAGATGTTTTCCTTACCCAGCTTTAACAGCTCCGGTACGTCTTCTTGCTTTATGATGTGCCCTTTTTTATAAAGAGCTCCCTTTGATTCCCCTTTCACAATTTTGGTGATATCATGGCTGAGCACCTTTCCTACAGCTTCTTCCACCTTAATCGCCTGCAGCTTCATCTATTTCACCCCTTGAGAGTACCTTCAGCATATGCAATTAAGCCTGAGCTCATAATGCTTTTAATTGATAAGTTCAAATAACTTTTCTTCATTGTTGTTAATTTGCCTTACCATATTTTTTTTGCACAAATAGTTTAGATGGCTTATTGCTTCAGTTGTAGCAAAATATTTTTGGGTTACCGGGAACTGCTCCCAGGAAGAGTATGTTACTTCCCATGTCATTTGACTGGCCACCTGATAAGCATTCATTTTACCTTTGTATAAAATATTTAATATCTCAATAAGCCTAATATCATGATGCTGCCTTATCTCATTTATTCTTTTATGGACGTTATTAATAATCTTCCTGTGTGCAGGTAAAGTTAGGTTTGTTTCTAATTGATCAATTCTAACGAGGCTGTTCAAATAATCTCTTAGTGGATTTGAGGACCATTTTATAATATTTATGGCAGGAGTAATTTCGTCCAGCACATGATCACCGGAAAATAGAATTTTCTTGTTTGCTTCATAAAGACACATATGTCCCGGACTGTGTCCGGGAGTTGCTATACATTTAAAAATGTAATCGTCTACTTGTATTGTGTCATTTTCTTTAACAGTATTAAAAACTTGCTTTCTGCCCAAGTGATATTTTCTGGCTGGATGTTCTTCGATAGCACACTCAAGCTCCTCTAACGGAAATCCTTGTTTGCTTAGTAATTCATGCATTTCAGATAGGAAAACACCTGATACACCATAGTTAATGAGTTCAGCATCTATACCGCTGCAATAGACCTTAGATTTATCTGTAGCTAAAAATGCTACAAGACCGGAATGATCAGCATGCAGGTGGGTAATAAAGAGATCCGTTTTATTTAAATCAACTTCCAGCTTTTTAAGCCCTTCATACATTGCCTTTCTGCATTCCTCTTGATTGAAGCCGGTATCTATAAGCAGGTTGCGCTCCCTTCCTTTAATAAGGTAAGAGTTTAAATACTTTAGGGGATTCCTGGGGAGGGGAATTTCTATTCTATAAATGTCAGGATAAATTTCTTCAATCATTTTAACCAACTCCAACCATATCTTCATTGCACTGGTGGAACAGTATTCAACAATTAAAACTTTTATGCTGTAAATTCATTAGGTATCACACATACTCCCCTGTCAGGAAAATATAGTGGGGGTGGACTGGGATAGCCCTTGTTATTCCGGTCCACCCCCAATGTTCAGATCAGAAGCTCAATTAGATCAGGCCCACGGGACCTGCAAGCACCAAAATCGCAATTGTCATTAATATTGCCCACAGTATACTGGCAGGACATCCGCCTTTAAAGAAGTCTTTCATGTTGTAATAACCAGATGGATAGGTGATAAGAGGGACTGGATCAAGTGGTATCAGCATTGCTGAAGAAACGGTGAAAGCCATGGGTACAATCAGTAATGCCGGACTCATACCGGAGGTGGCAGCAAAAGCCGCAAGTGAGGGTACCATGATTGAAACAATGGCCGGGTTGACAGGTACCAACAGGTGGATCAAGATTGTAAAGATAACTACAAAAAGCACAACTACTAACATGGAAGCGCCTGCTATACCTTGCAGTGCTGATTGTGCCAGCCAGGCAGCTGCTCCCGACTTCCACAAGGCCGTTCCAAGGGAGCTAGCGGCGCCGATAAGAAGAATAGTATTCCAACCAATCTTGTTTTTCGTACCATCCCAGGTCAGCAGATCTATCCCTGGCAGGAAAAATAGTACCGCACCAATTGTGGTCGAAGCAGCAATAGGAACGCTATGAAGTTTCCCTTCAGTAAACCACGTAACAAGAAGAATCAAGAAAATAACAATAAACTTAACTTCTTTTGCTGTAATGGGACCTAGTGCCTTATAATCTTGTTCTATTTCCGCTATGCCTTCAAGGTGTTCTATTTCCGGTTTGAATACCCAGCTCAAAATTAACCAGGTAAGCGGCAGGGTAACAATAACAAAGGGGATACCCAAGCCAGACCACTGGGTAAACGTTACATCAATATTTACTGATGACTTAAGCAGTCCTATGGCCAGCACGTTCAATGAAGAACCTGCCGGTGTTGCAACACCGCCGATTAAGGAAGCGAATGGAATACCAATCATCATACTCTTACCAAAATTACTGGAGCCGGCTAAACAATTGTTTTTCTTCAGCAGGGCCAGCCCGATGGGGAAGAATGCCGCGCATGCCGGAACGTCGGAAATAACTGTTGATACTAAAGCGGTGGCCACCATTAAGTATAAAAGCGCCTTTTTAGGATTGCCACCGGATAGGACAGTTAATTTCATGGATATTCTATTACTAAGTCCGCTAAACTCCAAAGCAAATGCCAGGAAGAACGATGAAAGGACAAAAAGCAGGGTAGGTGTAGCAAAGTTCGCTACAGCGGTGTTCACATCTGTAATACCAATCAAGGCCTGAAGGAATACAAACAACAAAGCTGACATGGCTATCGGTACAACTTCAGTTATCCAGGTAATGACCACAACAACCATTAACGCTATCGCTTTAAGACCTATAGGCTCTAGCCCGGCAGGGCAGGGTAGGCTAGATAGGATAAAATACAAAATAATTAAGCCTATAACCCAAATAACCTGCTTTTGAGTTTTATCCATTGTTTTTCCTCCTATCTGTTTTGTCCTAATTTTTAATGCAACAATATATTTTATAAATCCTTGTTAAATATTGAACTTGTACTTTCACCCCTCTCATTTAAATAATAATTTTAATCACGATATGAGAGACAAAGAACATCTCTCATATCGTGATTCTTATAATTTATTTACCTTCTGCTTCTTTTTTCTTCTTTTCCTGTATGGCTCGCCATACATGTTCATAATTTAGTGGTAACTTATTAACACTTGCGCCAACAGCGTCAACAATCGCGTTTCTGAAACAACCCATGGTCGGGTTCGTCGAGCCTTCGCCCACTTCTTTGACGCCCCATGGCGCGACCGGCTCATAACTTGGGACCCGGAAGGTGTTTACATGGGGCATATCCAGAGCCGTCGGCATAAGATATCCACCCAGGCTGCCATTAACGATCTTGCCATTTTCGTCAAACTGGACTTGCTCCCAAATTGTTTCACCCACGCCCATATACAGGGAGCCGTGAACCTGACCTTCCATCAGTACCGGGTTCATCACCTTGCCGCAGTCATGGACATCCCAGAATTCTTTGCAATCAATCTTGCCGGTTTCTTCATCGATTTCCACTTCAGCGCCCTGGACGTTGAAACTGTAAGCCGGTGATGTACCGACAGCAGCTCCCTTGTGATAGCCGCCTGTACGGTGCACTGTGTAAACGCCGGTCGCAACCAGTGGTCCTTTCAGTTTGAAGTAACGGCTGGCCACTTCTTCAAAGGTAAGCGTTGGAACTTTGGGACGGGACTTGGAGAAAATGACACCTTCAACACAATCGATATCCATATCTTCGTTAGGCAGGTTCATCATGAAGGCGGCCGTCTCGAGAATTGCAGCCTTGATTTTCTCTCCCGCCCGTTTGACGGCCCACCCTGAAAACAGGGTCTGCCGACTGGAATAAGCCCCGAAATCGAGTGGCGTGGTTTCGGTATCACCGGCCACTATTTTCATGTTTTCATAACGGTAGCCCATGGCTTCAGCCGCCATTTGGCACAGGACGGTGTTGGAACCCTGGCCGATCTCGGCTGACATCGTATAAAGCGTGGCTGAAGTGCCGTCTTCGTTTACTCTGATCATGCAGGAAGCTGAAGGCCAGTCATTACGGTAGATGGGATACCCCGCTCCGGTTACGAAGGAACCGGTGGCAATGCCAATCCCTCTGCCTTTCGGCAAGCCATTTTTCTTTTTCTCCCGCCAGTTCATCATTTCGGCGGCTTTTTCCAGACAAGCCGTCAATTCACAAGACTGGATCCCGAAGCCATTGACGGTGGTGGTATTAGGCTTCCGCGCGTTGATCAGGCGGATATCCACAGGGTCAATGCCCAAATCTTTGGCTATGTTGTCCAAATGGCTTTCAAAAGCATATTTGGGCTGGGGAGCTCCGTGCCCGCGGTGGGCGCCGCAGGCCGGCATGTTGGTATACATCCGGTAGCAATCGAATTTGTAGTTATCGAATTCGTAGGTCAGCGGGAGCAGAGCCCCGGCATAGTATGCGGTAGCAATCCCCAAACTGGTGTAAGCCCCGCCGTCCAGCAGGAAATTGGTGTGACAGCCGAGGATTTTGCCGTTTTTGTCCACTCCGGTAGTGATTTCATAGGTACCCTGGTGACGGCCGCGGTTATGCTGGAACATTTCCAGGCGGTCATAGGACATCAATACCGGACGGCCCGTGACTTTTGAAAGCACCGACCCGCAAAATTCCAAACCGGTAGGTTCAAGCTTGCCGCCAAAACCCCCGCCGACATAAGGCATAACTATCCGCACCTGGCCCATTTTTAACCCGAATTCACGGGCTACATAGTACTGGAAGTAGTGAGCTGACTGAGTGCTCGGGTATATGGTGATCTTGTCTTCCTTCCAGATACACATGGCGGAATGGCGTTCAATAGGACACTGGTAAGCTCGCACGCCAGAAAACACATCTTTGCGTACATGATAGGCCTCTTTAAAGGCTTTCTCAAGGTCTCCGAACTCCTGGTGGATTTCAGTGTTTATATTACGTGGATAATTTTCATGGACCAAAGGCATACCCTCATCCATGGCGTGCCTGTAGTCAAGCACCGCAGGCAGGACTTCGTATTCAACCTTGATCGCTTTCATTGCCTTGTAACAGGTTTCTTCATCGACACAGGCGACAGCGGCAACTTTATCGCCAACATACCTGACTTTGTCAATGCATAAGATGTTTTCATCCCAACGGGCCGGGCTAATCCCGTATTTTAAATCAGGTACATCCTTAGAAGTGATTACTGCCTTAACACCGGGGATTTTTTCGGCCTCGGAAGTGTCAATGCTCAGAATCTTGGCATGGGCGTGCGGGCTATATAAAATTTTGCCGTATAGCATATTGGGGAATTTGAGATCCCCGGCATATTTGGCAGCTCCGGTAGCCTTTTCCACACCGTCAAGTCTGGGTTTTGATTTTCCGACAACGGCATACTCCGGTTTCATATCAAAGTGTAGTTTTTTGTTGTCTAATGTGAACTGGTATTTGCTAACATTAGTTTCGTTACTCATCAATGCTCACCCCTTTATTATCAAGTAACGGTACATCTTGTCCGGAAGCGGCCAAGATGGCCTTAACGATATTGACGTAACCAGTGCAGCGGCACAGGTTGCCGGCAATGGCCTCACGTACTTCGTGTTCGGTGGGCTTGGGGTTTCTTGTAAGCAATGCTTTGGCCGAGAGGATCATGCCGGGGGCACAGTAACCGCACTGGAAAGCCCCGTATTCAATAAATTTCTCCTGAACGATGTCAAGCTTGTTGGTGGAGGCGACCCCTTCAATAGTGGTAAATTCTTGTCCATCTGCTTCAACGGCCAACAAAAGGCAGGAGTTAACCGGTTTTCCATTCTTCAGTACGGTGCACGAGCCGCAGTCGCCCAGTTCGCAGCCTCTTTTGGTACCAGTAAGGTCCAGGTCGTCCCGCAGGAAGTTAACCAGCAGAGTGTTGGCTTTAACTAACCTTGTATATTCGTCACCGTTAACCTTGATAGTTATCAGATAGTTCTTTCTTCCTTGTTTGTCTATAACAACATTTGACATATTTATCCCTCCTTTCTTTATACGTGCCCCTCATTGATAGCTTTTCGTAATGATCGCTTGGTAAAGACACCTACCAGGTTGCGGCGGTACTCAGCAGATGCCCGGTAGTCGGAAATCGGCTTGCACTCCTCAGCGGCTATACTGCCGGCTTCAGCTAACAGTTCATCAGTAATCTTCTTCCCTTTCAGGAAGGCTTCGGCTTTTTTAGCCCGCATAGGCGTTGGAGCAACTGCGCTTAAGACTACGCGAGCATCCTTGATAACACCATTTTCAACGCATACAGCAGAAGCCACCCCGGCAACTGCTAAAGCGCCTGCCGCGCGGAGCCCAAACTTAATGTAGGTGCTGCCGGTCGTTTTTTGATCAGGGATAACCACTTCGGTGATGACTTCGTCCGGAGCCAAACAAGTCGTATTGGGACCCGTAAAGACGTCTTCCAGCGCTAAACTGCGCTCTCCATTAACACCTATCACATTAACAGTTGCGCCAAGGGCGATCAGAATGGGCGGCAGGTCGGCGGAAGGAACGGCGTTACAGATATTGCCGCCAACAGTACCAGCATTGCGTACCTGGTTTTGCGCCATTTGCTTGGCCGCTCCCGGTATGGATGGAAACTTTTCAGCTAGCAATTCGGAATAAACCAAATCATTATGCGTTGCTCTGGCCCCAATCACAACACCTTTGCCGGGTACGTATTCAATTTTCTTTAGTTGATCCATGTTCTTTATTGAAACAAGAACTTCCGGCGCTAATAACTCATTTTTCATTTTGACAATAACGTCGGTACCACCGGAAATCAGTTTAGCACGAGAACCAAACTGCGAGAGCAGCTGGCAAACCTCAGCTAGACTATCCGGTGAGTAATATTCAAAATCTGGCAAGTACACTATCTCTCCACCTCTCTTTAAATTAATAGTAACAAGTTTTGCTATACATCATTTTCGCCGCTATAATTTTTCTGCATCACCCTCCCTTTAAAATACACATCGCATATTTCCTGATTAGATAACTATCAAAAACCTCATTATCCGCACCCATTAAAAGCTAATAATAATAAGATTAGCTAGTTTATTTTACGCTCCTATAATTTCCTTGAGTTTCCCCCATTTAGGCTCAAATATCTCCTGGGGCATCTCTTTTAAGTTGGGAGATATTCTAGGCCTGAATTCCATAGCGGCAATAACGTCTTTTTCCACATCAAGACCAGGCGCAATTTCAATCAGGGTTACCTCACCATCTTCCAGGGCAAAGACAGCACGCTCAGTGACATATAACACTTTTTGTCCGTTTTGCTGTGAGTACTTGCCGCTGAAGGTAACCTGGGTAACTCTCGGCACGAATTTTTTGATATTGCCTTCTTTGACAATATGGATCGTGCCGTCCTTTACCTCATATTCCGCACCGGCGGTCATGGTGCCGACGAAAACCACTTTCTTGGAGGTTGACGAGATATTAACAAAGCCGCCCGGCCCAACTACCCTGGTCCCAAACTTACTGACGTTGATGTTGCCCTCTTTATCTGTTTGGGCAGACCCCAGGAAGCATATATCAAGCCCTCCGCCGTCATAAAAATCAAACATACTCGGATGCTCAATGGTACATTCCGAGTTCCAGGTTGACGGGAAATCATCACCTTTAGCTGGCATCCCGCCAAAGTTACCCAACTCTGTGGTGAGTGTCATCACGTCAGTTACGCCTTCCTCTGCGGCCACACTGGCAACTCCGTCAGGCATTCCGATGCCCATGTTGACAACAGCCCCGGGCCGCAGTTCCATAGCCGCCCTGCGGCCAATAATCTTGCGTTCATCAAGCGGAAGAGGGGGTACACTGCCCAAAGGTGTCCTGATATCTCCACAAAGAGCGGGATTAAGGTAGGTTTGTTTCGTTTGCAGGTGATTTTCCGGTTTGGAAACAACAATATAATCCACAAGAACCCCAGGCACCTTTACGGTCTTAGGATGAAGCGTGCCGGGTTTGCTCACGTATTGCACCTGGGCAATGACGATTCCGCCGCATGCTTTTGCCGCCATGGCTAATTGCAGGGATTCCAAAAACAAACATTCTTTATCCATCGTAAAATTGCCGTTTTCGTCGCAGGTGGTGCCCCGGATAACGGCTACATCAATTTTGAAGGGCTTATAGTACAAATACTCTTCCCCTTCAAATTCAATCAGTTTCACCATATCATCCTTGGTGATTTCATTAACCTTGCCGCCCTCTAAACGGGGATCGACATAAGTACCCAATCCCACTTTTGTGAGCACACCCGGTTTCTTCCCGGCTATTTGCCGCCACAGGTGGGTCATGACTCCCTGCGGAATCAGGTGGCATTCAACCTTATTGTCAAGAACCAACGCACCCAACTTGGGAGACTCGCCTATATGCCCCCCCACGTGCTTTCTGACCATACCCTCGTAGCCAAAATGGTTAAATCCTCTTTCCTTATGGTCGCCGCAGCCGCAGCTGTGAGTAATCCAAAGATCTCTTGGATGTCCGGTCTCAAGGAAGCGTTTCTGCATGGCAATTGCCACTTCTTCGGCAAAGCAGCATAACCCGGCTGTAGTCCATGCTACGCATGCACCATCTGGAATTGCCGCCGCGGCCTGCTCAGGAGTAACAACTTTGGACATTGATCTTTCTCCTCTCCAAATTTAATCAAAAAATAGCTTATATAAATTTAGCGATCTTAAAAACCACCTCACTTTATATGTGGTTGACTTAAGTCAGCTTTACTCCACATCAACCTAATAAATCCAAATAAATTATTTCTCACGCATTCATTTGTCGTAATATTTTTAGATAAAGCAATCTTTAGCTACACCGAAACATTACAACTAGTTATTATGTTTTTATCTTACCATCCACTATTAAACAAAGTGAAATATCTGTTAGTAATTGCACTAATTAGTTCTGCTTATTAATAAACGGATACAAAATGCAGTTTTCGCTTCAACTTTAATCCTTAAAAGCCTATATTATCCCCAATTTTAACTAGCTAAAGCAATAAAAACTACTATTTGCACGCAAAGTTCAACCATACCGGTTTAACGGTCTATAAATCATTGTGCTATGGGCATAAACTCCGAAATTTTACAACATTGGACATCAACACGGAATAAAGCACAACACTCTTTACACTATATGATTTGTTAGCAATATAGAGAGGCACGTATAAATTATTTTCTTAAAACAAACCTATGGCAGGGGCGATCACCATGATCACAGCGGTTATTACAATGCACCAAAGGATAGAGATGATCCATCCAGATTTAAAGAAATCCACCATAGTATAATAGCCCGATGCATAGGTAATGAGAGGTACGGAATCAAGTGGCAACAGAAAAGCTGAGTGCACGGCTTGAGCCATGGGAATAACCAGTGCTAAAGGCGAACCCATGCCTATAGTGGCGGCATAACCCACCAGGGCCGGTACCATGATGGAGATAATGGCAGGGTTGACAGGTAACAGAAGGTGGATCAGGGTTGTAAAGATAACCACAACAAGAACAACCACAACCAGAGAGACGCCTTGTGTCCAGCTCAATGCGCCATTAGCCATCCAGGTGGCTGCACCAGATTTCCAAAAGGCCGTACCTAATGAGCTGGCTGCACCGATAAGTAGGATAATATCCCAACCTATCCTATGTTTCGTATTTTCCCAGCTCAGTAAATCTATCCCTGGCAGGAAGAAAAGTACCGCACCAAACGTGGCCGAAGCCGGCAGGGGTATTTTATGAATCGATTCTGTGAACCAGGTAATCAGCAAAAGTGCAAAGATCACTATAAACTTGATTTCTTTTGCTGAAATGTGACCCAAAGCCTGATAATCTTTTTGGATATCTTCTATACCAATCAGACGCTCCAACTCCGGTGGGAATACGAAAGTCATAATCTTCCAGGTGAGGGGCAGCGCTATAATAACGATGGGAATACCGATGGCCGCCCATTGAAGGAATGTGATGTCTATATTCGCTGTGGACTTCATCAGGGACAGCGCCAATACATTCAATGAAGATCCTGCCGGTGTTGCAGCCCCGCCAATTAAGGAGGCTACGGGAATACCAATCATCATAGCCTTGCCTAAATTACTGGAGCCCACTTTACAATTGTTTTTCCGCAAAAGGGCCAGTCCGATGGAGTAAAATGCCGCACATGCCGGGACGTCGGAAATAACCATTGACAACACAGCGGTGGCTGCCATTAAGTAGAACAACGCTTTCTTAGGACTACCTCCTGAAAGGACCGTCAATTTCAAAGAGATTCGATTGTTTAGACCGCTCACATCCAAAGCAATTGCCAGGAAAAATGAGGAAAGAACAAAGAGCAGGGTTGGATTGGCAAAGTTCCCTACTGCCGTGCCCACGTCTGCAATACCAATCACGGACTGGAGGAATACAAACAACAATGATGCTATGCCTATCGGGATAATTCCAGTTACCCAGGTAATTACTACAATAAGCATTAATGCCAAGGCTTTTTGTCCTACGAGGGAGAGACCATTTGGAGTAGGTAAATTGATTAAAACAAAATATATGACTACTATTGCAATTAACCAAATAGCCCTTTTCCTGGTAACAATACCTACAGTACTTGCTTTTGTTTCTGACTGCATTGGTTTCTCCTTTCGTTTCTGATTTTCAGGAAGTAATGGAAAATAGGAATAAAGCTACCCGATGTATCCCGCCAGTACTAGGTTGATCACCACCCTCCCTTATTATAAAAAGAGACGAACGCCCGCCTCTCCCATCTATAATCTGCGGATTCCAGCTGCTCACATAATTTTTCCCACAACAAAGAGAGCACCAGAAATGTACAGACACAAAATCTTTTATCGAAAAGCAAATGGATATCAAAGTTTGAACCTTGTTGAACTAATATAGACATGCTTAATAGACGTAATATACACGATTAAATAATCTAATCTGACCACGCCTACAGCAATTTGCAACAATGCAAGAACCTCGAAACCGATATTTGATTATTTCGGAAACAGTAATTTCAATACCTTGAATAATAAACCTTAATAACTTGCCCCTAATAAAAACGGATTACCTGTTTTTAGGTTTAAGAATTTATTAAATAGCTTGTTTTAGTGTGATAGATTCGAGTACATAGCATTGTAATGCTTTCCATATTAATACATCTAACTTATTGATTTTATCTTACCATCCATAAATGATTAAAGTGAAATATGCGTTTGCGATTGCATTAATTAGTTCTGCTTATTAATATGTCTTAGATACATCATGATGAGTTTACTGAAATAGCTAAAAAAATGCTTAACCCTAGTCCTGTGGCCTATTTAAACAGGGTAATCATTTTCTAATGGAGGGAGGCAATATATTAAATACACCTAATAGCTACCTAAAATACAACTTGAATTACCACTCTGCATATGGCAGAATATTGACAGCAAAATAAGTAAACAAAGCCCAAAAAACTCTCGTCAACACCCCTGCACTACCTTGAATTGACAAAGCTAATGGAGATAATAAATAAAGGATGTCGACAATAACCAGTTAGTTTATGAGTTTGTTAATAACCTTCCCTTTAATTTTTGAACTTACATCAGTACTTAGGAAATAATCTTTACATACTTACTAGTAAAGCATATTATTGAAGAGGTGTTTAAAATTTGAAGTGGAAAATAAATATTCACGAGGAACACTGCACAGGTTGCCTTATTTGCCAGATGATATGCTCCTTGGCCAACGATGGTTGTTTTTATCCATCTCATTCCCTAATAAAAGTTCAAAATGATGAAAATGACGCTCATTTTAGAATTGAATTGGACAATAACTGTAATAACTGTGGCCTGTGCGCTAGCTACTGTACCAGCAAAGCTTTATTAAATGAAAAGAGGTAGCTGGGATGATTAAGTTAATAAAAATAGATTTAACCGACAAGAAAGTATCTATTGAAGATACGACTGAACTCCAGCGCGATTTCTTAGGAGGGCTTGGGGTAAACACCAAACTGCTTGTTGAGCTTACACCACCAGGTGCAGACCCATTGGGACCGGACAATAACTTAATCTTTGGAGCGGGTACTTTTGTAGGAACCCTGTTGCCTACTGCCGCCCGTACTGAACTCACTGCCAAATCCCCTCTCAGCAACCGTTTTGGCACCAGTAATAGCGGCGGGCTTTGGGGAGCAGCATTGAAATTTGCAGGCTACAGCCATATTGTGTTGACAGGAAAGAGTCCTACTCCCGTTTATATAACCATAGATAATGACCAAATAAAAATCGAAGACGCGACTCACCTTTGGGGTTTAAATACCTGCGCAACCATGGACTGGATTAGACGAGAAAGAGGGAAGGACTATCAAGTTGCCAGCATTGGCCCGGCTGGAGAAAAGCTTGTCCGTTTTGCCTCAGTACAAAATAATTACCACGGCGCTTGGGGCAGGACCGGCATGGGCGCAGTAATGGGCAGTAAAAATTTAAAGGCGATTGCAGTCCGTGGAAATGGCAAAGTCAAGGTAGCGGATAGACGCTCCTTTGCCAGAATTATGACTGAAGCATTTAAAAAGGTCATTAACCATGAGTCCTTTGGTTACACACATCGCTACGGCAGCATGGTGGTTGCTGACCCTTACAATAAAATTGGCGCCCTTCCAGGATACAATTTTACTCGCGGGTACTTTGAAGACTGGGTAGACACCAGAGGCCGGGGAGTTTTTGAGAGAAAGTATAAAGAAAAGGATTTGGCATGCTTTTCTTGCCCGGTTGCCTGCGCCCATTGGACAAAGGTAAAAAACGGAATATACAAAGGTTATGGTAATAAAGGTTTGGAGGTAAGCTTCGTTTTAGAATTTGGCGCCAAGCTGGGGATTAAAGAAATTGCCGAAATATTAAAATGCGCAGAGGTATGCAATTTATATGGTATGGACGTGGTTTCTGCCTCAGGAGTAATAGCCTTTGCTATTGAAGCAAACCAAAATGGCTTGCTGGGTAATTTAAGCATGGAAGTACCAAGTGTATGGGGCGATTTTTTAGGTATTTTAAAGCTTTTGGAGAATATCGGGCAAAGAAAAGGCATTGGTGATTTGCTCGCTGAAGGTATTAAGAGAGCTTCTGAAAATATTCCAGGCAGCAAACAATTTGCCATGCATATCAAGGGAGTGGAAATTCCTGTTCGAGATCCCCGGGCAAAGTGGGATGTATGGACGTTGGGGTACCTTACCAATACAAGAGGCGGAGATAGTCTGCGGACCAGGTCACCCGTTGATAATTTGTATGGGAAGGAACGTAATTATTTTGAGGAAGAAACTGCTGTTTCAGAAGATACGATTAATAAATTGGACATGCCAAATTTTTTAAAGAAAGAAATATTTGGTGAACCGCCTTTTAAAGTTGATATCCCTAAGATGGCCAGATACTCCGAAGACTTGATTACTATTATTAATTCTACGGGCCTTTGTATTAGGCCGCCCGTCCACAGAGCACTTGGAACAGACTTTTATGCAAGGGCGCTAACAGCGGTAACCGGTCACCCTTACACAGAACAAGATGTTATGAAAATTGCCGCCATTATCTGGGACCTGCAACATCAATTCAATGTACTGGCTGGTGAAAAATTAGAAGATTTTGCTTTCCCGGACCGCTTTTATGAAGAATCGCTAACTATTCAATCGGGAACCAAAGCCCAATTGCCACGTGATATAATTAATGAAGTAGTACATCGTTATTTCAAAGCACGCAAGTGGGACTATGCAGAAGAGGATTTATATCTATGACTGGTTAATATTTTTTTAAATTGACTTGAATATTTTAGCAGGGCTTTGGCATGAAGGTTCAAGGGCAAAACAATTATTAACTCCAAGATTCACGCAGTCAAAGCATAAAGCGTTAGAACTTATAACTCTAACGCTTTTTCTTTTATGTATTATTTAAAATTATTTCCAAGTTTACGACTACTAAAATAATGCTGCCCTATTTGCATTATGAGTTTTACTAGTTTTAATGCATACTATAGAAAAAAGTACTTATAGCTGGAGTAAATTAATTAGTTAAAATTATAAATATAATCACAAACCCATATTTAACTTGGTAATTTTCACATGGTAAAATCAAGTTAAATATAATGAATCGAAAGTACTATCGTATGAAGTATTATAAATTGAAATGGTATTGTTTACAGTACTATTAAATAAAGTAGGCATTTATGCAACTGCGATATATGATTAAAGTCTTTGATCAATAATAAAAATCATAGTATTAGCACAATGATTTCTTGCCCTTAAATTAAAAACCAGGTATCATATTGTTAAGTAGTTATGTTCAAAAATTCACTAAATTAATCCCAAAAAATATTACACTGCTTTTCTTAAGAAAATGTTTTTAAAGAATTAAGCCATATTTGTTATTATCTATATATGTTACAGGATAAAATTGGGAAACACTTTCATTATTTATAAGGGGGAATTAATGATGCACTTATAAATTTA
Source organism: Pelotomaculum schinkii (assembly GCF_004369205.1). NCBI lineage: Bacteria > Bacillati > Bacillota > Clostridia > Eubacteriales > Desulfotomaculaceae > Pelotomaculum > Pelotomaculum schinkii. The sequence goes on along the minus strand of NZ_QFGA01000003.1, from coordinate 12,546 downwards.
TAATAAGCTACTAGTATAAAAGGTCAAAGCCATATGAAAAACTACGTGATTATCAGTAGCCAATCCTACATATTATGGAATTTTTGCCATATCCCAATTTTTTAATCAAGGTTTATGGGGGGGGCTATTATGGAATTACATCAGTTGGAATATGTATTGGCTGTAGCAAAATACAATGGCTTTACACGTGCTGCAGAAGAGATTAAGACATCTCAGTCCTCGCTTTCCCAGCAGATTAGTAAGTTAGAGAACGAATTAGGCGTTAGTTTATTCGCGAGAACAACCCGTTCTGTGCAACTTACCCCGGCAGGAAAAGAGTTTATCACTCACGCCAGGCAAATAATGTCGACAATAAATGAAGCCCAGCGTTGTATAAGTGAATATGCTTCTTTTGAAAAAGGGCATCTTTTACTTGGAATCATCCCCATAATTGGCCATTACCGCATCCCGAACCTGATGGCGTCTTTTAAAAAAAATTTTCCCAGAGTAACACTGAGTCTTCTGGAAGATCAGGATGACGAACTATATGGTATGTTACGTTCCTCCAAAATTGATGCAGCTTTTGTTCATCATGCCGTGACGGATTCCCGGCTCAAATTATATCCCATAGTAACCGACCAAATGGTTGTTGTAACTAGCGAACACCATCCTTTTGCTGGCTGTAAATCAGTAGCCTTAAAAAATTTAAAATATGAAAATATTATTCTGCCTCCTCCCTCGTCCGGACACCATATTGATTTTTGTAACGCCTGCCGGTCTGCAGGCTTTGAACCAAATATACTAATTACCTGCTCTTCCGTAAAAACAATCTTAGGTTTTGTCCGTGAGGAACTTGGAATTGCAGTACTATCATCTGATGTTGCAGCCATGGATTGGGAGCGCGGTATAAGAACCATATCACTAACGCCAATAATCAAACAAAATCTTTATTTAACGACACTAAATAATGCTAATTTACCTCCAGCGCTTAAAGTATTTATAAAGTTTACCTTACAATGGATTGATTCACATAATTGCTAGAAATTATCCCAATTATTCAATTTCCCGTCACAAAACCTAAACTTATTTCAAACTCGTTGCAAATCCAACGCCGCCCATAAACTCTAAAAAAAAGGAAGGCCGCGCCTGAGAGAGCAATGGTGGCCGATTCCAGGTGCAGGTACTGGTGAAGAATAAAGCCCAGGACGGTTAAACCAATAATCCAAAGACATTTTTTCAGCTTGACCCGATCCTTATTTCTTCCTTCTCGTTCATGTTCATGATATTCTTCTGTAAATCCGGGTCACTCACCAACTGCTTTCTGTAAGTACTTTAAGCCAGATCATGTTGGCAATGTGCCCCACGATAATCACGGGGGTCAGGGCAATGACAAAACCCATGAAACCCAGGCCCGCAGCGCTGCCGATCATAATGTTTGGAGGTCACCGATCAGGTGGCAGTACCGCCGATATTTGAGGCGACAACCTCTGCAATCAGGATGTATCGGGCTAATTTTCAGCTACCTGGCGATGGCGAATGTAACCGGAACAATCAGCAGCACGGTGGTGGCGTTATCCAAAAATGCTGATACCACGCTATGACAGTAGCCAAGTAAAGCATTATCTTCACTGGTTCGCCCTTGGCCCACTTGGCCGCCAGGATGGCAAGGTACTCAAAGACTCCTGTTTGCCGGGTAACCCCTACGATTACCATCATACCAATCAAAAGTCCTATAGTGTTGAAGTCAATGGCCTCAACCGCCCGATTCTGGGTGATGATCCCGACCAAAAGTATAACCACCGCACCCACAATGGTACGGTGGATTTTATCTGCGATTAAAAGCACGTAAGTTGCAAGGAAAATAGCGCAGGCCAGGATAATTTGGTTAGTTGATGACAACTCGTTATCCCTTCGCTTTTTACCTTTTAATTTTTTTTATCGCCAGCTCCAGCCCTTTAGGGGTAAGTTCAAACATAGGAAAGATTTTCCTGATGAGAGAAATTGTCTCCGCGCCGTGTATTGTTTCCCATGAAGAGGCTGGGTATGGGTTTATCCAGACCGAGCGTGGAAAGCGTCTGAACAGGCGCTTCAACCAGGTTTGTCCCGGTTCATTTTTAATACCCTCAACGTAGGCAAAGGTGGCGCCGCCAGGATCAGTGAACTCTACCGGCGCCATACAGGCGTCACCGACAATAATCAAACGGTAATCAGAGTTCAGAGTACGTAATATTTTTTCCGTTTGTACAGCGTCCTTATCGTCTATTGCAGGTGCGGTGTATACGTTTTCATAGACGCAGTTATGAAAGTAATAAAACTTTATATCCTTGAAGTGAGTAGCGCTATGGGCTGCTTTAAAAAGACGGGTGCAAATCCGCATATGTCTATCCATCGAGCCTCCCGAGTCCATCATGAGAATTACCTTAATCTTATTGCGACGCGGGCGTTCCCATACCAGTTTTAACCACCCGGCATTTCTGCAGGTGGCATCTATGGTGCCGTTCAGGTCAAGTTCGTCCTTTGGTCCCTCAGTCTTGGTACTTAACTGCCGCAACCTGCGCAGCGCTACCTCAAAATTGCGTACACCGGTGATACTATCTTCCCGGAAATCCCGGTATTTACGTCTCACAGCCACCCTTGCGGCTGAATAGTTTAATGATGTGCCCTCCGTTCTTGTACCTCCAGGGTAAAAACCGGCATGGCCTACTGGTGACATGCCGAGTGTGGCTGCCCATTTCGGACCCGGTTGTTCATTATCTTCTTTTTTTAAACTAATCTCCAACTCCCGTCGCAGCGCTCCCACGTCCAAGCGTGCTATTGGAGAGCGATTCCCGGGAGCCGGTTGCTCGTCTGGCAGGGATTCAAGCAATTCCAAAGCTTGTTCGATAACATCCTCTTTGGTTTCTAACCCTTGAAAATACTTGGCAAAAGCCAGGTCATAGCGATCGTAATGCGCCTCGTTCTTTATTAGCACCGCCCGCGCCAGGTAGTAAAAACCGGTCAGACTGGAGAAAGAAAGGCCCTTGGCCAGCGCTTCCATCAAGGTCAACCATTCATTTAAAGAAACGGGGACTCCTTCATTTTTTAGCTGGTCGAAAAAATTGATAAACAAAAGCCAGCACCTTCCTAAACTTTAACTGTACTGTAGAAAAAAAGACCCCTTACCTACGGCCCCAATCGTGCTGTTGACGCATTACCTTATCGAAATCCTCGTTCTTTTTAAGCAACACCCCGAGGAAGGGCAACTCCAGTCCTAGCCTCTCCGGTTTGATCCCTCCCAACGCCAGAGCTTGTACCCAGTCTAACAGTTCACTGGTGCTTGGCTTTTTGAGAAGACCGCTGACGTTACGTAATTTGTAAAACGCCTCCGTCGCTTCCCGAATTAGACGGTCCTCCAGGTCGGGATGATGCACTCTAATAATTCTTGCCATCATGTTCTTATCCGGAAAGTCGATATAGTGGAAGATGCAGCGTCGCAGGAAAGCATCCGGCAGTTCCTTTTCAGCGTTGCTGGTGATGATCACAATAGGCCTGTTTTTTGCATTGATGGTTTCCCCGGTTTCCGGGATATAGAAATTCATAATGTCCAGTTCCCATAGGAGGTCGTTGGGAAATTCAAGGTCAGCCTTGTCTATTTCGTCAATTAATAGCACTACCTGCTTATCAGAGGTAAAAGCCTCTCCAAGCTTGCCGAGCCTGATATATTGCTTGATATCGGACACGTCCCGGTCACCGAACTGGCTGTCGTAAAGACGCTGCACCGTATCATACATATACAGCCCCTCCTGAGCCTTGGTCGTCGACTTGATATTCCAAACGATGAACTTCAAACCAAGGCTCTCAGCAGCACTTTTTGCCAGCAAGGTCTTGCCTGTGCCGGGCTCACCTTTGACCAAAAGTGGCCGTCCCAGGGCAATAGCGATATTAACACTGTTTTTCAATTCTTCCGAAGCTATATAGTCATCTGTGCCATGAAATTGAAAAAATTTTTCAGTCATGATAACATTCTCCTCTATAATAAAATTAAATAAACACTAAGTTGGGTCACATCCCATTAAGAAAGCCACTTTTCAAGTCTCTTACATTATCATATATACCTATTGACATATCTCTTAAAACTTCTTGCAAGTAAGCCTCCTCTGATTCACGCATATAAATTAAATTTTTGATAAGGGCTTTTTTCTTAAATCGCACGTCGCTGTCATATGCAACGATTTCTTTCATTCTTTTTATGTTTGATTTTACTTTGTTTAGCCTATTTATTAAAGATTCGGCTTTCTCCCTAGGTGTTAGAGCATCAGACGCTTCCAAACCAACGTTCAGATCCAGGTAATACCACTCTATACCAGACAGAAGCCTTTTTGAAGCCTCTTTTAGCGCCGACTTACCGGATTCTGTAATATAGTATCTTATTCTGTCCGGCATTTTACCTTCTTTTTCTTCTTGCGAATAGACCAGCTTTTTTTTCTCTAACCTCCTTAATACCTGGTAGATAGAGGCTAATCCGACCCTAACCCACATCCTTATATTCCGGGAGTCGATTGCCTTATTAATTTCATAGGCATAGGAAGGTTTTTCATTTACTATGTAGAGCAGTATCACTTCTAAATTTGATAATATTTGCACCATTTCAAACACCATTTCGTCAAATTATAGAATGCATTAAAAATCCAGACCATTATTTTAATTTTATCTTACCATTCACAAGTAAATAAAGTGAAATATATGTTTACGATTATATTAATAAGTTGTACTAATTAATATCCTCAACTTGAGTCTAAATTTATCATCAAAACTTTAATTACCCTATAAAACAAGAATAGTTCTTGCTTTTTACTTTATCAAAGGACGGTAAGCAATATTTACATTTTTTCAGGCTTAAAGCCCGGAGTTTATTCTAATAACTAACAGATTATTCAAAATATTTACCTGCGCAAAACTATTTTAAATTCATTATTGGGATAATATCATGAACAAGTTCCGGGATAAAAAAAATTCCCGGCAAGACACCGGGAATATGAAGGAAATTAATTTTCAGGGGGCTCCATATAATCAATCAGGTCGTCAAGAGTAATGCCAGGTTGGTAGGTGAGCAGCCTCTCCCTGACCCGGCAGAGGGCCTCCAGAGTAGGCTGGATCTTCTGCTCTTCCCACCTTTCCACCAACCAGGCAGAAAAACCAATGATCTCGGCAAATTCTTTCAGGTCCCAGATGCCTGTTTGCAGCCTCCAGTACCTGATTTTGTTATGCAGCGGCATTTCAAGCCCTCCCGCCCATTATCTTATGCAGAAAAAAGCAATTAAAGTACTTGTTTTTCCACCTGCAAGCCTTCCATTTAATGATATATCAATAAACTACACCCGCTGAGAAGCAAAACAAATAACCCGCCCATAGCCTTACATGGCGGGTTAGAGTAGCTGAGAAGGGTATGCCGGACTATTTCTCCGGGTTAAAACCTTCCAAAGGGTCCAGTTCCTCCACGCTTCTGCCATAGTAGAGACTTCCTGCTCCCAGAAGGAGGTTGAGTACGGCAAAAAAGAGGTAGACCAGGCTGAGAGCGCTCGTACCTTTTAAAAGGAAATAGCCGGCTAGAAGGAGTAAACCATATATGAAATAACCCTTAGCCTTTTTCCTGGAACTGAAGACTGAATCCTGGAGGGCAGCCAGCACCATTGACGGCTTCTTTGGGACAGTGCGTGGGACAACCTCCGGCCCAGCTTCCGTACTTTGAAAGACGCTGCACCCGGCTTGCCGGGCCAATTCGGCCAAACCGTACCTTGTTACTGCTTTGATCTTAATCCCCTTGCGGGCTGCTTCACCTACGACACGCCTGACACCTGGGGCAAAATCACCGGTTGTCACCAGGAGACCATTGTTGTAACCGGCCAGATGCAGCGCCCCGGCAAACGCCCTTACATCAGCCGGGGTAACTTCTCCTCCCACCTGGTGCAGGCACCAAACCCCCAACGGGACCCCTTTATAAGTTCCTTCCAGGTCAAAACCCTGGTTATCCCCGGCAGGATCCTCTTTTTTCGCTTTGGCCCTTAACTGAAATCCAGGCAGTCTGGTCAGGATATCACATACGTATAAAGGAAACTGACTTTTCGGTTCCATATTAACAATGTCTTCAGAAAATTTTTCACCTGCCAGGTAGAGCTGCTTCTGGAGCCGGCGCCTGCGTTCCTTTAAATGCAGCGCCTTTTTCAGCAGCAAAGCTTCTAAAACCAGCAGCAGCAGGGAGAAGACGGCAGCATTGGCAGGCTGCCCGGTAATGTTGACCAGCAGGAAGAAAGCGACCAGCCCGCTGACCAGCAACCCCACAAGCATATCCAACCTTCTGCCTAAAGCGCTCCTGGTATCTTCCTTTGGTTTCAGGTAAAACTTTGCCGGATTGCTTTTATGCAAGCCTTCACGCCTTTTTCTGAGCCCAAGGAACAATTTGGCGCCACGCAGTTTGATTAACTCACGGACCTTGAAATTCATATGCAAAACCTCCTGTCTACTATTGATTTTGCCCATAATAAAGGAAAATATTTCATGCCGCCCTTTAATTAGGCATGTATCTTTTGTTTTACTTTACGTACGGGATTTTATGTTGTTTAATATTAGTATTATTTCATTTGCACAGGAGGACTACCATGTTGTACGAAAGTACCAGGGGGGAGTTCAGAAAGGTTTCGTCCGCGGAAGCGATTAAGCTCGGCATAGCTCCGGACGGGGGCTTATTCGTCCCCAGTGAAATCAAAAAAATTTCCGCTAGTAAGCTGGCTGAAATGACCGGCTCAACCTATCAAGATAAAGCTGGCATTATATTAAAAGATTACTTGAGCGATTTCACGGAGGAAGAGATCAGAGAGTGCGTTTCTAAAGGCTATGGGCATGCCAGGTTCGACGTACCGGAAATTGCCCCGCTGCGCCAACTTGACAGTTCTCTTCATGTCCTGGAACTGTGGCACGGACCAACCAGCGCATTTAAAGACATGGCCCTGCAGATCCTGCCCCACTTGATGACCAGGGCTGCAGCCAAAACCGGGGAGAAGTCAACCATCGTCATCCTGGTCGCCACTTCCGGCGATACCGGGAAGGCCGCCCTGGAAGGTTTCAGGGACGTGCCGGGCACAAAAATCATTGTGTTCTACCCGCAAGAGGGCGTCAGCCGGATGCAAAAACTCCAGATGGTGACCCAGGAAGGCTCCAACGTGGCCGTGGTCGCCGTACAGGGAAATTTCGACGACGCCCAGACCGGAGTTAAAAGCATCTTCGGGGACAAACAGTTCAACCTGGAACTGAGCCGGCAAAACTACTCGCTCTCCTCGGCTAATTCCATCAACTGGGGCCGGCTGGTCCCCCAAATCGTCTATTATTTTTCTGCCTACCTGGATCTGTTGGCCAGGGGCTGCATTAAACAGGATGAGAAAATAAATTTTGTGGTGCCGACCGGCAACTTCGGCAACATTCTGGCAGCCTATTACGCAAGTCAAATGGGTTTGCCGGTCAATAGACTGGTCTGCGCCTCCAATGCCAACAATGTCCTCACCGACTTCATTCACACCGGCATTTACAACCGGGACAGAGACTTCAAAAAGACCCTTTCGCCCTCGATGGACATACTGATTTCCAGCAACCTGGAACGCCTGCTCTATCATCTTTGCAACCGTGACCCGGCCAGGGTCCGCGGCTGGATGTCCGACTTAAACCAAAAGGGAGTTTACAACATCGACAAAGATACCCGCGCCGGGATCGACCGTATGTTCTGGTCCGCCTACTCGAACGACCAGGAGACTCTGGAAACCATCCGCTCGGTTTACCAGCGTTACGGTTATCTCGTTGACACTCACACGGCGGTAGGCCTGTCAGTCTACCAGAAATACGCAGCTGCGACCGGCGACGTTGCCAGGACAGTCGTAGCTTCAACTGCCAGCCCGTTCAAGTTCAATGAAAGTGTAGCCAGGGCAATTCTGGGTGAGGAAGCTGTAAAGGGGAAAGATGAATTTGAGCTGCTGCAAGCACTCGGGGAAACTAGCGGGGTGGCTATCCCCGGCGGTCTGAGGGGCCTGGATCAAAAACCGGTGCTTTTTAAGGAAGCTGCAGCCAAAGGACAGATGAAGGCATTTGTACGAAAGATACTCAGTGTTTGACCTGTTTACCGATCTGAAAAACCCGGGACATGCCCGGGTTTTTGTTTATTAAATTTCAGCCCTCTTCCCTGCTGCTGGAGTATGAGACACCGCCTACCAACTGGCCGGCAACCGCGGCGCCCAGCGATAAAGGGATGAACCAGACTCTCAAGCCCATGGCAAGCCTCAATAACACGATAAAAGGGATGGAAAAGCGCACCACGCCAGAAACTTGGAACTATCATGTAAACAAGGAAATTACCTGGTTGACTTAGAATATTTCCAGCATACGTGAAGTAAAGGCATCGTTTTTGTCCGGTTTTTCTGGAGCTTTTATTCTGGGTATATTTAATGAAGGAAGGGTTGAATTATGGATTTTACCGGGATGACACTGCCGGAAAGGGCAAACTACTGCCTCAATCTCTACCTGGAGGAAGGGACGGCGATCCCCAAATGCGCGGATCACTTTAATAACAACAAGACTTGTGGTTATATCTGCTGCGGCCACTGCCCCGGCTACACCGGTTGCGACCTGGCGAAGTGCAAACAAGTGTGGATTGATCCGAAGCTGGTTATTGACAACCCCGCGGGAAGGTTGATTTACGTGGTACTTGGCGACGGCAGGCTGGTATCTGGTTCAGTTCCCTGCACCATCAGTGAAATGTATGATGACAACAATTAGATTATTGTCAATACTAACAGCACTCTAATTAAAAGGTAGTGGTACCAGTTGAGTAGAGGGTTCCCGTACATGATTTTAACTGTTTTAGGCTCGGTGGGAGTTTACTGGCTGTGGGCTTTTAAGTTCAACCTGAATGAAAATACGGGGCTGTTGGTCAGTACGCTGACAGCCATGCTCCTGGCTTACCTTTTTTTCAAGCTGAGAAAAAGGTAAGGTATGCCGCGCATATGGATGGATATCCTACGAATATAATCTACTTAAGAAAGAACTTATAACCGATATGATAAAAGCAACCGGAAACCTTGCTCTCGTAGTTGCTCTAACGGCAATAGTATTCCTATCAGGCTGTCAGTTTCGGGGCCACTTCAACCAGCCTCCCGCTGAAAACAGGGAGCTTTCCGTTGAAAAAGGAGGGTCTGCCATGCCGGATACCAACTGGGGAGCGGTTAACGCGCCTGCCACAGTACTCTGGTCCGCACCAGGCAAGTTGCGGGACTATGACGAACTGATTTTACGGGAGAACAACGACCCGGCCGGCTGGTCTGCCGGTATGGACCCGGCGCTGCGCCTCTGGCTCGTCGGTAAGGCAGATACAATGGCGCTTTATGGCGAGCCGGTAGTCATCCTGGAACGCCATGGCGCATGGCTTAAAGTTGCAGCAGTTGAACAAAAAACCAGGCTTAACGGACAAGGTTACCCCGGCTGGGCGCCGGCTGCGCATATTGTCAACAGCCCTGCCTACCTTGATGCTCTGAAGAATCTTCCCAGAATTGTTGTGGTTAAAAAAACAGCTCCGATTTACCTGGACGAGGCGCTTACCCAGGCTGCCGGTGAAGCGCCTTACCAGACCAGGCTGCCCCTGTTGCGAGAGAATAGCGGGTTCGTAGAGGTCCGCCTTCCCAACGGCGGGAACGGGTACCTGGCCGGAGAAGACGTCAAAGCGGAATCTGCTTTGACCTTTTCCCGCTCCGGTATCGTCAGTGAGGCCAGGAAATTCTTAGGGCTCCCCTATCTTTGGGCCGGTACCGCCTCTTACGGGTTTGATTGTTCCGGCTTTACCATGCGGCTGTACCAGTCACAGGGCATAACCATACCGCGGGACGCCGACGAGCAAGCGCTTGCAGGGACAGCCGTTGCCAGGCAGGACCTGCTGCCGGGTGCTCTGCTCTTCTTCGCTGCCAAGGGCGGCGTGGGACAAATTCACCACGTGGGTATGTACATCGGCGACGGCATGATGATTCACTCGCCCAACAGCACTTCGACGGTACGGGTAGAAGCTATGGACAGTGGTCCTTATGGGGATGAATACTGGGGAGCTCGCCGTTACTCGCCATAGCGGTTTGTAAGGCATTCTCCGCACTGGTTTTGAGCCAAAAAAGCAGCCGGACTGACCCCGGCGATTATTCTGGAGGCGTTAGGCATGAAAAAGCTGAAAAGAAAACGAATTAGACCGTCCCTTGCCCCCGGCAACAAGGAAGCCCTTGAAAAGAGCGCCAGTAAAGAAGAAATCCAAACAGGCAATTACACCCGGGTGACCACTCTGTCCTATGACGAAGTGGATCCAAGTTAGAAGCACCTTACCAAGTCCCCCAAGGCGCCGGTTTACCGGCGCTGATTTTTAATCTTGCACCTCCCCCACCGGAGCAGCCTATGGGCTTGTCCAACCCGGCCGGCTGTTGTAAACTTGATAGTTGAAAGGGGAGAGCAACATTGGTCCTGTTGCAGGCGGTACAAATAGCAAAATCTTTCGGCGCTCATAAGGTCTTTTCCGGTCTCAGCCTTACCGTACAGGAAGGCGAGAAGGCCGGTATTGTCGGAGTCAACGGAGCAGGCAAATCAACCCTTTTAAAGATATTAACCGGCCACCTGGCGCCGGACACGGGGGAAGTGACCAGAGTCAGGGATTTGTCGTTGTCCTACCTGGCCCAAGGTGGCGGTCTGGATTCGGAAAAAAGCATTTGGAACGAGATGCTGACTGTTTTCACACCCCTTATTGACATGGAAAAACAAATCAGGGATATGGAAAAACAGATGGAGGACGCCTCACCGGTTGATGAAAGCGTCAACCGGCAACTACTGGAGAACTACGACAACCTCTCGGCGCTTTATAAGAGCCGGGGAGGTTTCACCTATGAGGCCAGCATCCGCTCGGTCTTAAGCGGGCTCAAATTTTCCGATATGGACCTGGCTACTCCGGTCAACACGCTGAGCGGCGGGCAAAAGACCCGGCTGGCCCTTGCCCGCTGCCTGCTGGGGGAACCAGATTTATTAATATTGGACGAGCCCACTAATTACCTGGACATGGACAACCTGGCCTGGTTGGAGCAGTACCTGCAGTCCTACAGGGGAGCGGTGCTGGTGGTATCTCACGACCGCTACTTCCTCGATGCCCTGGCTAAAGTTATATATGAACTAACCCCTGCCGGGCTAACCCGCTATACCGGCAACTACAGCGCGTTTATTCAACAAAAAGCCGTTTTGCTTGAGCAGCAGCTAAAAAACTATACCCGGCAGCAGAGTGAAATTGCCCGCCAGGAGGAGTTCATCCGGCGCAATATGGCCGCCAAGGATACCACCAAAAGGGCTCAGAGCCGCCTCAAGTCGCTGGAAAAGATGGAGCGTCTGGAACGCCCGGGCCAGGAGCGCCGGGTAGCCCTATCCTTTAACGTTGTGCGGCCCAGCGGCATGGAGGTGCTGAAGGTTCAAAACCTCGGCGTCGGTTATACGGATCTCACCCTGGCCCATGGCCTGGATTTTCAAATCAACAGGGGCGAGCGGGTAGCCCTGGTCGGCCCCAACGGGATCGGCAAATCCACCCTGCTCAAAACCATTGCCGGCCTGCTCCCTTCTCTGGAAGGGCAGGTAACACTGGGCAGCCATGTTCAGATCGGCTATTACGACCAGGAGCAGCAAGGGTTGAGCGGGGACAAGCAGGTCCTCCACGAGCTCTGGGACCGGTATCCCAGCCTGGACGAGGTGGATATCCGCACGGTGCTTGGAAGATTTCTGTTCCGCGGCGACGAGGTCAAAAAGTACGTGAGAGACTTAAGCGGCGGTGAAAAATCCCGGCTCACCCTGGCAGCCTTAATGCTGCAGAAGGCCAACTTATTGCTTCTGGACGAGCCGACCAACCACCTCGATCTGCCTGCCAAGGAAGTACTGGAGGAGGCTCTTGACGGCTACCCCGGCGCTATCCTGTTTGTGTCACACGACCGGTACTTTATCAACAAAACGGCAACCAGGGTGCTGGAACTCACAACTGACGGCCTGTCCAGCTACCTTGGGAACTACGATTATTATCTCTTTAAAAAATCAGAGCGGGAACAGCTAGAAAACGAAAACAGGTGTACCTCGGCTGAACCGGCCAGAGAAGAAAGCGCTGAAAAAAAACAATATCTCCAGAAGAAGGAAGAAGAGCGGCAAAAACGCATGCGCCGCCGCCGGGTTGAGGACCTTGAGCAGGCAATCGCCGACCTCGAAGAGAACATTTCGCGCCTTGAGGCGGAACTGTTCCTGCCTGAAGTCTATCAGGACTACCAGGCCTGCCGGAAGAGACAGGAAGAGATCGAAGAAGCCCGCAGGCAGCTTAACGACCATATGGAAAAATGGCTCAGCCTGGTGGAAGGTTAAGACATCAGCGGGAACAGGGGGAGTTGGAAGCAGGGGGAGTTGGAAGCAGGGGGAGTTGGAAGCAGGGGGAGTTGGAAGCAGGGGGAGTTGGAAGCAGGGGGAGTTGGAAGCAGGGGGAGTTGGAAGCAGGGGGAGTTGGAA